>OZ244943.1:1958333-2284722 GCA_965222305.1 Reichenbachiella sp.
CAAGACAAGGTCAACATATGGAATTCGGTAGCTACCCGTTTTGCGCTATTCTTTATTTTTCTCCTTGTGGCCACCATATTGATTTCAGGGTATCTGGTGTATCGGGAATCGTCCAGGGTCATCGTGCGACAGAGCCAGGAACAGATCAAGCATACAGCTGATTTAGCACAACAGGCATTTTACTCCTTTCTGGATGAAGTCTCAAGGGATATCGACCTGCTATCAGACAACCCAATCGTAGAGGCCTATGTCAAAAACCCGAAGAGCCTGGAGCAATTCCAAATCGAGCAGTTGGTTTCGTCCGTATTGAAGAAAAACAAATCCTACTACCAGATACGGCTTATCAATGCAGATACGACTGGGCAGGAAATTATTCGGTTCGACAAAATCGAAGGGCAAGTAATTAAAACCAAAAAAGAAAGACTCCAGGAAAAAGGAAGCAGGGATTACTTCAAAGAAAGCATTCGCTTAAAAAAAGGAGAATTTTATTTTTCGTCTATCAATCTCAACGAAGAATACGGTCGGGTGAGCCTGCCTATTATCCCGACACTCAGGGCCGGCATGGCCATCTATGATAATAATGATGAGATGAAGTACATTCTTATGCTGAATGTAGACCTCAATGCCTTTTATGAGGAGCTCAGGCAGATCATGGGTGAGCACATCAGACTGGTATTGGTGGATAGTCAAGATCAATTTCTGTTTGCCCCGAATATGAACGTTTGCTTTGGTCAGCAACTAAACACAGGACACTCGTTTCTGACCGAGTTTGATTTTAGTATTCATGACAGTTTATTTCATGAGGAGGTGTATCCTGACATAGTGGATCAGCAGGGCTCTTCCGCCATCGCATACAGGACTCCCCTGCCCTATTATTACGATCAAAAACTTATCTATCTGGTTTCCATTATTGAGAAAAGCCAGGTGTATCAGAGCAGTCGCACCGTACAACAGAAAAGTATCCTTTGGGTAATTGCTTTATGTGCAATCGCATTGATTCTGGCCATAATATTTACGCGGTATTTTTCCAGCAGAATTCAGGTCATTACCTCGGCACTTAGAAATTATGAAAGTGAAGAAAAACTGCCTGAGGAGCTCAAAGTTCAAGAGAAGCGAAATGATGAAATCGGTGTTTTGGCTCGTTCGTTTCGAAAGATGCGTGAAACCATTGATCGACAGCTAGGGGACCTACAAGCCTCCATAAATAAAGAACAACAAGCCGTACGGGAAAAAGACGAATTTCTTCAAAACATGAGCCACGAGCTTCGCACCCCGCTCAATGCCATCTCAGGACTAACCGATCTGCTAAGCAAAAACGAACCCACGGATCAACAGAAACCCATCATCGAAGCACTAAAAAGGAGTTCTACTTCTCTATCGGGCCTGATGTACGACATACTCGACCATCAAAAACTCATAGAAGGCAAACTGGAAATTAAGTACGCACCTTGTGATCTGGCACAAGTGCTCGAAGACATCCATGCGAGCTATCACTTTGATGCTATCCAAAAAGGTCTGCAGTTTGAACTGGAAATAGACGCCACCTTACGCAAAAACAAATACCTGTCTGATCCGCTGAGGCTTTCACAAATCGTCACAAACCTCACCGTCAATGCGCTAAAGTTTACCGAAAAAGGGAAAGTCGTTTTGTCGACAAGCATAGATGAACAAGGTCAAATTAAAATATCAGTCAGTGATACAGGCATTGGCATCCAACCCGATAACCTCGAAAAAATCAAGATACGATTCTTCCGAGAGGATTCGTCATTAAACCAGGCGGAAGGATTTGGGTTGGGTTTGTCTATTGTCAGGCACCTGGTCGGGCTTTTTGGAGGCAGCTTACATATCGAATCTCAATGGGGTCAGGGTTCGGAGTTTACCGTGCATTTGCCTGCCACTGTTTCAAATGAAAAACAGGTTGATTCAAAAGAGGTGGTAAGTAAACAAAACTGGCCTTTGTTCAACGGTCGTTACAAAGTCATACACCTCGAAGATGACCCTTCTGCCCAGCTCCTGGTGAAAAGTCTGCTTGAAAACGAGCAGATCGAAGTAATACAAACAAGCAAGTTGCAAGATCTGATCGAACAAATAAGCCATGGAATCGATCTGGTCATCTCTGACCTAATGATCGAAGATCACTCTATCGTTCAGGATATACGAAAACTCATGAATGATCACGGTTCCATTCCGTTTGTCTGCATCTCTGCTTTCGATCGATTGGAATTGCCTGATTTGGGTGCGCATTATCTGCAAAAGCCTTTTGACGGAGAGGAGCCCCAATCGCTCATTTATACCCTGTTGGGCAATAAAGAATGGCAGCCGCCGGTGATGAAAGACATCTATCATCAGTATGACAATGAGACTCAGAAGATCACCAACTACCTGGATATTTTGTTGATTGAGTTTTCCAAATATGAAAGTCGAATCGCTGATCTTAAAAAAGAGGATGAGTGGAAAGCGATCAAACACAAGATTGTTACTCATATCAATTCACTCAAACTGGAATCCCTTCGCCCCTCATTTGAAAAGGAATTTGACAAGATCTCCGAAGAAGATGTGAAAGAAATACTGAATCAGTTGAGGTATTACCAGTGCTTTTTCAGAACTGAGAAAATGACTATTTCAAGAAGTTGATCTTGCTTAGCAAATCCTTTTCGTAGGTGCTACTGATCGATATCTCCTCATCTCCTATCACCACATCGCCCTTTGAGATTTTGTCGATATGATTCACATTCACAATGTAGGATCTATGCACTCTTTGGAAATAATCCGGTAGACTTTGTTCCAGGTCTTTCATCTTCATCAGACTCATGATCTTTTTGTCCTGCTGGATGACCTCCACATAGTTGGCAGCTGATTTGACGTACTTCACTTCTTTTAAATCCACCTTGACCAGATCATTTCCATCCTTGATGAAAAGTGTCTCGTTTTTTTGTTCCGGTTGGCTGTTTCGCTCTCGTACCTTGGCAATAGCCTTGACAAAACGAGGAAAGTCCACGGGCTTCACCAGGTAGTCCACTACCTGAATGTAGTTGTATGAGTCAGAGCCAAATTCCTTGTTCGCTGTGATCATTATCACCGCTGTACTACCGGGAACAACTTGTAAAATCTCCTTACCGGTAATGTCAGGCAGGTCATAGTCCAGCAGTATCAAATCATATGAACCCTGACTGATCAAATTGACTGATTCAAAACCGTCATTGGTGGTAGTCACGGACGATATGGCTTCCACCTTGGAGCAAAAGTGCTGGAGCAGGTCGCACACCAATGGGTCATCATCGACTATCAGGCAATTCATTTGATCAATTCATTTAGCGGTTTCGTCAACGAAGTTAGCCATTTCATCAATTCCTCGGTTTTGGAAAAGAGCTTTTTGCTAATCTTGAGAAAAGTTAGAATTAAAACAGAAACAGTCAATACCCATAGCGGAATTAGCAAGCCGCCTCACAGGTTCAATTTCGAAGGAAGTTGAACCTGTTTGTTTCATCGGACTATGAACCCTTACCGCGAATAACTAGAGAACAAGTATGAAAAAAATGAACAATACCAGAACAATAAGCCTTTTATCAATTGCCCTACTGTTGTTTTTTGCCTGTAACTCAACGATGGAGTCTGACTACAATCCAAAAGGGAAAGACAATGTGGCCTACAAATGGGGGGAAATCGCCCTGGAAGCTACTGCCAATGACACGGACATGTTTAAGCCGCGTCCTACCATCACAAGTAGATTCCTTGGTCTGATATTCACGGCGGTGTTTGACGCCTGGACACGCTATGACGAAAAAGCATCTCCTGTCTATCTATCGGGAGTGGATCGACGTCCTGCTGAAGAGCAAAACACAAAAAACAAAGAAATTGCCATTAGCTATGCTGCGTACCGAGCTATGTCCGAATATTATTACTCAGATTCTACACTGTTTAAAGAAACCATGATTTCGCTTGGGTTAGACCCCAATGATCTGTCAATGGATCCTACGACTCCCGCAGGGATTGGAAACCTTGCCGCCAAGGCAGTGATAGAAGCAAGAAAAAATGACGGCTCCAATCAATACGGCGAACTTTCCATGGATGGAAAGCCCTATTATGACTACACGATGTACCAGCCGGTTAACTCTCCTGATGAAAATGTAGAAATCAACCGCTGGCAACCTAAATACTTCTCCGACGGAAAAGGCGGGGAATTTGCCCCTAGCTGCCTAACCCCCTACTGGCAAAAGGTAAAACCGCTCCTTTTGGATTCATCCAGTCAATACAGACCCGGCCCTCCACCGATGGTAGGTTCGAAACAGCTGGAAATAGAAGTCAAAGAGGTCATTGACCTCCAGGCCAACCTCTCTGATGAAGACCGAGCTCTGGTCGAATTTATGCGGGACGGACCTAAGTCCGTACAGCAAGCAGGCCACTGGCTGATTTTTGCTCAAAACGTTTCGCTCAGAGACAATCATACATTGGACGAAGACGTAAAAATGTATTTCTACATAGAGGCAGTAGCGATGGATGGCTTTATTGCCTGCTGGGATTCAAAAATGCATTACGATTTTGCTCGTCCTTATGCGCTTGTGCATGACTACTACCAGGATCAAGTGATCAAAGCCTGGGGAGGCCCGGAGGTCGGGATGACCAAGATGAAAGGTCAAATGTGGAGACCCTACTCTCCCAATACCTTCTTGTGCCCTCCATTCCCTAGCTACGTATCCGGTCACAGTACCATCAGCGGTGGATGTGCCGAAGCGCTTAAGCTATTCACGGGTAGTGATCGGTTCGAAACCTCAGTGGATCTTGTGCCAGGCATCATGACCGAGCCCAACAACCTCGGAGATACAGTGACCCTACGTTTTCCTACTTTCACCAAGGCTGGGGAAATGGCCGGCATCTCTCGCGTGATGGGTGGCTATCACATCCAGGCGGACAATATAGAGGGCTTGAACCTGGGTAGAAATGTAGCCAGAGATATCTGGAAAAAGTATTTGAAACTTATTGGAGAAGACGGTGACCAAGTCACCATGAAATAAGATTAGTCATGAGCGTAAAGGAAATAACACACAGGATAGATTTTGGTCTGGCGAACGCCTCGGACCGATACGGACTCTGGTTCTTGAGATTTTCTATAGGATTGATTTATGTTTGGTTTGGAGCACTGAAGTTCTTCCCAAACATGAGTCCTGCAGAGGATCTGGCCGCCGACACCCTGAGTGTTATTTCCTTTCACCTCATCGACAAGGCATATCTTCTACTATTCCTAGCCCTATGGGAAGTGGGGCTGGGCCTGTTTTTGATGTCAGGCATCAAATCAAAATTTATCATCTGGGCACTGCTTCTGCACATGCTGGGCACCCTCACTCCCATGTTCATCTTTCCTGAAATGGTTTTCACCAACCCTCCGCTGGGGTTCAGTATTGTCGGACAATACATCATGAAGAATTTTGTGATTATTGGAGCGGCTCTAGTGATTTATAATAGAAATAAGTAAATCAGCGGTGCTATTTTAGTTGAATGAAAATCGAGCACATTGCCATCTGGGTTCATGACCTGGAAAACATGCGGGACTTTTACTGCAATACTTTTAACCTGGAATCCAACAACCGCTACCACAATCCCAACAAGAACTTCTCCTCTTATTTTCTTTCCTCCCCAGATGGAGGAGCACGGATCGAACTCATGCATCGACCTAATATAGAGGGAACAAATGATGATGGTGAGAAAATCGGCATTACCCATCTGGCTTTCTCCCTAGGCAGCCAAGAAAAGGTTGATCAAATGACCGAGCAATTGAGGGCTAAGGGCATGAGTATACTTGGTGAGCCCCGAACCACCGGAGACGGATATTATGAGAGCGTAATTGCCGACCCGGAGGGCAACCGGATCGAATTAGTAGCCTGATTTTCGGTTGTTACGTCAGTGTTATATTCTTTTTAAATGGATATCAAATATTAGCCCTATCACCCGCATTCGGATTATTTAATCTTTAAACCCTCCAACCCGTTCTTTCTTTTCCTGCTGATCTACGTTGGTTTGTAGCTCAAACATGTTCCGAAGCTATGAAAAGAACCCTATCACTAGGATTGCTACTCATATGTATTGCCCTTTCAGTATTGGGCTCACCTCAAAAGCCTGGATTCGTGCTATCCTTTGGAGAGATGATCACCGGGGACATCAAAGTAGATCTGGAGAAAAACAATGTGCTGATCAAAGAGGGTAAGAACATGTCTTTCCTACCGGCGTCCAAGGTAGAAAAGGTAATGCAGATCGCAACGAATGGCCAACAAGAAATCTTTTATTCAGGCAACTTCGGTCTCAACAATAAACCCCTTCTTTTCCAGGCGTTGGTGGATGGCACATTACCCCTTCTTTTTAGAGAAGGCCTTAAATTCAACGAATATGAAGACGATACTTACCCTCCCTTCTTCATCTACAAAAACGATCAGATCTTTTCCTTAGGAGAATCCAAGAAAGAAATGATTGCTGTCTTTGACTCAGAATTTCAAAATGAAATCGCCCAATTTATCAAGGAGAATAAAATCAATGTAAAAAGCCGCGAGGATCTGGTTTCACTCTTCAACTATTACAACGATTTTTTTCCCGAGTTGGTGGGGTACTGATGTACCCCTCTCCCTTGATTAGTTGTCGCGAAAATTGGCCTTTGTAGCCTGATTTGGTTTGAAGGTATATCGCACTTCTCTATTTTGCAATAACTTCTTTACATCATCGAAATTGTCGGTACCGAAAGACAAGATTCCTTCTCTGTAAATGAGGTATTTTTTTGAATAAGTCGAAGTATGATGATTGGTAATCGTCTGCTCCAGGTCAGTTAGATGGTCCACAAGGTATTGTGCTGCGTTCGTTTGGTTTTTGCTTAAGTTCATGATAGTGATCGTGATTGATTTATCATGAAATTAGATCTATTCTTTGGAAGAACAGGCACCCAAAAAGCCCCACAAGGCCAATTTCCAATGATTACCTATCGATTTAAGAAAATGGGCAAAACGGCTACTATAAGGGATTCTCCTAATCGTTGCTGATTGGTAAAGAAAGTCGAAGGCCGTAGCTAAATGACTCTATTGATCCACCTAAACAGTTACGTTTAATCTACTGCCTCCAAAGAGTCCGCTAATGCTTGGATCATCTCCTTGGTGTAGATGTAGGATTTCTGTCCTAAAAGGTCGGCTTCATTGTAAAAGGACAGTCCCTTGACGAGTTTTCCATCCACTATCAGATAGTTGGTGTTAGCGAATAGCCGAACCGGCTCTTTCAGTCCTTTGTAATAGACAAAGACAACAGACCACTCCCCGATCCAATCACCAAATTCTGTTTTAGACGGTATGGTCAAATGAGATATTCTGGAGCCCCTAAAGCGGATGCTGTCGATTTCTTTGTTGGCGTTTCGTTTCCATTTTCGGATGATCTGTTCTTTACTGGCAGTGTCTTCAATCGACGGCCCCACCACATAGAAATCATCGCGGGTTAAGGAATCCAACAAATCATAATCCTGCTTTTCTATCGCCTCAATGTATTTTCTGGCAATGGAGATGTTGGACGATTCGAATTGAGAAGCAGGCTGGCATTGCAGCAAAAGCAGACCTAAGAGAATAGCTGGGATCAGGTGTTTCATTGGATTTTAGTAAAAATACTCAAGCTGAATTATTGTTTTTTGTAACTCCTCCTCTGTACCTCCTACAAAGGAGAATACAGTGGTATAATTCAGCTTAAAAAACTTCAATAAATAGTACTTGCTTTAAAACTAGGTCATTTAGTCAATGAAACCAACAGATCGGACTGGGTGATGATGTGTACCTGATCATCATCATCTCGTACGAGCAAAGCCTTGCAGTCCTTGTTTAGCCGGGTACTCATCACATCCACCGTGGTATCAAGAGCTATGAACGAAAACGAGGAATCCATGATTTCACTCACAGGCTTGTCCGTAAGAGATGGCTGATCAATGAGAGACTTCAGTATTTTATTATCAGAAATACTTCCCACGAACTTATCCCCATCTATTACCGGGGCCTGATCAATACCCTGGTCGTTCATTTTCCTGATGGCCTCACCGATTTTCAAGGAGCTGTCGAGAGTGAACAAAGACAATTGGCCGTTGCGTGTCGCGACGATATCCCGGGCTGTGGCAAAGTTGCCCGACTCGGTAAACCCATGATCATGCATCCAGTTGTCGTTGTAGATTTTACCAAGGTATCGGGTGCCATGATCCGGCATGATGATCACCATCACGTCATCTTCTTTCAGGTTTTCCCGTGCATACTCCAGTGCACCAAACACTGCCGAGCCACAAGACCAACCTACAAACATCCCCTCTTCCCTGGCCAGTCTGCGGGTCATCACCGCACCGTCCTTGTCAGTGACTTTCACGAAAGTGTCGATCAAATCAAAGTCCACGTTTTTGGGCAGGATGTCTTCACCTATTCCCTCTGTCAGATACGGGTACACCTCATTTTCGTCAAACTTGCCGGTCTCTTTGTATTTCTTAAAAACAGATCCGTAAGTATCGATCCCCACAGTGACAATATCTGGGTTTTGCTCTTTCAGATACTTCGCCACGCCACACATAGAACCACCAGTACCCACCCCGGCTGCATAGTGGGTGATTTTGCCCTCAGTGTCACGCCAGATCTCCGGTCCGGTCGTCTCATAATGAGCAATAGTGTTGGATAGGTTATCGTATTGATTAGGGTAAAATGAATTGGGGATTTCCGCATTCAATTTCTTCGCAACCGAGTAGTATGATCTGGGATCAGTGGGTTCCACGTTGGTCGGACATACATGCACCTCAGCCCCCACGGCACGCAGTATATCGATCTTCTCCGGACTTTGCTTATCTGCCAGGGTAAATATACACTTGTAGCCTTTTGAGATGGCCGCTAGTGCCAAGCCCATACCGGTATTTCCTGAGGTACCTTCTATGATTGTGCCACCGGGCTTCAAAATTCCTTTTTTCTCCGCATCCTCGATCATTTTGAGAGCCATTCGGTCCTTCATGGAGTTGCCGGGATTGAAGTACTCCAGCTTAACCAATATGGTGCCTTTGATCCCTTTGTTGAGGCTATTGAGCTTGACCAGCGGGGTATCGCCGATCGTATCGATTATAGTATTGTAGTAGTGCATAAGTGTACCTACGCAGGAAATGCTTTAGTGATATGTAAAATTAGAGGGAAACTCCGAGAATCCTACTCAAAGTCAAAAGTGAAAACCTCCTCCACCGAGGTTCCTTCTTCTTCGTATGTGACCCTGAGATAACGGGACGTCAGATCGAGCACCTGAATAGACTGTACGGAATCCTCATCATGCGTGAACAGAAGCTCGTTAGTAAATTCATCGTCGATATTGCCTTGCACATCATAGACCGCCTTGTAGAGTACCAGAGTGTCAGCATCTTCACAATCATAAAGCTGCACCAAACGATACACTGTATCCGCCGCATTGGCCAGAGTTCCAAAGGCAAAACCTTGGTGCTCCGAGCATGCACTCAGATCAATCTCACTACCATTTTCTAATCGGGAAATTCTCGTCCAAAACTTGATGGAATCTGAACTCAAGAGCCTGTTGGCATGATCGGTGAGCAGTATGCTTCCCACATCACCCACACACGCAAAAAAGGCGCTTCCCAAAAAAAGCGCCATGATTGTATTTTTCACTTTCTGAACCTTACCTGATCTTTCCACTTCTGTCGATTACATAATAAGCCACATCACCGGCCACCATATTTTCCATATCCTCCTCGGTGATCATGTAGAGCACCGTCTCTTTCACCAGTTCGTTAAACTTCACATCCACAGGTTCGTTTTTTACAGCCAGAGGATTGGACCATGCGATCTGGCCCACGTTTTCGGCATTGGCGATCACAAAATTTCCTTTATCTCCGACCTGGGCACTGGAGTACAAGTAAGCACAGACATTGCCACTTTGTGCAGGAACAAATTTACCGGAGATCAGCTGAGTGCTGTCATTGAAACTAAAATCACCCAATTCAAAACTCTCCTTCCATTGTATGACACGGGCGTTGGAGACCATCGCCATGAAGCCCTTGCCCCCGGCCTTGAAGTCTACCCCGATTACATAGGTGTTGGACTCTTCATCCTTCATAGTAGCCACGGTAAAATAGTCCGACTTATTCAACGCATAGGTGCTGTCCAAATTAGGAGTTAAATAGACGGAATCCATACCGTCAGTGCTTACTCCCCATTGGCTCTTTGCGGTAAAATAGGCGTTCTTTTCAAGCCACTTATCTCTTGACTTGGACAGGAATGCCTCGTATCCCTGACGGAATTTGATCAAACCAAAGTCTCCTCCGTATTCGCCATCGATCAGATTGGAGTATTTTCTTTTTCCATCAGTGATATAATCGTCCTGTAGCAGCGCCACATCTTTTTCGATCTCTCCGATGATATGTACGAGGCTGTCCGTGATAGCCAGTTGATAGTCGACATCATCTTCGTCACCTATCCTTGGATTGAGAGAGGATTTGGTAATGAAGTCGTACTCGTTCTTTTTGATCAGGATGGTAAACAGGGTCAGAGGCAATGGATTTTCCTCAAGCGACTTCAACCGATCCTCAATAGAGTATTCTATCTCATGGGTTATGTTTTCAAAAGGAGTGATCTCAAGACCTTTGAGCAGCTCGTTTTCCGCCTTTAGTTGCTTATCAAAAGCCACCAAATCTTCCTTTAGACTGCCAATATGCTCCTTAATCTCAGAATACACCTGAAACGCCCACTCTCCATACTCCCAGGCCAGTACGTCATTTTGAAAGAAATCTACCCCGGTCAGTCCATCTTTGCCGTACACTTCGATGGGCTGAAACTCCAGTTCCGGGCTATATCCTTTTTTACCGATTTGGCTCACCGCACGTCGCACATCCTGAAAAGCATCTTTTAGTACATCCTCATTATCCATCATAAGCTGCAGGGTATCCATTTGCCCCTCTTCGGCCATCAGGTAAAACTCCTGAATGGATGCATATCTTTTGGTAAAGCCAGAATAAGCCTTATATGAGAAATCATTCAGACTACTGGTCTTATAAAGGTTCTTAAAAATATCCTTGCCATGCTCTGAGATCGTTCTCAGGCTTTGCAGTTTCTTTTCTATATCTAGATGCACGTCGGACAGTTTTATTCCGAAATCACCTGTCCTTAGATCCCTTCTGAAAAACGACTGGTAGTAATCGTCGTTTTTCTTTAGCTCCTTGTCCGTAATCAGATCTTTAGCTTTCGCCAAATAGAACACCGCAGAATCAGCGGCCTTCATAATGGCCGTGGAATCAGCAATCAAATCCAGGTCATTGACCTGGTCTTCGAAGTAGAGTCCCATTTGAAGCATCCCATTGGCATGATCTGCGTTTTTAGGGTCACTAAGAAAAGTCTGAAGTTGTGGAATCCCCTCGTCCCAGCTCTTAGCGTTTAGCAGAGGGAAAATGTCCTTATATTTTAGTTTCTGCGCGTCGGCCGGGTGCCACAGGGTTGCAAGCAGCAATCCGGTCAAAAGGTAGAGGATTTTCGGCATCGTCAAATATTTTAAATTTTCAATCTTTATAAGCCCAAATTTAGCAAAAGATACGAAACACATAAGAATAATCCTATTTTGGACTAATTGTCCCTGTTAAAACGCCGCGCTATGAATTAAATTTTCCCTTGAGCATGGATAATTTGGCCTGCAAGTCCCCATCAGCTGCCTGGTTCTCAGTCTTTTTCTTCTCAAATTTCTTTTTCGGCTTCCCGAAAGGATCAGACTTAAGAGACAGGGAAATACGCTTTTGCGGAATATTGACCTCAGTGACCGTGACTTGCACCTTTTGCTGGAGCTTGACGACTTTGGACGGGTCATTCACAAAAGAGTCGGACATCTGGCTCACATGCACCAAGCCATCCTGATGAACTCCCACGTCCACAAAAGCACCAAATTTGGTGATGTTGGTGACAATGCCGGGTAGTTTCATTCCTATTTTCAAGTCAGTCACCTCATTCACACCATCCTGAAACTTAAACACCTCAAACTGCTCACGGGGATCACGACCGGGTTTGGCCAGTTCGTCCATGATGTCCTTGAGCGTCGGCAATCCAATATCTTCGGTCACGTACTGATTCAAATTGATTTTAGACCGCAGGTCGGACTTGGCAACCAAATCCTTCACTTCACAGCCCAGATCACCTGCCATCTTTGCTACTGTGCCGTACCGCTCGGGGTGCACTGCACTTTGATCCAGGACGTTTGCGGCATTTCTGATTCTAAGGAACCCAGCCGCCTGCTCAAATACCTTGTCACCCATTCGAGGTACTTTCTTGAGGGATTCACGAGAGGCAAAAGGTCCATTTTCATTTCGATACTTTACAATGTTTTCAGCCAACTGAGGACCCAAGCCGGAAACATAAGTCAACAACTGCTTGCTGGCGGTGTTGATCTCCACGCCTACACCGTTTACACAACTTTCGACCACATCATCCAAAGAGCCCTTAAGTTTGTTTTGATCCACATCGTGCTGGTACTGACCTACACCAATCGACTTGGCATCGATCTTTACCAGCTCCGCCAATGGATCCATCATCCGACGACCAATGGATACTGCGCCTCTGACCGTTACGTCCTGATCGGGAAATTCCTCCCGAGCCACTTCTGATGCAGAATAGATCGACGCACCGCTTTCATTGACCATGGCGATGATTACATCTCCCGGTAGTCCAAGCGTCCTAACGAAATCCTCGGTTTCTCGACTGGCAGTACCATTGCCGATAGCGATCGCTTCGATATTGTGCTTTTCGACCATGTGCTGGACGGTTTTTCCAGATTCAAAGGTCCTGTTTTGGGGTTGATTTGGAAATATCGCTTCATACTCCAGTAGCTTTCCCTGTCTATCCAGGCACACCACCTTGCACCCCGTTCTAAATCCCGGGTCGATGGCCATCACATTCTTTTGACCTAATGCCGGTGCCAGCAGTAGCTGCCTCAGATTGTCCGAGAAGACATGAATGGCTTCATCATCCGCCTTGCCCTTGGTATCAACCCTGATTTCCGTCTCCAGAGATGGCTTCAATAGTCTCTTATAGGAATCTTTGATAGCAGTCTCCACCTGTTTCGCGCAAGCAGTTGAGCCTTTTAGGACCTTTGACTCAATTGCACGAATCGCCTCGTTTTCGTCCGGGGCAATGTCCAGGCTCAGAAACATCTCCTTTTCGCCGCGACGCATGGCCAGCAGTCTATGTGACGGCACCTTTTTGATAGGTTCGGACCACTCAAAGTAATCCTTGTATTTCTGGCCTTCGGTTTCCTTTCCCTTCATCACCTTGGAGGTGATCACGCCATTTTCAGTAAATAGCCGTCGGAGTGATTTTCGCACCTCAGCGTTTTCATTGACCCACTCAGCTATGATGTCCCTTGCACCTTGCAGCGCCTGCTCAAGGTCTTCCACGCCTTTTTCATCATCGATGTATTTCAGCGCTTCGGTTTCAGGGTCTTGAGTCCCCTGATCAAATAGCAACTTGGCGAGTGGCTCCAGGCCTTTTTCCCTGGCCACAGAGGCCTTAGTTTTTCTTTTGGGCTTATAAGGGAGATAGATGTCCTCCAAGGCCGTCATGGTATCGACCTGTTCGATTTTCTTGCGCAGCTCATCCGTCAGTTTGCCTTGCTCCTCGATGGATTTGAGGATAGTTTCACGTCGTTTGTCTAGTTCTTCGAGCTGGTTCAACCGTGCTTTGATCGTGCTGATCTGCACTTCGTCGAGGCTACCGGTCATTTCTTTTCGGTATCGTGAGATAAAAGGCACAGTAGCGCCCTCGGACAGCAGTTGGATCACAGCGGATACACCTTTAGGGCTGAGGCTTAGTTCAGAGGAAATGACAGGAATGTATGGGTTACTCATGGTGATTGAAATTTAGCGGCCAAAAATAATCTGACCGATGAATTTTTTGCGAGGCAATTTTGTATTACTTCACAGAAAGTTTTCCACATGGCAGAGAAAGAGAAAAAAAGAAAGGTAAAGCGGGAGGTGATTGAATGGGTGGCGATAGTGGTGGTATTTGGCTCACTCTATCTCAGCGGATGGCACACCGAGGTGATCGGGCAGTTTCAGCGAATCATTGTAGCCACCGGTATTATGCAACCCAGTGAGATAGATATCAGCAGTCAGCAGTCAGCGGATTACAAGTTCACCCTTAGTGATCTCAATGGCAATCAGGTGAATTTCGAAGAGTTCAAAGGCAAAACCGTCTTCCTCAATTTTTGGGCGACGTGGTGTCCTCCCTGTATAGCGGAGATGCCTGACATCCATGCCTTGTACCAGGACATGAAGGACAATGAAAATGTGGTATTCGCGATGGTGAGCCTCGATCAGGATGTGGAAAAGGCTCGTTCATTTATCGAAAGAAAGGAATTCGAATTTCCAGTGTATCAGCTGGCCAGCCGACGACCGGCAGTTTTTCAGTCCCAGTCCATCCCTACTACGTTTATCATTTCCCCCGAGGGAAAAATCCTCGCAAAGCACTCGGGCATGGCCAAGTACAATACGGAAAAGGTAAGGAGCCTATTGACTTCTGAGTAGATACAAATACAAGTCAATTCAACCTGACCCGTATTCTTTCGTTTAGTAGGGCATTGTCAACTTAATTAATCTGCCCATGTCCTTCGAAAAAATCAACCGCCTGGTTGGCTGGCTACTTTTTGCACTCACCACTGCCGTTTACCTCTTTACCTTAGAACCAACCGCTTCCTATTGGGACAGCGGGGAGTTCATCGCCTCTTCCTACAAACTCGAAATCCCCCACCCGCCCGGAGCTCCGCTATTTCTACTCATCGGTCGGATGTTTTCCTTTCTCTCTTTCGGAAACCCGGAATGGGTGGCCTACTCGGTCAACTCGTTGAGCGCCATAGCAAGTGGTCTTACGGTCATGTTTCTGTACTGGACGCTCGTCATGCTGGGAGAAAAACTATTGAAGGCCGAATCTTATCCAAAGGCGCTGCTGGTAGCCTCCGGAGTTATTGGTTCACTGGCCTTTGCTTTCAGTGATTCATTTTGGTTCAGTGCGACAGAAACAGAAGTATACGCTTTGTCGACATTTCTCACTTCACTGGTTTTTTGGTGCATCCTCAAATGGGAGAAGCTGGACGCTCCCTCGGATCAAAACCGTTGGCTCCTGTTGATCGCTTACCTCATGGGACTCTCGGTAGGCATTCACCTGCTCAACCTCTTGACGATCCCGGCCATTGCCCTTGTCTATTATTTTAAGAAATATCAGAAGCCGACCCGTTGGGGGCTCATCGCCACATTGATGCTTTCATGCATGATCCTGCTGGGGATACTCTATGGACTGGTCACCTTTTCCAACATGGCCAAGTATTTCGAACTGGTTTTTGTCAACGCCTTTGGACTTCCATTTGGCACAGGAGCCATCTTCTTTTCGATCGTAGCTTTAGCGCTATGGGTTTTTGGGGTGAGAAAAACCCAACGCTCCAACAAAGTCAACTGGAACACCGCGCTACTGGCCATTGGGTTTATATTCATTGGCTACTCATCGTATTCGCTGATCCTTATCCGCGCTAATCAAAACCCTCCCATCAACCAAAATGACTCCAACAATCTCCTGGGCCTCATTTATTACCTCAACATGGACCAATACCCCAAGCGTCCCCTGCTCTACGGAAGAAACTTCGACGCCCAACTCGTCGACCAAACGAAAGGCAAAACTGTTTATGAACAAGGTCAAGACGAATACCTGGTCAAGGATCATATCATTCAAAACATTTACCAGGAAGACAAACAGACCCTCTTCCCAAGGATGTACAGTACGTTCGATCAATCACATCCGGGGGCTTACCGGCAGATAGTGGGTCTGCAATCGAACGAGTCACCCTCATTCATGGACAACATGAAATTTATGTTTAAGCACCAGATGGGGCATATGTACTGGCGGTATTTTCTTTGGAATTTCGCAGGTCGGGAAGGCAGCTTTCAAAATGCCGGCTGGCTGACTCCCTTAAATGCGCTGGACGAGCTACCGGAGGTATTGCAAAATGACCGGGCAAGAAATAATTACCTCATGCTGCCACTAATCCTCGGGATACTAGGCCTTGTATGGCTCTACCAAAAAGACAAACAGCTATTCTTTACGCTGGGTACATTGTTCGTCATGACCGGGCTGGCCATCGTGGTGTACGTCAATGCACCCCCCGTTGAGCCCAGGGAGCGGGACTATGTCTATGTCGGTTCGTACTACGCTTTTTCGATTTGGATTGGTCTAGGCCTGATCGGATTGTATCAGTTTGTCCGAAACAAACTAACCAAAAGAACATGGAATGCTATGGTTCCGGTTGGCCTCATCGGTGTGCTTACTGTTGGGTTGATGTTTTCTCAAAACTTTGATGATCATAATAGAAGCAGTCGATACTACAGCATCGACCAGGCGAAAAACATGCTGGCGGAGTGCGAGCCCAATGCCATCCTCTTTACCGGAGGGGACAACGACACCTATCCGCTCTGGTATGCGCAGGAAGTAGAGGGATACAGAACCGACGTGCGGGTGGTGGTATTGAGCTATGCCAATGCCGACTGGTACATCAACCAGCTTTACCGAAAGGTGAACAATTCTGAAGCCCTGCCCTTTTCGCTGGAAAAAGAAAATTATAAAGGTGGTGGATTGAATGACTACCTGCCCATCGTCAAAAACCCTAAAATCAACGGGGCCATCAGTGCGAGACAATATTTGAAGCTCTCGAAAAAGGAATCGAAAGCTATCCGGGTCGACTATGGAGATCAGCAGTTCAGCAGCCTGCCCGCCGACAGCTTTTACATCCAAACAAACCTACAAAAGGTGGCCGATCAGATTCCTCCAAGGTTTCAGGATTTGGCATCAAACAAAATCGAGATCAAGGTACAAGGAAGGGGTTTGAATAAAAACGACCTGGTCATCCTTGACCTAATCGATACGAACCGATGGGAACGACCGGTTTATTTCAATTACACCTCGCTGAATTCGATCAATCTCGATTTGAGGAATAGTATTGTGAGAAAAGGAAACACCTATCAGGTTTTGCCCATCCAAAAACCCAAGGAGGTGCCTGCTCTTGTGGACGAAGAAAATATGTACGTCAATCTGGTCGAAAACGGAATCTGGCGTGAGCTGGACAATCCCTCGGTCTACTATGATGACTACTACCAAAACGCCATCATGGCACAGCGTCAGAACTTCAATGACCTGACCGCCGCCCTACTGGACACCGGTAAAGTGGATAAGGCCCGCATGGCAATGGAAAAATCACTGAAGGCTTTCCCTGATGAAACCTTCCCGTTTGATGTAACCCATGTGCGTACGACCGAATTGCTCCTGGAGATGAACGATGCGGATACAGCCCACCAGGTCGCTGACATACTTTCTCAAAGGGCTGTGGAATACCTAGAGTATGCAAGTGATAATTCTCAACACCAAAGGGAAATCACACGAAACCTCTATACGCTACGACAGCTGGCCATCATTTATAGCCAGCACGGGTTCAGACAAAAGGGCCAGGAACTCGCTGAGGAATTCGAAAAGTACTATGCGCTCATGGAAGGATAATATACCATTCGGTATTTTTTAAAATATTTTTCCTATATTTGCTTTCTATGTTGACGAAGGCAGAGAAAACCACGCAGTACATTCTGGAAACGGTCGCCCCGTATTTCAACAAGCACGGGTACACCGGCACCAGCCTGTCTGACGTCACTAAAGCCACCGGCCTGAGCAAAGGAGCCATCTACGGAAACTTTGAAAGCAAGGAGCACCTGGCTCTGGAGGCCTTCAACTATAACATCCGCCGCGCTATGGGCATCCTGCGTGATCATATGGACATGGATGCGCCCGGTTTGTCCAAATTGTTTGCCGTGACCAATTTTTATCGACACTACTATTATCGTGAAAAAGAGATGGGAGGCTGTCCTATGCTCAACATGGGCGTAGACTCTATGAACCACAACAGCATACTCTATCAGCGAGTGGTCGATGTAATGAATAAACTGGTTCAGGCCATTGCTGAACTGATCGATCAAGCCAAATCAGAGGGGAAAATCAGAAAAGAGATTGATTCACTAGTGTACGCCAACAAAATATACGCTCAAATCCAGGGAGCCATATTCATGGCCAACATGCTCAACGACGATACCCAAATGAAAGAAATGATGAACCATATCGACAGAATGATCGAAAGGGAATTGATGACTTAAAAAATTTTTCACATAAATAAACCAATCGGTATATTTTTTACCTTATTATCATGAAAACATTAATCAAACATTACTTTGGCCTGGTCTCGAAACTCGCTCCGGGACTTGCTGCCCGCCAGGCATTCAATCTTTTTCAACGTCCCATAAATAAAAAGCTGCGACCTAAAGAACAGTCCTTTTTTAAAGCGACCAAAGGATTCAAAATCAAACATTACCTGGAGGATATCCAGTGCTACGAGCTGGGACCCAATGACGGAAAACTGGTCGTCCTTGTCCATGGCTGGGAATCAAATGCCGCCAGCATGTCGGGCATTGGGTTGGAACTAGCCGAACAAGGCTATCACGTGGTGTTGTTCAACCTTCCTGCGCATGGGTCTTCTAAGTTGAAAAAGTCCAACATGAAGATTTGCAAGGAGGTCTTCCTGGAAGTGATCAACCATGTAAACCCCAGCGGGCCGTTCTCTGTGGTCGCCCATTCCTTTGGTTCGGCGGTAGCGACCTACGCCCTATCAAAAACCACGTACCCTATTGAGAACCTTGTCTTGCTCACTACCCCCAACAAAATCAAGAAAGTCTTCAAGGACTATGCGGACTTCATCAAGCTGGGAGACAAGGCCTATCATCTAATGTGTAATCAAGCATCGAATTTGCTAAAAGAACCGGTGGAGAATCTGGAAGTGGATCAGTTTCATTCTAAAATCCGCTACGATCGTATGACCTTGATCCAGGACGAATTTGACAAGGTAGTACCCAAAAAGTGGGCGATCGATGTATACAACAGTTGGGAGCGGTCAGATTTGAAATTGGTGCAAAACGTAGGTCACTATCGGATGCTTTGGAATCGGGAGGTAATCGATCTGATCAGCAATGCGCTGGCTAATAATTCCGACGAAAATGTCGCCAGGCTCAAGGCTGTGATGTTCTGATCGACAAGTCGCGACAATTAATCGAAGTATTTTGCGATTGGACATACTTTGACGCTAACTTTTGAGTTGTAGAATTGTTATGTATAAAAATGTTAGTGTTATGAATAAGCTAGTTATGATCCTTTTGGCTTTGGTCGTGTCTGTAGGTGTACAAGCGCAAAGCCTCACCCCTTACGCAAAATACAAGATAAAAGAAGGTGTTTCGGTAGAAATCCTGGACATCCATAGAGTGGAGAAATACGGTTGGGACAATCTCGAGGTAGATTACCAACTCAAGAACAACACCCCATACAAAATTCAAAAGATTGATTTTATGATCCACCTGGTAGATCAGGATCAAAAGGAGATCGGATCGTTCAAAGTCCATGCAACGGAGGTGCCCGAGTTCAGCGATGACAGGAGGGTCTACTTTGAAATTGGGTCGGAATACGTGAATGAAAAGATCGATCAGTTCATCGTAGAGACACTCGCCATGGACATCATTACCGAAGACAACAGCGAGGTAGTGAGCATCAAAGGAACCGAAACTATCGTGTCAAAATAGTGTAATATAAAAGTTGGAAAAGGCCCCGTCGCAGTATTGTGGCGGGGTTTTTTATTGCCTTTTTAACAAACAGATAATTCATATGACTTACCGATACCTCAAGGCAAATTTGTAGTTTTACGACCTACAGAACCTAACAACCATGCCCCAGCTCACGGATATGGCCGACCTGGCCGCGCAGTATGTCAACTCCACCGACCGACATATTTTCCTTACCGGAAAGGCCGGCACGGGCAAGACCACCTTTCTAAAAGAAATCACCCAAAAGACCTACAAGAATGTAGTAGTCGCCGCTCCCACAGGCATCGCCGCCATCAACGCCGGCGGAGTGACCTTGCACTCTCTCCTGCAGTTACCGTTTGGTGTTTTCGTCCCGGAGAATATCGACATCCATAGCACCCATCAGCCTGTCAATACACCCCAGACCCTTTTCAGGGAGTTTAGGATCAACAAAACCAAACGTGAGATGATCCGACAGCTCGAGCTCCTCATCATTGACGAAGTGAGTATGCTCAGGGCTGATCTGCTGGATTGTATCGATTCGATTTTGAGGCATCTTCGCAGGAATAAGGATGTACCCTTTGGCGGCCTCCAAATCCTCTTTATTGGTGATCTGCTCCAACTGCCCCCGGTGGTGAAGGATCGTGATGCCGAGCTTTTAAACAAATACTACCCCAGCCCCTATTTCTTCAACGCCCGGGCACTGCAGGCCAACCCTCCTATCCTGGTCGAGCTACAAAAAGTATTCCGCCAGACGGACGACCGGTTCCTCAACATTCTGAACCGCATGCGCAGCAACCAACAAACCCCTGAAGACCTGGATACACTCAATGGTCATTTTGTTGCCGATACCACCGTTTCAAAATACGATGGCTACATCAGGCTCACCACGCACAACGCCAAGGCAGACTCCATCAATGCCTCCCCCCTCAAGGATTTGCCCGGCAAGGCATTCTCCTATAAAGCCGAAATATCCGGGGATTTTGCAGAGAATCTCTACCCTACCATTGAGGAATTGGTACTCAAGGAAGGTGCCCAAGTCATGTTCATCAAAAATGACCCTTCCGGTGAAGGGCGCTACTTCAACGGAAAAATCGGCAGAGTCTCAAACCTGGGAAACGATCATATTACAGTACAATTTGAGGAGGGTACAGAAGTACCCGTCGATCCCCACGAATGGGAAAACAAGCGCTACACCCTCAACAAAAACACCCAGGAGATCGAAGAAAAATTCCTGGGTAAGTTTGTCCAATATCCACTCAAGCTCGCCTGGGCCGTCACCATTCACAAGAGCCAGGGCCTGACTTTTGAAAAGGCCATTCTCGACCTGTCCGGTACATTTGCACCCGGCCAGCTCTATGTGGCCCTGTCGCGGCTTACCTCACTGGACGGATTGGTACTTTCGTCAAAGCTGCCCATAGACCCTCCGGGGATCGATGAGTCGATTGAGGATTTGCTTCGTGAGAATAAAAGCATAGATGAACTGTCCTCCTCCCTGCAAACCGACAAAAAAGAGACCCTTGCAAGGCTGATAGAAAAAGCCTTCAGTATGGACGATATCCTTCGGTTTTTGTACTATCATCAAAAAGGGTTTGACAAGGCCGAAAATCGTTCGATCAAACAGCAATTCCTGGGCTGGACGCAAGACCTGACCAAAGACACCCGCTCGTTGGATGAGGTTGGAGGGAAGTTCGTAAAACAAGCCAAGGGAATCCTGGAAACCAACGGGCAAAACCTGGGGGAAAGAATGGCCAAAGCGCAAGCGTATTTTTCCGATCAAATCGAGCCCATGATCGAGCTTATGGCTAAGCACCGAAAGGAAATGCAGAAGCAAAACCGAACCTCCACCTACGTAAAGGAACTCAAAGAATTAGAAGGCCACTTTACCGTGCAGCTTAGTCAGATCAAGAAAGTGGCAATGTTTGTAGCATACGACGCACAAGATAAAGTACTTACGAAGCAGGATCTCCATACAGCCGGCTACTATCCGGAAAAGAAACCTAAAAAGAAAGACAAAACACCAACCACCGAAATTTCCTACAACCTCTTTCTGGAAGGAAAGTCCATTGCAGAAATCGCCAAAGAACGTGATCTGGTTGCGAGCACCATCGAAGGGCATTTATGCAAATATGTAAAGAGCGGGGACATTGAAATCACCAAGCTCCTCGATCAATCAAAAATCGATAAAATCCTCAAACGCTATGATCAGGGCATCGACGGTCTGGGCGAACTTAAGTCCGACCTGGGCGATGATGTAAGCTATGGTGAAATCAAGCTAACATTTGCTCACAGGGAGTGGATGGAAAGTATGAAACTGGAGAGCAAATAGCTGTTAGCCAGTTATTCTAGGTTTTGGCCTTGAATAAATTCCGTTAAGAAATTCAGCATGACGAAAATCGAATTTAAATCCACTGTTTGATCCCGATAGCGCAGCGTATCGGGAGAGTTTGGATTTACTACCTGTACGGTGCTGAATTTTAGGAATTGATTCACAGCCTTGATTTTTTTTCTCTAGTTCTCGTCAAGGAAAAAAGTAGAAGCCTGTCCGGCTGGAGGACAAAAAATAATTAAACCAAAAGCTCTATTTTCTATTTATCCCAATACCTATGAGCCCAGGCGATCCAGGTGCTCCAGTTGGGGCCAGTCGAGTGGCCTCCGGCATGCTGCCGAAAAGCGATCTCCCCTTCAGTTACTGCCTCTCCTAAGTAAGGAAAGTCAACAGTGCCCAGATCTTGTTTCCCCAGCAGTCGATACACCGGTCCTGCATGCACCCCTGCCAAAAACATCCCTTGGGCATCGATCCATTGCCCTTCAATCTGGGGAGAACCGGCACTGATAAACACCGGTCTTGGAGCGCACAAGGCCACTAGCTCATGGGCATCGACGGGCAGGTCGTTGGTCTGGAGCGAACTGGCATATTTGATGAAATTCCCAGAAAACCAGTGGTAGCCCCAGCTTGAAGCCAGGTTCTCGACCTGCTCTCCGAAGTTGCGGCGCAGAATCGAAGCACCTCCTGCTCCGGACGAACCGATAAAGCCTAACGAAATGCGTTCATCAAAGGCCATGGTGACCAGGGCCGCTTTGCCGTACCGCGAAGTACCTTCGATAGCCACCCTGGATTCGTCGACACTCTCGTCTGCACTGAAATAATCCAGAGCTTGGCTGGCACCCCAAGCCCAGGCTCGAAGCGCACCCCACTGATCGGGTGTACGGGGTTTTCCTTTATTGACCAGTCCAATAATCCCTGACTTCAATCCTGCTCCATGATCCGCCTGTATCGATGAGGGGACGATGATCGCATAGCCCCAGCCCTGAGACAGAAGCTGCTGCTTCCATCGGGGCTCGTAGGGCGATAAGAAATAATTCGGCTCAGGCGGTTGAGGTCCAAAAGGCCATTCTATAAAGCCAAACTGCAGCACAACGGGCACCGCCATACTTGCCTCCTTAGGTGTGCCCACCACCAAGTCGATTTCCACAGTGATCCCTGGGTAAGCCGAATTGTCCACGATGCCTTTTAGTGTTTTCTCAGTGACCGGATAAGGACTGGCCATGGTGTCTTTGACAGCCACCACCTGCCAAGTTACCTCGGGGATTCCTTCTGGCAGTTTGCCATAGACCTCTGATTCAAAATCGGCTACTATCTCTGGTCTCCGTTCCTCCCACCAGTCTTTTTCGGTCGTCACTTCCTTTCCTTTGTTGGTACGCAAGGGGTCAGGCAGCTCATATTCAACAACCTTTGCTTCGTCATAGTTGGCCGAATTGGGTGCTGAGGGATCGCCCGACACGCCCGGCCGGTTTTCTATGGTGATTCCCAACTGCTCTTTCATTTGCTGAAAATCCAGATTGCTATATCGATTGATGCTGTCGCGAAGGGAGGAGTTGGGCTGGGCGGCAGTCATACCACAGAACATCAAACTAATCATAGCTGTCAACGCTATCTTTTCGCCTTTCAAAATCCAGGTGTACATGGTTTTAACTTTTAGCTTTCGCTAAAGTTAAGGCTTTGTGGAGATATGGGGGTGGTTAATGGGTTTTCAAAAAGAAATGCTATTTTTTGATGATCCTTTCAAACCGAACCTGGCCGTTTGTTCCTAGTACCTTCAAAATATAGACCGCTTCTTTTATCTCATGAACATCGAGCCTAGTAGTCCGAGAGGACTTCACCAAGGTTCCTGAAAGGTCATACAATTCCATACGCTCAAATTGAGGCCAATCCACATGAAAGAACTCTGAGGTGGGATTAGGATATAAGCTGAAGCTCGAAAGTTCGTTTACACCGTCGATAATAACCTCTATTAGATTGATGGTAACAGTAGCTTTTGTCGACAATTCCCCATCACTCACTTCTATCACAAGTTCGAATACCGGATGATCGTCAAACTCCAAAACTTCTGAATTGGCCACTGAAATTTCGCCACCACTTTCTCTGATTTCAAAAGCTCCTAAGTCGTTCCCTGACTCGATGGAATAGGTCAAGTCATTTCCATCAATATCAGATGCATCTACCTGACCAACTATTGTTCCCACAACAGAATGTTCTTCAATTGAGAATTGTGCATTTGTAACCATAGGCGCAGAATTGACAGGTTCATCTACATCAATAAGATTAATTGTAATTATCGCATCGTCTGATAGTTCACCATCACTGACTTCAACTGACAGCACGAATGTGGGCAGGCTTTCGAAATCCAAAACTTCTGAACCAGCGACAGTTAGTTCCCCTGTACTTTCATTGATTTCAAACCCTCCCAGCTCATTTCCTGAGAGAATAGAAAACAATATGACATCTCCATCGGCATCCCAAGCATCAACTATACCTACCACAGCCCCATCTCCAGGATTTTCATCAATACTAAATTCTTGATCATTAATAGTAGGTGCGTTTCCTCCAGAACTTATGATAATTGGATTTCTTTTTAAAATGAAGTCGGGAAATTCTGGGTGCATCATATTACAAGTATAGATACCCTCATCCTCAACATCGAACAGAAATGAGAGTTCTCGGTCATTTGCACCAGCTATTTCGTTCCCATTGTGATACCAACTATAAGAGGTTTGCTCAGAAGATTCTGATGTCGTAAGAACAATGCTAGAATCTTTGTCTACAATCATCATCGTAGAATCATCGATTATTTGGTTATGAAATTTGTACGGATGAGATATTAGAAGTTCCCTATTGCTTACCAAGCTTGAAAAGCCGATTTTATTATTGTAGATAATTAAACCTCCGCCAACCGACGTGTCAAAATGTTCAAGGAATGATAGATTGGGTATGCTAGTAATCTTATTGTCATGAAGGTACAGGTTTTGTAAAGCTGTAAGGTTTTGGAACTCCATTGGAGTATCTCCTTCAAATTGATTGTTATCCACTGCGAAAGTCATGAGTTTGGACAGGTTTCCAATCGAAGTTGGAATCTCTCCTTCGAGATTATTGTGACTTGCAAAAATGGATTCCAGGTTTGACAATAGTCCTAATTCTTGAGGTAGCACACCTATCAGGTTATTATGTTCAAGCCTTAAAACTTGAATGCTCGTTAGTCCTGCAAATGAAGGGGGAATGTTACCTCCTATCTCGTTAAATGATAAATCAAGAATTTCGATTGTTTTCAGGTTCCCTACCTCATCAGGTATTGAGCCAGTGATTTTTCCACCTGTTTCAATATTTCCTGAAATCGATAGATATCGAATGGAAGCTAAATTACCTATCGAACTCGGGATTTCTCCTGTCAAATTGTTTGAGGCTAGATTCAAAAATTCTAGACCAGTAAGATTTCCTATTTCAATTGGAATAGGGCCATTTAAATTGTTATCTCTTAATAATACACTTCTAACTCTGTCATTAAAAATGTCCACACCAAACCACTCACTTAAATTTGATTCGAGCCAACCTGAATGGTCCAACCAAATATGCCCGTTTGTTTCTTGATATAATTTGACCAAAGCGAGAGAATCGGTTTCCAAATCGAACTCAACTTCATCCTCATCCAGAAGCAAGATGATTATAGTTGCATGGTTCGATAGTTCTCCATCAGTCACTTGTACGGATATTCCAAAAACGGGAGTTACTTCATAGTCCAATGCTTGAGAGTTCACAACGCTCAGTTCTCCAGTGTTTTCATCAACATGGAAAGCTCCTAAATCATTACCTGATATAATGGAAAAGGTCAGATCGTCACCGTCAGGATCTGATGCCGTAATGAATCCTACCTGCGTACCCACGATCGAATTTTCTGCTAGTGTGAATTCTTCCTCTTCAATAGTTGGTGCTTTGTTTTCTACAGGTTCTAAGATCACCGTCACAATCCATTCCTGAGTAGTTACTTCATCCTCGGCGGTAATAGTGTACGTCACTGGATTGGTGAAATCCTGAGGAACTCCAGAAAGAGGTGAAACACTTGCTCCATCAGACAAACCTATTACAGGAATCAAAGAGGTGATATTTGCTTCTGATTCAACCGTGATGTTTACGGTATGTTCCTGGGTATTAATTATAGCCTGAGCAATTTGCTCATCCAAACTGAAGGAAAGGATCTCTGTTTCATTGGAAAGCGGAGTGGCTGATAGGTAAATATTATTTCTTCTTAGTTCCAGGACGGGAACATTAGAATTGGTCAACAAACAGTAATATGTACCCAGGTCGTCTTCTTGTAATGATTCCATCATATACGACACACTGGTAGCCCCTTCAATAGCCACATCGTTTAGGTACCATTGATAGGAGGTTCCCTCAGTGGTTTCGTTGGTAGTCAGTTCGACGGTTTCTCCCAAGACCACCTCTAATTCATCAATGGTATCAATTCGACCTTGCGGACCATATTTAAATCCATTGATGCCAATATTGCTAATCATATCACTAAATCCAAGAAGATTGTTTCGTAGATCAAAATCTTGAATCGCACCTAACCAACTGGACTCAGAGAAATTAGGAAGGCCTGTAAACAGGTTATCATTCAAATAGATGTACCAATAATTGGGGTTGCTAGCCAATTCATATGGTACAAATCCAGTCAATCCATTTTGCGATAAATCAATATGGCCTAAGGCCTGAAGACCAGCCAGTTCAACAGGGATTTCACCTTCTAGGAGGTTTGAACTTAAATTTAAATAATACAGATTTGTCAAGTCACCCAGTGATGCTGGAAGAGATCCAGTAAATTGGTTTTGATTTAACTGCAGGGTAATTAGGGAGGAAATTACTCCTACTTCATCCGGAATTTCTCCAGAAAGCTCATTGTCTGATAGATTTAGAAATTTAAGAGAACTAAGTGTCGAAAATTCAGTTGGAATTTCACCAGTCAAATTATTGAAACTCAAATTCAGATCATTTAAAGCTGCTAAACCTCCAATTGATTCAGGAATTTGGCCCGACAGACTATTTCCGCTTAAATCCAAAATATTAAGATTTGCGATCTCAGACAGTTCATCAGGGATTGAACCACTTAGCTGGTTATTCTCCAGATAAAGTCGTTCAAGATTACCCAAGTCACCTAAGCTTTCTGGAATCTCACCGCTCAACTTATTGTCTCCCAATTCCAAATAGAGAAGATTGCTCAAATTTCCTATTTCATCCGGTATTGTCCCAGATAAAGCATTGTTGCTCAAGAAAAGGCGATCGGTCTGAATTAAATCACCAATTTCAGAGGGCAATGCTCCCTCAAGGTTATTATAGGATAGCTCCAAAGCGCTAAGATTAACCAAGTTCCCAATTTGTGTCGGAATCGTACCAGAGAGGGAGTTCAAGCCTAAATAAAGAATACTCAGTTCGGTCAGATTAAACAACTCAATAGGTATTTCTCCAACCAATGCATTTACGTTTAAAATTAATTCTTTGAGATTGGTGAGATTTCCAATTTCATTAGGAATACTACCAGAAAGAGAATTACTACCAAGAACAAGGCCCTCAAGCTCTTGTAGGTTTCCGATTTCTACAGGAATGTTGCCTTCAAGCTGATTATTATAAAAATAAAGGCCTTTCAGCTCACTCAATGAGCCGATGCTTGAAGGAATCGTTCCCGTCAGGTTGTTTTGATTGAGACTAATTCTTATCACACGTCCATTTTCAACTTCAATCCCATGCCAGGCATCAATGGGTTGACCCAGATCCCAGGTAAAATGCCAATTGGGGCCATTGGTTGAGTTATACAAGTCTACTAATGCGAATCCATCGCTTTGGTAATCAATGGTTACCTGCCACCCTTGCGTCGAGGTTCCGTTTTGAGCTGTGACAGTATAGATTACAGGGACGGTAAAGTCTTGAGGCTCATTCAGTCCTGGAGAAATAGAGCCGCCTTCAGAAATTTCTATGTCAGGTACCAGGTTGAATAAATTGGTGCCATAAAGGACTTCTAAATGTATTTGACCATCTCCAATTGATTCCACTCCCACCTGATTGCCTGCTGAAAACGACAAGATTTCCGTCTCAGAAGATAGCGCTCCATCCAATAGATTGATAGGGTTTCTAAGAAGAACAAGGGCCGGCAAATCAACATGGGTCATTTCGCAGTGATAGCTTCCCAGGTCATCAACGGTTGCAGAGGATATGGTCAATACAGAACTCGTTTCGCCATCCAACAATTCCTCATCCTTATACCATTGATATTGAACCCCTTGAGCATTTTCACTTACTGAGAGCTCATGAGACTGACCCAATGCGTTACCAATATTCTCAACAGCATCAATAGGATCTTGAGTATGGTAGTAAAAACCGGTCAGCCCCCGATTAGGAAGGAGATCGGAAAAAGTGAGACTGTTATCGCTTACATCGAAGACTGTAATATTGGATTGCCAAACAGCAGATGAGAAGTCAGGCAAACTTGAAAATGCATTTCCACTTAAATAGGCCCTGGTCAAACTTGACATGGTAGCCATTTCCTCTGGTATTGCACCTTCTAAAAGGTTGTCATACACAGCCAAATAGTCAAGTGAAGCAAGATTACCAATTCCTGCAGGCAAGGCACCACTTAATCGATTAGAATGCAGCATTAGAATATACAGGTTGGAAAGATTACCGATCTCATTGGGTATGGGGCCTGATAAGTTATTGTGATTGAGTCGAAGGTGCGTAAGAGAACCTAAATCCCCAATTTCAGCTGGAATACTTCCCGACAGGGAATTGTCTGCCAATTCCAGGACTTGGAGGTTTAACAGATTCCCTATGCTCGACGGAATTTCCCCGGATAGACTGTTTCCTGATAGGGTCAACACGCTCAAATCACTTAACCCTCCAATTTCAGTTGGTATGGTACCACTTAATGAATTATACCCCATCTTCAAGGTCTTAAGGTTGGTAAGGTTACCTATCTCAACAGGAATATCCCCGGTCAAATCGTTGTTCTCTAAGGATAAAATTTCAAGGTTAGAAAGATTGCCTAGATCTGGATGGATTGTCCCTGACAAAGATGTCCCATCCAAATAAAGTGTCTTAAGGCTGGAGAGATGGGATAGGTTCCAAAAAGTATTTCCTGACAAAGAAATGTACCGTAAATCGAGGTACTCCAGGTTTGAGAGAAATGATAGAATAACCGTCACATGTCCTTCGTAACCGGTATTAGCCAGTGATAACTCACGTAACTTTTGCAGCTCTTGAAAGTCCTCCGGAATTTCACCTGACAGTCCATTTCCATCCAGGTGAAGTGTTTCCAGGTTAGCTAAATTACCGATCTCAGAGGGAATATACCCGTTCAAATTATTCCAAATCAAGTTAATATCGGTGACCGATCCATCTGTCCATGTTACTCCATACCATGTATCTGGGGATTCACTTAGATCCCATTTTTGGTTCCAGTTTTCACCTTCGGTTGCATTGTAAAGAGCCAGTAGTGAATTGACATCATCATCATCAATCATTTGAACATTGATTTGCCAATCGACATAATCACTACCATTGCCAGCGAATACTCTATAAGCTACTGGTTGGGTGAAGTCATTTACTGTCGCACCCGGCGTCTGTACAATCCCTCCGATTTCAGCTATTGCTCCAGTTGATATGGTAAAATCTGCTACCAGGCCGGACAAGTCCGCTCCGCCTGGCATTAGCACATCCACTTCATGATTAAACGGATCTATGGAAACAGAGAGTGCCTCAGTAGCAAAACCAAATTCAATGATCTCTGCTTCCACAGATAACGCAATTTCTTCATTGAACAAGTTTTCTATTTCCTCTTCTGTAAGGGCACGTTCATAGATTCTTACTTCATGGACAAGCCCGTCTAAGTTCCTGTCAATTTCTCCTTGGGGCAAAGAATAGCTGGGTGCCCCTATACGAAAATTATCAACTCCGCTTTTGTGAATGGACAATTCAGAAGGATCGAATTCCACATCCATCTGATTCACCGCATCCCAAGCCAGGTATTGATCTATTTCTTGTCCATTATGGAAGAGCTTGACATTGTTTTCACTGTCTATTGTCACAGTCAACATTTCCCATAAATCTTCTTGGATTAGTCCAAACCCAGAATAGAAGCTCGGCCAGGTAGTCCCGTCGTACCAGTGAAAGACCAACTTTCCATATTGATCAATGAGCATTTGAATATTATCTCCTTGTGTGTAAGACTCAAATACCAGATCCGCCCAGTTCGGCCCGTTGGTCAAAGCATTTAGTTTCACCCAGGCGTTGAATGTGAAAGATTCGTCAGTGCCATCCCATGCCCCGTCAGAGACATCAATTTTCAAATGGTCGCCATTGTTTTTTATGTCATACGCTCCCGGGTCTTCTCCTCTTAGATCGACAGAGGTAAAGATATATGCCGGTTGTTCGTATAAATCATACTCACTTAAATGGTGATTTCTACCTGAGATATCAACTCCGGATCCGTCCAATGGGTAATGTGCTAAGAGACCGTCGCTACGCACAACTGTTACCACCCAATCTTGAGTCGTTTCTCCATCTTCAGCTGTAACGGTGTAGGTCACCGGATTCGTAAAATCTTGGGCAATGCCTGAGGTCGGAGATATAGTTGCTCCTTGTGAAACTTCAATGGTAGGAGTCAGTGCTGTTATGTCTTCAGAGTAATCAACAATAGCCTCCACTGTAAAGTTTTCTCTGTCCATTACGGCAGAACCAATCTGATTGAGAAGTGAAAACCCCAAAATATCTACCTCCCAATTGGGTACTTGAAAAACAACTACCGTCCAATTGGTAGCACTTAAGCCATCTTCTGCAGTAACAACAAAAGTACGAGAAGGTGAAAAATCGTTTTCAGTTTCACTGCTAACCTGGATAACCCCCTCGAAAGACATTGATGCACCGTAAGAAAGATCAAATGATGCCACCAACGCTGAAACATTAACGCTATTCCGAACCATCACTTCAATAGTATGGTAGTCATAATCTATTCTTGGCTCTTCGACTTGTTCAGATATGCTATATGCCAGGATATCTGATTCAGTATTCGGCAAATAAGAAACGTCAACCTGCCATTCCTGAGAAGATTGTCCGTCACTATTGGTGATTGTGTAAATAGCTACATCAGAAAAGTCATTTGAAACACCCGTCTGAGGCGAGACCGTACCACCTTCAGAAACTGAAATTTCAGGTATCAATGAGGTCAACTCTGTACCGTAAGGAACCTCAACAGACACAAAGTGATTTTCAGCATCAATGACTCCTATCGCTGATAAATCAGGAAACGAAAAGGAATTTATAAGAGCTATCTCCTCAACATCCTGGACAGAAATTACTATTTCAGAAGAATAGGAAATTGTTTCCAGATCATTGTAAACAATTACTAACGGAATGTTGTATTCGCTTTGGGTTTCAAAATCCAATTCTGATGTAAGAGATAGATATCCTTCACTATTTATTTCAACCAAATCAGCTTCTTCTAAGGCAAATTTCAACAGGGTCAAATCTGAAGGGAAATAGTTGAGCACATTACCAAACACTGTACCCACTTCTATATCCTCGTCAACACTAAAACTTAAATCCGATTTTACGATTTGCTCAAAAGGATATAAATCGGAAGAGTCGCCCACTATTTGAAATATTCCATAATTGTTACTGGGATAGGTTTCATCAATCCCATCTGATGAGACCACTTGCCAATACCCTGAAAATCCAACAAATTCCTCACCAAATGAATATGAATATTGGCTCTCACTTATTACTTCGGCTATCTCCGTTTCATCGATTGAGATGATGATCTCATAGGTGATTTCATCGTCTTCCCGGTCGCTTGAAGCTTCCCACTCGAAATCAACCTGACCCGCAACCAGACGGTCGTTTAGGGGAGATATTAGTGAAAAGTTCTCAGGCGGATCATTTATGGGAGAAACATCAAGGTTAAAACCGAAATTAAGAAGACTATCCGTTTCCACGTTGACAATGCTTATGTTTACTAAAAACTCACCTGATTCGTTGGCAGCAGGTTTTATCAATAAATATCTATACACCTCATTGACAAGTATATCAATGTCACCAGGTTGTTCTGGGTCTCCTGCAAGACTGATGCTTGCCATCACATCCAAATCGGCTAACTCCGAATCAATGTCCACAAAGACACTATCCAAAGGAATTTTAACAGAATCGTCTTCATTGATTACTATAGTCTTGCCTTCTATAACGGCTATTCCATTATCATCCACGGGCGCAACACTAACCTCAAAACCATGGTTAATCGAATTGTATCCATCAGAAACCTCAATTTTGAATGATTGATCATTATCTATATTTTGAATTGGCCTAATGGCAAACCTGGCATTGATTGTATCATATACCAATTGAATTCCAGCAGAGATAGTCAAAAACTCAAATTCCAAATTGGATAAATCCGTATCCTGATCTGCAAATAAGTCAGCCAATTGTAACGTATCATAATCCTGATCTTCTGTAAGCTCTAATTCTTCAAGTCCTATAAACTCTGGTGCATAAGTGGAATTGATATCGAATGTTTGAGATTCTGAATAAAAGGAATATGGGTCGTATAAAGAATAGAAATAGAGCTGTTCACCGGTATTCGTCGCTAACATTTCATTTTCGTACACTGCAAAATTATCTTCAGCACTACTAAAACTTATAGTATATGAAGTCTCATAAGTGCCATCCAATAGATATTTATCCACATCATTATCATCGAATAGATATACATATGTTCCATCAAATATGGCCCTGTTAACATTTGTATTAAGTCCATACCCATAGCTATAAGCTATGTTTCCTTCATTACCATATGTGTTTAATAGTCGTAGGTCGAACCTGTCATTACCGCTATCCTCGGTGATCGTATATACATTTCCATTGATTTCAATAATGGCATCTGCTGATAACACTTTGCCATTAGTTCGAAAACTGCCAAATGACCCACCCGCATCATTTCCTAAAGCAGATGTCCACAATTTATTCTCCTCTGTATAGTACACAAAATAATATCCGCCGCTGATAAATAATTGCAGTTCGTCCTCATCAACAGAATTGGCTCCTGAAGTAAAGGGCGGTTCAATTCGATCAAAATCTACGTAGCTAACACTATTGGTTAAGTCGAAACTTTTAATCCTAAAATAAGTTTGTACTTCATCCGATTGTGCATAGAAGTAATCATCGGCATCAATCATATAAAGCATATCTCCAGCTACTGCTATACCACAATAATCATCACTGGGGCCGGGGTTTGGTATTATTGCACGGGTTCTATTAAATATCTCTTGTCCATTTTTGTTTTTCATTCGGAACTGAGCGTGGGGGAAGGTCAGATTTGTCGGTATTTCCCATAGAATAGAGTGCTCACCACTTTCATATACTGTGTTTTCAAATATTTGACCGGATGGGATATCCAGCCATTTAATTCCGTCAAAATATTGCCAGTCAGAAGTTATACTTGTTGCAGCCAGACTAAAATCGGCTGTAAAATTTATTTGCAAACTATCTTTTTTAGTATCAGAATCAATATACTCCACAGTATTGATGCTTAGAAAATTCTGAGAGGGATCAACTATGTCAAGGGTAATAGGGAGTTGATGAGATTTAGTATCAGAAGTCATCAATAGGGTTAGGTTTTTGATTCCGAAGTCCGTAAATGACTCTGAAACAGATATAGTCATATCAATGGTTTCTCCTACAGCAAATAGTCCATTTTGATCGAAGGCAATACTCACACCGACAGGCACATTTATTCCCGAACATAGGATGGTCTCATTAAAACCGTCAACAGGATGGGCAGAAATGCTCATTTGGGATATTCTGCCCGGAGCAGTGGTGAATTTACTTTGAGATAACATCGGTTCAAAAGTTGGAATTGGGTCAATAACTTCTGCCTCAAATCGATGAATGAAATTGTTGTCAATCTCAACCCAAAAGGTGTAGTTACCCCGAGGAGCCATTGAAGGTAGATTAACCACCAGATTTCCTCCCGTATTAGAGCTTTCGTCATTCGAAATGCTCCAATCACTCACTATCTGGAGGGTTCCATCATCCATCGCTTCTCCAAACAGATCGACGGAATGTTTTGTATCATCATCATCTATTTGGTAGGGAACAATAGTTTTTTTTCCCGCCTCCAGATTTAGAAAGGGTTCATCATACACTAAACCATCCGTCGGGGTATAGATTCCAAAATATACAGTATTATCAAACTTAGCCTGATATACCAGCCCCATCTGAGAAGCATCGTAGAATTGAATCTCACCTCTTTCAAGATACATATAGCTTCCGTCATCCACCCTAACTTTCACTGTGCTAACATCAGCCACGTCTACGTACAAATTATATCCTTCGTAGCTAAAATTGGTACGAATGTCAAAGTCAATGTCAGCTTCTTCATAAGTAGTAAAGGGATTTGAGTCTCCAACATAAACCACATGTGTCAGAAAATTGTTACCAGCCTTATTGTCAGATGGGTTGGTCAAAACCAACTCTAGGATGTAGAATCCTTCAAGGGATTGTCCGGTAACGGATTCACTGATCAATCTGGATTGCTTGGGATTCAGGCTATTGATTACATCGTTTTCCGAAGCTACGATTTGGCCGTCAGATTGTCGCCTGAGGTAATAGGTAATTTCTGACGCACCCACTACTTCATCACTGTTGTTCCAAATACGCCACTCGAACCCAATGCTCTGGTTTGGGGCATAGAAACTTTCATCTGCGGAAAATTCTAAAATGGCTACATCTATCGGATCAGCAATCTCACCAATTTCAAAACTTCCCGACTCTGACCGGATGTTTTCGTTATCAGCATTAATAATAAGAACCTTATAATCGCCGCCTAACTCTTGATTTTCAGGAATCTCCCATTGGTAGGAAGTGGATGTGGTGCCATGAGAAATGTAGGTATGAAGAGACCCATTTTTTAAGAGATGTATCTTATACTCCGTCCCGGCCTCCAGTCGCGATATCCATGTGATATTCATGGTTTGCCCCACGTTGTACAGTGGTTGGTTTGGGGAGACGATTTCTATGTCGAATACATCCTCTTCATTGGCAATGGTAAATTCACCAGGCTCACTCCAATCACTCCAACCATCACCCGTATCAATATATCGTACCCTCCAGGTATAGGTGCTGCCGTAGGATAGCGGCTCGCTTATCATGACGTCATTGCTTGTCCCATTGTAACCATTATATTCACCAGGAGCATAGGTATGGGTTTTATCACTGACACTCTGAACAAACCCCGTATTATAAATCAAATCGTTGGAGGAGTCATAAACTTCGAGTTGGAAGCCTTTTTGAGTTTGGTTCCCTAGTGATTCAAAATCGCTGAATACTAAGTTTGGACTGAGGCTTTCAAATTGTGAATTGTTCAAAACAGTTGGAGTAGAGATTTTTGGGGTGTTAAGAATATCAATGATAGCCAAGTTCGCTGCTACTTCAACCCTATCAACTAGCCATGATTGAATTAATTCATAATCAGACATTTGATTCGACTCATATGTAGAAAACGGTGATGATTCTTCAAGCAACTTGCTATGAATGTTTGCCGTCTCCAACAATAACTCAAGAGTAACACTAACACTTTCTATTTCAATATTTTGAGAAAGGCTAGAAATCATGGCGGACTCAAACAACGACCTGACTTGATTAGAAAGGTTACCATTTTCATCCCACGTTTCATCAATTAATTGAGTAAGGTTCTCAACCTCCCTTATATGTACATGCGATCCATAGTACTTGACAACAACGTCATCATAACTTAGGACAGGTACCGTTGACTGTTGTATTTGAATAATTTTTTCTATATCAGAATCCAACAGTGAAAATTTATGTGCCAAAAAGTAATCTGTATATAACTCGGGAGTGTTCAGAGCTAGTCCTGATACGATTTCAGCAGCAACTTCAAAATGAGCTGTAGCAGGAGGAGAGGTTAAGTAAGCAAAACCAGCATCCCTTATTACTACGAGCAAGCCATTTACGACATCTAATGCATAAACTTTATTTAGAGATTCTCTTAAATCTGTTAGATATTCAACACTCGTCTGCTGATCCTTGTACAATGAGTAAAAGTGTGACTTAAAAAGGACTTCAAAGTCATCGATCAAGTTTCCTGCTGGGTCGGTTATTACCTGTACTCCAGAGCTTCCTATTTCATTAATAAAAAATAAATCGCCATTTACGCTTATCTCATCGACTAAAGTAAGTTCCTGTAAATCACCATCCACAAAAATATTAGGGTTGGTCGCAATATAATCTATTAGACCCGAAGAAGTGCTCATCCAAACATGAGTGCTTTCCTTTACCATTTCCCATGGGTCAAAATGCTTTAACGTATTCTTTTCAGCCTCTACTCTTGCGAGCTGTTCAACAAAACTCCCGAATGCAAGATGATAGTTAGGCTCCAATTCTGTATAAACTAATACTTTGAAATCTCCACCAGGTTCTCCATCACAGTCTAGATCAATGAGAGTTTCATCAACACTTATAATACCCTGTTTCAAAACAACTTCGTAGAATGAGTTACTTTCGAGTTCACCGACAGGGTCTATTTTTAATGAGTAGCCAACTAACGGACTGCCGCTATATTCATATGTAAAATCTATTCTTGTTCCGATAGAGTTCAATATTTCTATCCTTGATTCTAAACTGCTAAGCTCTGGTTCAATCTGAAATGCCATGCCATTGTAATACTCATAAAAGCCAACTCGAATTGTTTCGTCAATTTCTATGTAGGGGTTAGTTAAGTGGTTTAATAGCTTAACAGAACAGTTATCTTGATCGCTAGCAATGGTGCTACGAACATTAAGAAGGCAAGTTATGACTGCAATGAAAGTCAATGCTTTCAAATTGGGATGGATTAGGCTGAAATTAAACTTCATCTTTAAACTGATAAACGGTTGGAATATTAATTATCTCGTGACCCGGAGCTGGTCGATGAAGGTCAATTAAAAATACATAGAGAGAGTGATCTCTAAAATATCAGAAAATGAAAAAGTGACGAATCCCCCGTTATTGTTGACGAAATTTTATTTCATTCTTAGAATAGTCCTATTGCCTATAACGGTCTCCTACGGGTACTTTGGTCAAGTCAGACATCAGTACGGAATTTTTGTTTCTTTCCCTGATCTGGTTTTTGTTTATGGCGTAGGAACGGTGCACCTGCTCGAAGCTTTTCGGGAGGATATTCAGGGCACCTTTCATCGTTTGCTTTTCCCTGATGGGTGGATCGCCATTCACCAGATGATATAGTAGGTAGTTGCCCTCCGATTGTATGTACACGATCTTACCCGCTTTGATCATTCTTTTGTTTGACAGCTCCACCAGACGCTCGTCGAGGTAGGGCCCTTCGTTAAGTATTTCCTCTTTTACCTTCAGGTCTTTTTGCAGCGCCGCTTTCTTTTTGTTTGAGAGAAAGTAAGCCCTCAATGCCATACCTAGACAAACCGTCCCCAGGATGGATAAAATAACCCACAGTACTTTTTCGGTGCGAAGGCTCTTCAGCTCGGCCTCCTGAGCCTTCATGCTTTGGTTGGCCAGGTCTATTTCGTACTTTCGTTTCATCTCGGCCAGGTTGGAGGTTTTTTCAATGTTAAATAGTGAGTCATTCAGTGCCTTGGTGAGACTAAGGAAGCGATAGGCTTTCTGATAATCTTCTGCTTCTTCATAATACACCGCCAGAGTTTCGAAGTAGTCCCTCTTGTGCCGTGCATCGTCCAGTTCCTGCATTTCTTCCATGCCCTCCTCTATGATCGAGTCGATTTGCAATCCATGTTTTGCCAGTGGGGCGACCAGCATGGGCGCTTTGACTTCATTGAGTATCTGTGCAAATAGGATATAATGTGAGGTTCTGGGGTACTGATACTGCAGCACTTGCTGATAAGAATCGATCCAGACATCAATCGCCTGATTATACCTACCAAGGTTGAGATAGGATTCCGAAAGGTTAGTTAGTATGGCAGGCAAGTGTGCCGGGCCTTCATCCTTGTATATCTGTGCAGACCGATCAAAGTAATATGCCGCCGAATCAAAATGTCCACTCTCAAAGTGCGCATGTCCCCTGGCCCGATAACCGAAAGCTTCTCGCATTTTATTTCCTTCCCTGGCCAGCACCATCGATGCCTGATAGCACTTTTCGTAGTATTCAACGGCATCAGGTATCAAGTCCATTTGGTTATAGGCATTGGCTATATTGAAGCAGTATTGGGGCATAAACCGCTTAAGCTTCTCCGGTTCTGTTTGCTCCATTGCCCTGTGCAGGTAGATAATAGAACTATCAAACAAACTCAGCCGCTGATAGAAAATACCCACGTTGGCCACCAGCCAGCCAAAGCCTCCTAGTTGATTGTCCTCAACGGTTTTCACTGCTAGCTTTAAATAGTAAAAGGACGAGTCCGTATTAGGAATCATATAGTGCAGCGAGGCCAGGGAATTATAGCTACTTACCAGTCGCTTCAAAGGGCCTTGCTCTTTGTAAATCCTGATGGCTGAGTCCAGGTAAAGCATGGAGGTGTCTGTTACTCCTTGTTTCTGATATAAACTACTATATAATTTGTATCCATCAGCTTTTCCCTTTTCATAGGAAACTCTTTTTGAATAGGACAAAATGGAATCAGCAAGCCAAGGGTCATTGGATAGCTCATGACTCAAGTAATAGGCACGTCTTAATCGTACCAGCGTATTGATGTGAACAGTATCGTGAAGGGGAGATGATAGTACCCCGGTCAGGCTGTCAATTTTATCCAGTTGGGCGTAGTTTTCACAAAACTGGAATAAGAAGGGTAAGGTAAGCAAAAGTCGTTTGGCCAGGCTCATAGGTCATAGGTTTATGGTACAATCCGGGTTAAACCATAGCTGCCAAAATAGAAATTTAGCCCTCAGATCACCTAATCGCAAGAAAATCAGTCATTTATGAGCAAGATCACCTTCAACACTAACGTGGGTCATGCAAAATCCATGGATAAGCTATCGATATGGATTCTAATACCTTCTCCAGAGTAGGCTACTGCTTCCCTAAGCCAAACCTTATCACCGAAAAAGAATAAGCCGGCATGGTATAGTCCATATCAGGAGATACTTCGATGGTGCTTTCTGCGGGTGCTACCTGCAAGTCGGTCGGTTTTCCCTTGAGCACGTTTAGTATGGCCTTGGTGGGTGCAAAACCCAAAGCTGATAAATCCAATTTTCCATTGACTTCTATAGGCAACAGGTTGACGAGCTTAATGATCACATCCCCGGTCTCGTCATCCACTACGACTGACACTCCTACTCTTTCCCTTACTTCCTCACGTGAGTTTGAAAGAGCTACCGATGTGGGCAGGTACTGATTCCCTGAATTCTGCCCATAAAGCTTTTGTACGTAGTATCCGGTGGTCGGCTTTACCTCCGTGTTGTCAAAATAGATCAGATCAGGATTCCAATTGACATGCCCGTCCTTGGCCAGCAAGGGCGCGTAGGAGGTCATCTCCACAATGTCTCCGTTTCGCTCGACGGCTGTGAGGTATAGGGCTTCCGCCAATGCCGTTTCTATATTGTTGGGCCTTCCGGGTAGGTGGGCTGCATATTCTCCCAGGTACACTTTACTTCCCGTTCGGCTGTACTTGTCATAAAAGTCCTGATTGTTGATAAACCACCCAGGAGGGTTGTAGTAGTGCTCGTCCACCATGGCCAGGTCCATGTCCCGGGCCAGCTTCCAACCTTCTACATAATCAGCTCCTCGATAGAATGGCCCTACTGTCCCGATCACAGTGATCTCAGGGTATTTCTCACGAACCGCATCGATGATCAAACGGTACCGCTCCTCAAAGACATCCGTGATCAGATCTTCGTTCCCGATCCCGATGTATTTCATATTGAAGGGTTCCGGATGCCCGGCTGCGGCACGCTTGCTTCCCCACTCTGTGCCTTTGTCGCCATTGGCATACTCGATCAAATCCAAAACGTCATGGACATAATCATCCATGTCCTCCATGGGTATGCCGCACTGCTGTCCGTGTCCACCTGTGCCGGAGTTTTGACACGGCACTCCCGCCGCCAGCACAGGGATAGGCTCAGCGTTTATGTCATCACAAAACTGAAAGTACTCGAAGTAACCCAATCCTAAGGTCTGATGGTAGTTCCAGATATTTCGCATGGGCTTGCGCTCATGCAAGGGACCGATCGAGTTTTTCCAATTGTAGATATTGTCAATTCCATCCCCATGTGCCACACAGCCACCGGGAAACCGCACAAATCGAGGATTGAGGTCTGCAATTGACTGGGCCAGGTCTTTTCTCAGACCATTTTTTCGTCCCATGAAGGTTTCCTGAGGAAAAAGCGAAATCATGTCCACCGCTAGCTTTGCTTCCTCTTGTGAGATCAATTCCAGTTTTGCCATTTTTGCCATGCCTTTGGCTTTAAAGGTGGCCGTATATTGATTCCATTCGTCTCCTATTCCTTCGAGTTTGACTTGTCCTAGGTTGGAGCCCTCTTCACTGACCAGTCTAACCAACATGCCTGCATCCTTTTCATCTACAGATCGGGCAAACACGGAAAAATCGTATTTAGACCCTTTTTCTACCACGATGCCATCGAATCCCGCATTACCAAGGGTTTCACCCCCTTCGATGACCACATAGTTCTTATTGTTTGGGTGAATGGGGTTTTCGGTTTCTACCTTCAAATCCTCTCCACTGTACGCCCAGGCAAAGGTGCTGTTCCAATTGGGATCCCTGCCTTTTTTATCCATGGGGTGGTATTCAAAATCCCTGTTTTGCACCAGTTCGGCGTACAAGCCTCCATCTGCTGCATAGCTGATGTCTTCGAAGAAAATACCGATCAACAAATCGCTGATTTGCATTTTCCCTTCAGGACGTAGCGTTATGGTGGCTTCCACCGGTTCCAATCCGGCAAACCGCTGGGGATCATCGACCATACGTTCCTCTCGTTCACTATGGTGAAAGCGCTCCCACTCCATTTGCTTATTCAAAGACTCGATCAACTCCCAAGAAACTTCATTGACCTTACCGCTAAACTTTTCATCATTAATCTCAACCTCTACGCGATCGTTGATACGTTGCGCTTCTGAGGATTTCTCCCCCGTCATGAATGAGGTGATTTCAGCACCGGAACTTTGATAGACTCCTACTTCACTACCCTGATCGCTCTCCCATGTGATCAGATAATCGTCACCCTTTTGGCTGATCTCCGGCCTGAGGATGTTCCCGCTTTTCATCACCACGGGATATACCTGGCTCTTCCAATCGATAAGGTTTTTTGAGGAAGCATGGGCAAATTGCTGAATGGTGTCGTTGAGGCTCCAGACGCAATGCCATGTGTTTTCAGCATCCTTTATGAGGTAAGGGTCAAACATCCGCTTCTGACCGCCCCACCTTCCAAAGTCCGAAAACAAAAAGCGGTGCTCCGGCCCTATGCCATGCCAAGTTTTCTTATCTATACTCCATGCCAAATACAAGCCGCTCCTTCCCTCGTTTTTAGAATAGGCAAATAAATAGGCCTTATCCGGTTGGTTGTTGACGTCCAAACCACTGGCTGAAGTTTCAAACTGACAAATGCCAGCTAGGAGCATTAAAATAATTGGAAGTATAGAAGTCTTATTCATTTCTATCTGGTGTTGATTTACAAAAAGCCTCGTTGGGAAAAACCCTGAACCTATTGATTCATTTTCAAAACACGTGGATTTTCAAGTGAATTCCTATGATTGATCGGTATATGAGGGGGGAGGGAATCATCATAAAAAAAGCAGCCCGATTTCTCAAGGAGCTTTGTGAACAGGCTTTGCCCTTCTACCCTGTTCTATTAGTATCATTTAGAGAGATTATTTCGACTAATTGCAGAGAATTATACTATCATCTTTCGGTGCGCTCCTTTGAAAATAGGCAGGAACAAAACCCCATCTGCTTCTGTGAGAACTATCGCTTGAATATTGAAATCCCTCATAGTATTGAATGCCATTGGATGTCACATCTTTATCCCAGATATAAAACAATCTTGTTGGATCAAGTCTATAGTCTCGCGTTGATGTATAACCAGGAAGTATATTGACCACCGAATCACTTTCGATTTGATATCGATTCTTCAAATTTCCATTATAATAAATGAGATCCACTCCTATAAAACACCCTTCATCTGTTATTGAATAGAAATAACCATGCTCAAGGTCCTCATCTCTGGCAAGGTATCGATTGAAAAAACGATTCCAGTCTGATAATGCATACAATGTTAATCCAACAAAGAAAATCAACATACCATACCGCCTCCACCATCGGATGATTCTTTTCTCTGTATCAGATAATTTGAAAAATTCCATTTATTGTTGAGGTTTTGCTAAAGTACAAATTCATAGGATTTGGCAATCACCTCTATTGTGGTATCATGGAATGGATATATGAAGTGCTTGAATGATTCGAAATCCTTATCGCTATGATAAGGATGAACTTTATTCGTGGCTTTGATACTCTCAACAACTTCAGAATTGATGACCTCAACAAATCGAAATGGTGATAATCCTAAGCTCGCATACCGATGACCAGCAATAGCTTCTTCATTCGGATAGCCAAAAGTGTATTGAAGAAAATGGTTGAATTTAAGGACTCCTCTCATATTAGAACCCAGAAGATAGAATGAGATTTCCAGATTATGCTCATCAGATTTAACCTCGGGCATGGTGCCTCCTGGGTCAATATTCAATGGCACATCTAATTCAACAAGTTTCATGACAATTTGTTATTATTTGCTCACCATAAAGCAAAAAAGCAGCCCGATTTCTCAAGCTGCTTTAAGTACCCAGGGCCGGAATCGAACCTAAATACAAAGTAATACAACAAAACACCTCATAATACATATAAAGTATGTTTTTCAATTTGTAAAAACAATACTGAACAAGAAAATACGTCAAAACACTTGACCTATAACTTGACCTTATTTAGTTTTAGGCATACGAAACAGCAAATCACCATGCCATCAACCAAAGCTATTATAAGATCCAAAAAGGTCAACAAGAAAGGGGAATGCGTTGTCTATATAAGATATGGACACCTCCAAAAATCTGTAGATCTTAGTACAGGAATAAGGGTCAATCCAAAACACTGGAATGAAAGCAAACAAAAAGTCAACTCGGTCTCTGGCATCCGAAAGAACAAAACCAATGAATTATTACTCAAGGAAAAGGAAAAATCCGACCTACTTGCCAATTCATCGATTGACAAAATCAAAACAGAATTAACAGCAATAGCGAGACGACTTCAGCATGATGACTTAGAACCGGAAGTTCATTTGGTAAAAGAAAAGTATGTAGGTAAAAAAAGGCCTAAACCTAACACCTCAAGAGACAATTTAGTCACTCCACTTTTCGATGAATTCGTCGAGAACTCGAACAAAAGCGATACAACAAAAAGGAACTACAAAACTGTCAAATACCACATTCATGAATATGAGAAATTCGCAAATAAGCAGATAAGAGTAAAGGACATCACCTTAGACTTTTACGATAAATTCAGTTCCTTCCTTTTAAACAAGCTAGAGAAACCTGATGGCAACATCGGATTGTCCGACAATTCACTGACATCCACAGTTAAAAACCTGAAGGTCTTTCTTCAGTACTTGGAGAAAAGGGGTTACAGTTTTAGTCACATACTCCCCCATATTAAAGCAAACTATCGAGACACTCCCATTTATTTCCTTAGTGAGGATGAGATTATGACGTTGTATAATCATGATTTCGAAAGCAAAAAACATGAAAAGGTTCGAGACATTTTTGTTCTTAACTGTTACTTAGGCTTAAGGTATTCAGACTTATCCAGGGTTACCAAGGATCATTTCAACGATGATGCCTATGAAACCAAATCCGTCAAGACGCTAAAAGACATCTACGTTCCTTTAACTCCGATCGCCAAAGAGATACTAGATAAGTATGAATACGTTATCCCAATGATCTCAGAGCAGAAGCTCAATAAGTACATTAAGGAAGCATGTCAGAAGGCCAAAATAAATCGAAAGGTGGAAAAAATAAGAACTTCTTCAGGGAACAAAACCTATGTACAACTACCAATATGTGATTTGGTCTCATCACACGTTGCAGTAAAAACATTTATATCCCTATGCTGCAAAAAGAATGTTTCTCCAAAAACTGTTTCCATCGTTACCGGCAAAACAGTCAAGGTCATAATGAAGCACTACTTAGGCATGGATAAGTCAACTGTAAAAGAGCAAATCCAAAAGGCTTTTGCTTAGGTAATGAGCGAAATAGGCATGCCATAAATTCATCATTTTAATATGATTCCTAGCGACCTAAATCTATAAGAGTTCCTAAAAACGTCAGTATTTAAAACTATTTAGACGATGAAACGAATTCAAATATAATATTACCACTGTATCCTCTTACTCAAAAATACCCATACCATCCAGGGTCACATCGTTCGATTTTCGTCTTTATATAATATTGATCCTCACTATTTGATGGATCTCTGTTGGTCAGCCAAATCAGCACTTTTATAACGATATTTGTTGCAATGCATATTGGTGAAATAGATGAGACATAGCCTTTACATTCAAGCTCTTTTGATATTAATACACATGGTCTCCATGCCTCGGAAAGGCCTAGCACAGAGAGCACGACTATTCACAACCAATTCAGAACTACCAAGCAGTTTAATTCACGATATCCACCAAGACTCAAAAGGCATTATATGGATAGGTACCGAAGATGGCTTATGCAGATACGATGGAGCCAAAATTACGACCTACAAAAACAGCAATAGTACATTGCACGACAACTATGTAAAGTTGATTTTCGAAGACAAGCAGGGACGCCTATTCATAGGTTTTTTTAATGGATTGCAACTCTACGATCATGACACGGACAAATTTCAACAAATACCGCTTCTGCTAGAGAATAGTATTCAGTTCGATGCTCATGTCATGTCCGTGTACGAAAGGTCAAATGGTGATATACTCATCGGCACATCAGGTGTAGGTCTTTTCAAACTCAAACAAGACTCCAGCATTTTAGTTGCTAATCAGTTACAGAACCTTATTCGGGGAAATCTCATATTGGAAATTTTCGAAGACTCTAACGAGAACCTATGGATTACCACCAACGATGAGGGAATATATCGAATTTCAAATAATGGGAAGAGTACAAACTATCGAGGAAATCAGGAAGCCACCCTATGGGATGTATCCAATGTAGTCGAAGGTCAGGATGCAAAAGTATATTTTGGAGGCACGAAATTTGGATTGTACAGATACAACAACCAGACTGATTCGATCGAACATATCACTCCAAAACAAGCGACCCTATTTACAAACTCTATGCAATCTCACCCCAACGAACCACAACTAATTTTGGGAACCGATGGACAGGGCCTTAAAACCTACGACCTTAAAAACAACCAGCTTCGGAGTTTACAATTAAATGTCTCCAACCTCGATTTGTCAAGTGCCAAAGTTCACGAAATTCTGATAGATAAAACAGGCAACACATGGTTGGGCTTATATCAAAAAGGAGTTGCTCTTATTCCATTTATGAATAATAATTTTGGCTATATCGGTTATCAATCTGTAGATAACAATCTGATTGGTGACAAGTACATCATGTCTCTCTGGATTGATCAAAAGGGTACGCTATGGGTAGGTGCCGATGGGGACGGAATCTACAGCCTTGATCAAACACCGGAGAGTAGGACGTACAATCATTCACTTAACCATACATCATCTCCAAAGACTGTACTTGCCATTTGCGAGGACTCCTTTGATAACCTCTGGCTAGGTTCGTATGCCGAAGGGTTAGCCAAGTACAACCCAACAACGAGAAAATTTGAGCGATTCAATAAGCTATTCAACAGACAATCCAATCCGGCTGAGTTCATCAATAGCCTTGCTGAAGATAAAAATCAAATGCTTTGGGTGGGCACACTGGGCATGGGTATTTTCTCCATTGATCTTGAGACAATGAAGGTTAAGCAGTTTGATACTTCCACACCTAATGATTGGGCCAATGACAATACTGCCGTTCACAACAATTGGACGAGTGCTTTGTTCGTATCCAGCGATAATCAATTATACATCGGCACATATGATGGCATAAGCCTCCTTGACCTCAACACAGGAAGTTTTATTAATCTGAACGAAACCTATGTAGAATTGCGTGGCTCAATTGTTTATGACCTGTATGAAGACTCACAGGCCAACATATGGATAGGCACTTCGAAAGGTCTTATGACATTAAATAAATCAACCAATGCTCTTGCAGTCTACACCCAAAATGACGGATTGCCCAATAATGTGATATGCGGAATACAGGGATATGAAAAAGATATATGGGTAAGCACTAATTATGGAATTTCAAAGTATGATACGAACGACAGTACTTTCGTTAATTTCTATTATAATGATGGGCTCCAAGGGAATGAATTTGGAAAGGGAACAGTTTTTAAGGATGAGCAGGGAAGGATTTATTTTGGAGGCATCAATGGCATTTCGTATTTTGAACCGACAGAAATCCAGTCTAGTGTAAATACCCCGAAAATCATGGTTTCGGGTTTTTATCTAGACAACCAGTTGGTCACAACAGAAACGATATCAGGAGGATACCAGGTAACCCAAACGTCCATATTATTTACAGATTCTTTGCACCTTTCCCATGATGACAACTCATTCACCCTCGAGTTTTCATCCATGGAATTTGCCAACCCAAAAAGAATATCTTATTCCTACACAATGAATGGTTCTCCATGGACGTCCCTACCGCAGGGGTCGAATTCAGTCACTTTTAGCAATCTCAATACAGGAAAGTATCATCTAAAGGTTAGGGCCAAAGACTTTAACGCTCTTTCAGAAGAAAAGCCCTTATATATCGAAATTCATCCGGCCTGGTATTTCTCCCGATGGGCTAAGGCCATCTACACTTTCGCAATAGTCCTTCTATTATGGATGCTTTCCTATTTGGTAAGGCAGAGAATAGAAGGGCGAAGAAAACTGGAGCAGCATCAGCAGGCTAAAAAACTCAACGACGCCAAGCTTGAGTTTTTTATCAATATTTCACACGAGCTGAAAACACCTATTTCCTTAATCATAAACCCACTCAAAAAACTCATCAAGCAAGATGCCGATGATTCAAGGCAACGTAGCTACTTCATCATGCACCGCAGTGCAGATAGGATACTGAAGCTCATCAACCAACTCCTTGATATCAGAAAAATTGACAAGGGCCTCCTCAAAATGAAATTCAGGGAAACCGACCTTATCCAATTTATGCAGGAACTCTCTCTGATATTCGACGAACAAATCCACGAGAAGCAAATTCAGTTTAGCATCAATGCAGCGAAAGTCACTCATGTGTATCTGGATCCTAATCAATTTGACAAAGTCATCCAAAACATTCTGGCCAATGCCATCAAATTTACACCTCCAAAAGGAGAAATAAATGTAGATATTAATGAGTACCCTCATGACAACCCTCAATTCGTTTCTATTGAGATCAAAGACTCGGGTATTGGAATTTCTGAAGATGAGTATGAAAAGATATTCGATAGATTTTATCAAAGCGCAACCGAAAAAGTAAACAGTCCAGAGGGTACTGGAATAGGCCTTCATTTATCACGATCCATCGTGGATATGCATCATGGCACAATTCAGGCAAGAAGTCTTTCTGACCAACAAGGAACGAGTTTTCTTATCAATCTTCCATTGGGCAAGGCGCACCTCGAGGACTCCGAAATTGACCAATCGGATAGCCACATAGTGGTTAAAACAGATGCACAACCTTTTGACAAAATCAGTCAAATAACAGAAATCCCCGAGATGCTCAAACCCAAAGGAAAATATACTGTGCTGCTAGCAGATGATGATGATGAAATCCGAAATTACCTAACCGAAGAACTATCAGAAAGCTATCAGGTGATCGTAAGTATGGATGGAGAAGATGCCTATCGGCAGATTCTAAAGCAATCGCCAGATCTGATTATCAGTGATGTGGTCATGCCTAAAATCGATGGGATCACTCTTTGTAAAAAGGTGAAGCAAAACATCAATATCAATCATATACCCTTAATCCTACTTACAGGTAAATCCGCTGAAGAAGACAATCTCCAGGGTTTGGATATAGGAGCAGACGCCTATATAGCCAAGCCATTCAATATCGACCTACTTCAAAAAACAATAATTAACCTGATCAAGAACCGTCAGCTACTACGAAACAACTATTCGGGTAGCCAGGATCAAAGCGATAAAGTGGTCGGGGTTGAGCTCCAGTCAACCGACGACCTGCTCATGCAAAAAATCATGAACGTCATCAATCAGAACATCGACAACCCTGAACTCAACGTCGAAATGATCGCTTCAGAAATCGGTTTTAGCAGGGTTCACTTGCACAGAAAGCTTAAAGAAATCACCAATCAATCCACGAGAGATCTCATCAAGAACATAAGACTGAAACAGGCAGGAGAATTGCTCTCCAACAAGGAAACAGGAATATCAGAGGTCGCCTATGCGGTAGGATTCTCGTCACCTGCCAAATTCTCTACTGCCTTCAAAGAGTTTTATGGGCTAACACCGACCAGATATGTTGAACAAAGGAAAAACCCATCAAGCGTACAATAAACGAATTATTTACCCACTACCCACTTAACAGTTTCTGAAAACCCTTCTCCTGAAACATAAATCATATAGATTCCGTCAGGGATATCAATACCCAAAGTGAAAGTGCTCTGAGCAACATTGAAACTCTTGTTATACACTGTCCTCCCGGTTAAGTCCATAATTTTTATTTCAGAAAAAGCCTTGGCACTTCTTATATTAAAAATTCCGCTGGAAGGGTTGGGGAAAATAGACATAACACCAGAATCATTTAGATCAACGCTCAAAACTTCTTCCAGAGTAACCGTCACATTTGCTTCCACAAGGTGCACTCCATCACTTACCTCCACGGTCAGATAATGAATCGGTGTGGCTTCAATATCCAGCATAAATGGGTTTACAAGCAGGAGCTCCCCCTGCGCATTGATGCCAAATATTGCCAGGTGGTTTCCCGAGGTGATTTTATATATGACAGCCCCACCTTCTGGGTCGGTAGCCTGGATGGTCCCTACTAGGGTGCCGCTGCTGGCGTTCGCTGCAAGGGTAAAATCCTGATTAGCCACAGAGGGCGGCTGATTTAGATTGCCATCTATATGGATTTTTTCTATACCAAAAGCATGAGCCGGTGCCCCCGATGTAGCGGACAGACTTCCGGGAAAATACGAAACGGTCGCATGACCCAAAACCGATATCTGCTTATCCAAATCCAAGACAAGTGTGTGATCATCAGAGTCTTTGACCACTATGCTTTCAATGGCTATTCCATTCTCTGCAAATACTCTAAAATCAGCCTTATCCAATGAGGCCGGATCTATGGACTGATCAAAGCTCAACTCCAATACATCCAGTGCACTCAATCGTGCCGTTACCAATTCCAGGCTTTTGTCTTGCCCTTCATTCTCCAGTAGCTGAACAGTTACTCCTTCGTTTTCTTTTCGACATGAAACGTTGAATTCCTTCCACCCATCATCGAAAAGCACCTCCACTCGATAGTCACCATAGTATGCATCAAAATTTAGCTGCCCTTCATTACCTGTAACTTCATCAAAGTTCGTGGCCCAGAACTTTTGAGTATAGTAGAGCAATGTATCCGCAGCGAGCTTTGGATAATGATCAGCCCGAAAGTACCCTGTTCCTTCTCTCCATGCCCCTAGGTCACTAAGCCCCCAGGAGATCATACCATTGATGGATGGATGGGAAAAAGCAATAGTTGCTACCTTGATAAAATCCTCAGCTTGCTCCTCTTCTGTGAGGTTTCCTCCATAATCATATTCCGTCAGCCGGATCGGCAAACCCACCGTAGCTAATTTGTTGACTTGGGTCACAAGATCGTTGACATCCGGTCGGCAGCAATCCCAGAAGTGTGCCTGAATGCCAATTCCGGTAACGGGTCCTCCTTTGGCCCTCACTTCATTGATCAAAGTCACATACTCATCTGCATCCCCCCAGCCATATTCTACATTGTATTCGTTGATATAATACTCAGCATCAGGGTCAACCTCGTGCGCCCATTGAAAGCATTTCCAATTGAGTGAGTCTCCGTACAAGTCTTGGGTATAGGTGGCGTGCAGTGGCTCGTTGATTACGTCGTACTCTTTGATTACCCCTTTGTATTTGGAGACCTCTCTTTTGATGCGGTCTTCGCACTCAGCGTACACGGCTTCAGCAGAACCCAGATTGGTCACCCACTGCGGCATGGCATGGTTGTCTCCTTCAGCACCTCCCCAAAGTAAGGTATGGGCCCTCAGATCCCAGCCAACACTTTGCGTCCACTCCACAGCATAGTCGAAGTTTGTATAATCCGGTCCATTGCCCCAGGGGTCAATCCCGCTCCACTTAAAGGAATTGCCTGACACCCCGTAGTTAAAATACTTATACATGGCCGCTTTCATCCACTGTGTCTCCGTAGGCACATCCGTATCAATATCTCCTTCATAAAAATCAAAAGCAATACCAAATGGAAACTCATGCTTGACCATTCGTACCTTCACCTCTCCTGCAAATGGCTGGCCATCTTTGTCTCTAATATCAAGGGTAAACTCCCCACGCCTCAATGTATCAATTCTATCCTGCGCCTCATTGTACCATTGCTGGTGTTGGGCCTGAGTGTTTACTCCAAGTGTCAAAAAGAGACTGGTTAGAATGACTGTAAATGCATTATTTGATTTTCCGAATTGCTTCATTTTTTTTGTTTATACTGGTTCTGATTGTATAAAGTCAAAAGCACCCTGATGTATCCCTCTCCCTGCTGTTTTAAATGAATTAGTTCATCATTATTTTCCAGGAATGCATTCCTGATTTCAGTATGTAGATACCTCTTTGATTCCCTTTGATTCGAAGGGACGTTGTTTGCGTAATGGGATTGTATTGCTCCTTGACCAAAGGAAGCCTTTTGCCATATAGATCGTAAAGGGTAAATTCCTGATTTGCTTGAGTGTGCGTGACAAAAATCTCGGCATCAGAACTCGGTACTGGATAAACATGTCCGGAGACTAATTGTTGTAATCCGTCTCCTTTGAAATACCCTTCGGCTTTTTCAAAGGCGTCCATACCAATACGAGCCCCAATCATACGACCCGCGATATCATCTGCAGGAGGGTGAATGCCACCCCAAATTCTTGACAGACTACACTGATCGGATGCATCACGGTAGGTGGCCCACTGCAGGATTACATCCTGACTCGGTCCCTCTTCGAAAACAAGGAATTCATTTTTACGTGCAATGAATTCTCCCATCCCTCCTGGGAAATATTCGCTACCGGTCAGTCGTGTCATCACTTCGGCTGCTGCCCGGGAATAGGTTGAATGCCCGGACACATACCCTGCAAATGGTGGTGTCACAAATGAAGGCCTCTGATAGGGCCACCAGTTTTCTGCCAGTATCCAATCCACTCCTGCCTCATCCACCGAAGGATCATCAATGTAATCATGCCCTTTCCAGGCTAACAATTTGATTTTGCCTAAGTGCTGAGTATCAGCCCCGGCTAAGGGGTCACCTTCTTCAACCACCTCTATGTACCCATCCATCAATGGCAAACCATTCTGATGGTAGTTGCTCAGGGTAGAATCTGATGATTGTCCCATGTCGGCCATATACCGAATGGCTGAAATAGGCCGGACATAATCATACCAACCCTTGACACCCCATGCAGCTACAGCAGCATCATGCATTGCGCCCCCAAGCGTAAAATAGGCCTTAACGTCCCACTCCAACGGATCCAGTACTGAACCTAGCCCTTTAAACTTCCTTTCAAAACTCGAATGATCATTTACATAATTGAGGATCGTAAACCAATGACCCGGAGGTGTTTCAGAATCTGGCCCATCGGCCCAAAACTCCGCTAGTACCCTTGCATAATCTCCTCGAGGGACAATCTGAGGTTCATAGGACTCTCCAGTGACAGGATTGGTCGATCTTCCCACACCAATATCGCCCCCCTCAAACAAATCGTAAAAGCTGTCATAGTCACCTAACTCGGTGGGCAACAGATTAAAGTCGATATTCCCAATACTCCGAGGTGAAATATCCCAATTGACCCCATCATATGGATCCAGATGAGCACTCCAAACCGATACGAGTGAAAAATTCCATTTGTATATATCTAGCTCATTTCCACTCATGTGGCTCCCGTTGATCATCGGTGGTGATCCTGGATCATGAAAAACCTTGTATTCCGCCCCATCACGGACATACTTGGTAGCATTATCGTCTTTCAATGCAAAAGGGTCAACACTGCCCCATTCGGGACTCAAAAACTCTGGAATGTTACCGGTAGTGACATTTCCGGCCTGATCAATAAATACCTGAAAAATCAAGGGTTGCCATCGATTGGCATCCTGCATGGTAGGGTTACCAGCCAGTACAGGAGCAAGGGGTTCATTAAGAGGTTGATAATAGAGGTTCGAATATTTATCGCTTTCATTGGCGCCATCGATCAAACCGTACTCTATTATGGAATTAGCAATGAAATTGCCCAAAGCAGCCGGATCACCACCTCGGTAATCCGAGAATGCGTGATAAGGGTCATAACCCAATAAATACATCAGGGCATCAAAACTCTGCTTTGTTTCTTCTGCATTGGGTGAATCCTTAAAACGATAACAGAGTAACCTATAGGCAGCGTAGCTAATCGCCATATCCATAGTCTCGTCTTTAGACAGCAGGCTTTCAAAACCGTCGAAGACATTATTGTAATTATAAAGCTGCTTACCTACCAGATAGGTATCCGCTCCACCGTTGATGATAGCCCATGCATCGTACATGGCAATGCTGGAATGAAACAGGTTTCGTGCATGAACTGTCGGCCGGGCATAATCCATACGAATTGCCCCCAGAATGGCCTCATTCCACAAACGAGCAACAGATATGTCTTCGGGTAGTTGGTCAGTGGTGATCGATACCGCTTTGGCGACGGGTTCGCTGTAGCAGGTTCCTATTTCTGTAACGATCACGGCACCTTGAGGACTGATCCCCCAGTCTACTACTATAGAGGAAGTCCCTTGCCCTTCTACGATGTGGCCTCCGGACACAGCCCATTCGTAGCTGCTGCCCAGGGTCGATGGATATGAATAGGGATGCTGGCTAAGCAAGCCCACCTCATCCGCTCCACTGATTGATTTTGACCCAAGGTAGGCACAACTTCCATCATTGAAGGTAGCACTTGGGTCATAGTTGCATGAGTTAGGATCTGTACAACCGGGGATTTTATTGCTGGATAAATTCAACAGCTCATACCCCTCTCCTTCTGTGATCCGGATAAATGAGTTTACCGGGAGGTCTTCATATGTTTCTATCAGGCCCAGAGGCCATTTAATCGTCACCTTGTCAATTTGCTCATGACCTGCCAGCCCAAAGTGAACAGGAACCTGGCTTTGTGCTAAAAGGGCTGCTCCATGGTAGTACCTTCTGTATAGCTTGCCTCCTACCTCTATCTCTACATTCGTTCCGATGGCATCGCGATTGGATTGAGTACCCACCAGATCAAGCTGCACCCAGTGTTGATCGGATGAACTGTTTATAGTGATTGTTTTATTTTCATAAAAACCCAAATGATCGCCCGTCCTTCCAATCAACACATCCAGGTCACCGTCATTGTCATAGTCGAACGCTATGAGTCCATTAGAAATGGTTTGCTCGGCTATGCCGACTTCCTCAGATTTGTCCAAAAAGGTGGTCAACCCTGTTTCATGAGTGTTTTCATAGTACCGTTCGTAATCCGAATCATAGTAACCGTTAGACACTACCAGATCAACGTCCAGATCATGATCAAAATCCTCAAACTGACAGCCCCAGGCCCAACCTGTGAATTCAACATCCAAATCTCCGGCGACATTCAGAAATGAGTTATTTCCCTGATTTTGGTATAGAGAACTTTCATTGATGTTGGTGATATACAGGTCATACCATCCGTCATTATTAAAATCAGAATAGGCCACTCCCATACCATCCTTGAAAGTGTCTGTCACACCATAGGACTCCCCCTGATCAGTAAATGACTCACCCGAATTATTGAGGTACAATCCATTAGGCACTCCAAAATCGTTGGCAATGTACAAGTCCTGAAAACCGTCCTCATTAACATCAATAGGAATGGCCGTCCAGGCTGCCAGGCCACTCTCTTTCAAACCCGATGCTTCGGTGACATTGGTGAAAGTACCGTCTCCGTTGTTTTCGTAGATGCCCCGACAGTTGACCATACTAAACACCCCTGCCACGTACAAATCGAGGTAGGAGTCATTGTTGTAATCAAACCACAACCCCACATTGTTGACACATTCATTTTCAAGTGGCAAACCAGAACCAGCAATCACATCGGTAAAGGTGCCATCCTGATTGTTGTGGTAGAGTTCGAAATAGTATGCGTTGGTCAAAAACAGGTCTGGAAAACCGTCATTGTCATAATCTCCCCAGGAGGCGCCCATTTTCTCCCCTACAGGGTGAGGGGTGTCTGGTACGATACCGGTATAATCATGGGTACTTTGGATTCCCGAAGATTCGGTCACATTGACAAAAGTCCCATCGTTTTCATTTCTGAAAAGCTGGCTTGTAGTAGGCCCTTTTCCGTCCCATCTGTTGACCACAAATAGATCCAGATCATTGTCATTGTCAAAATCGGCTATTGCTACACCATTGACATTGACTGTCGTGGACAACTGGCTCTGCAAGCTTATTTCTTCAAACATCTGTGCAGACACCGTTTGGGAAAGGGTGATCGCCCCTATCAACAACACTTTACTTGGTAAGAGGTTGGCAATTCTCCAAGCAGCCTTTTTCATTCCTAGTACACTTATCTATCAAGACCCGTCTCCAGCCTCCTGGCCGGGACAGTACTCCCTTAAATGATAGAAAGACCTACGAATGAAAAAGTGACCCTTTGATTAAAAATTTTTTCTCACTCACAAGAACAAGCAAATAACAACTCACATGTGAATACAATGAATCGTGCGATTATTCACTCCCCGGAATGAATTCATTCACTCTCAACCAATGTATAAAAGCATCAAACCATCGATTACTCGTCCGGTTTGGATTTCCAAGACCAAAACCATGGCCACCATTCTGATAAAGGTGAAACTCTACAGGTTTTCCCGCATCAAACCAGGATTTAACCACCCCAAACTGTCCTTTGAATAAAAAATCATCTGTGGCTATCACATTAAACATCGGTGGGGCATTTTCCGGTACTGTGACTTCCCCCATTCCTCCATATACGGGGCCTATGAATGCCAGCTTCATGGTTTTGGAATTGAGTGTGGAGTGCATGGTCAAACCTGCTCCGGCCGAAAAACCTATCATACCTATTCTATTGATATCAACTCCCCACTCGTCTGCCCGATCTACTATCATCGCATACGCGGCTTCAGCATCTTCCAGTTGATCCGAAAGATCACGGCGTTCCAATCGTGGAGTTGAATCTTTAGAGTCGTCTGTGGTTGGAGTCCGGGGGCGATTCATCCATGCCTTGAAATCCTCAAGAGACTCAGGCGTAGGGTGCAGTCTGTACTTCAAAACGAAAGCAGCAATTCCTTGTTCAGCCAATGCCTCTGCAACTTCCCAGCCTTCATTCCCCAAAGACAACCAACGAAAACCTCCACCAGGAGTAACAATAACAGCTGTACCATTAGCCTTGTCTGCGTCTGGCAAAAAAGGTGTGAGCGTAGCTTTTGTAATGTTTCTCGCCATTGGGTCGCCCCACTGCTTAAACCAGGTCTCAGATGCCGGTTGATCTTCCACCCCTCCAGTCTTTAATGGGATCGCATTAGGTTCATTCGGAGCATCAAGGGGATATATCGTTCCATCCTGAGCCGAGGATAGGTGACATATCATTAGTGAAAATCCCAAAAAGGACATTCTCAGTACATTTTTAAACGAATCATTCATTGTTTTTAAGTTTTGTTATAGTTCTATGTCAATTTAGCTTTTAATCAAATGCTTGAAATTCACAGTTTTAAAAAGGGTTATTTATCACTTCGCAAACATCCAATTATCAAAAAGCATAAGCCCACTTCCTGGTCGGCCTTTAAAAACAAAGTACACATCATGAACTCCTGATCCACCAGTCACCATCGAAGTGTGTTCTTCCCATTTATCCAACCCTCCTATTTTATTAATCTTACATGTCGATATAAGCTCCCCGTCTACGGAATCAAGTCTAATTTCAATTCTGGCATTTTTACTTTCTGAAGCTACCTTAGCCACAAAGCTTTTAGCTCCACTCCCGAAATCAACTGATTTCACTTTGATAAAGTCTCCATCTTCGATCTGGCTTACAACTACCCCAATACCTTCTTTTTCCTGTGTTTTGACTCCTTCGCTCCAGGCTATGGTTTCTGCTTCTATTCTCTGATATGGGTTTAGGTTCTCAATACTTTGCACACCCTCCTTTGAAGGTCTCACTAGGGGGATCGTTCCGTCCATTCCAAATTCAAATTGATCCAAACAAACAGATCGGTTAAATCCTCCCCCACCCGGTAGGGCTCCATTGTGATAAAACAGGTAGGCATTTCCCTTGAACTCAATCAAGCCCGGATGATTGGTGAAAGCACCTCCATCCTGGATCACCTCCATAATTTTCCCCTTGCTCACCCAGGGCCCGGTCACAGATGGTGCGACTGAGTAAGCCAAATGCTCGGGAATACCACCGGCAGGGTATAACAAATAGTACAAATTATTTCTTTGATAAAGCCATGGCCCCTCTACATATGACGCTCTTCTCTTCTCCTTATTTTCGCCCTCCATTCTCCCAAATGATTCTTCGGTCAATGGCACCTTGGCGATTCCAAGAGCTTCATCATAGGTAACCATATCCTCATTGAGCTTCACATAATATAGTTGTGGGTTGCCCCAATACATGTAAGCTTGTCCTGATCCATCGATTAAAACTGTAGGATCAATATCACTCCAGTCCTGAGAATGTAGGGGCTTACCAAGAGCGTCTTTGAATGGCCCGGCAGGGTTATCCGAAACAGCCACTCCGATTGCCATTTGATTCAAATCCTTGTGATGCGCACAAAAGTAGAAGTAGAATTTGCCATTTCTGTATATGGTCTGCGCAGCCCAGGCCCGGTCGTCGGCCCATGAAAGATCTTCCAACGACAATATCGTTCCATGATCTGTCCAGTTGACCATATCTGATGAAGAGTAAGCTCTCCAGTCATACATTCTAAAGAAGGTGCTGGCCGTATCATGATCATGTGTAGTGTAGAGATAAACCTTATCCCCGTGCACCATTGGTGCAGGATCTGCCGTGTAATAAGTCTGAATGATCGGGTTCTGTCCAGCTACTATCAAGGGTAGGAACAAACTAAACAGAAGGCTAAATTTTGATAATTGCATCATTTTAAATCTTGAGAGGTTATTAAATAAAAACTACCGCGTAAGAACAAATCCTCCATTGCTTTGCATCGAAACGGATATCATTCCGTTTCTAGCCACTTTGACTTCTTTGACAAAAGTCTTCCCTTTATCGTCATCAGTGTAGAGTTTGACATTCTTACCAGCCAGCATTGGCACTTCCAATTTCAATTTCTTAACAGATGCTTCCGCATTTACACCTGCCACGTACCATTTACCTTTTGACTTTCGTGCCAGAACGCTGTACTTACCCGGATAGCCATCAATAAATACTGTTGCATCCCAGGTTGTGGGTAGTTCACGCATAAAGTCCAATTCAAATTCTGGCGCATCCTCCAGGTTGTTAGGTGTGAGGGCAAACATTTGAACGGGATTTTGAAAAAGAACCCCTGTTGCCAACTGAAAAGCATCAGTGGTAAGCCTCTTTTGCCCTTCTTTGTTTCCCTTGTTGAGATAATCGTTGAGTACCACACCGCCAAATTCCATGCTCGCCACCGCGTTCCGCATGAATGGATGAATCGAGGCATAGTACGCTTCCTTCTCTCTTACATCCTGAACAAAAACCAGCATTTCTGAAGCCAAAACGGCTTCACTACCCACAAAATTGGGGTACATCCTTTCCCATCCTCTCGGGAGGGTTGCGCCATGAAAAACAATCATTAACCCATACTCATTGGCATCTGAGAGTATATCCTCATACAATCTCATGGTTTCCTGCTTGTCTCCACCAAAGAAGTCCACCTTCAAGCCTTTGACACCCGCCTCTTTGAGCCATTTCATCTCTTTTTTTCGGGCGATCGATGTATTCATCTTGTTCAAGGGAGTCATAAAGGCATCATTGGAAGCTCCATTTGAGTTGTACCACAAAAAGACTCCCACCCCTTTGGAATCGGCATAGTCAATCAATTCTTTCATTCGTTCATATCCGATATTCTTGTCCCACCAGGCATCAATCAAAATATATTCGAACTTCATAGCAGCCGCCAGATCAATGTATTTGGCCTGATCTTCATAGTTCATGCTATTGTCTTGCCAGATGATCCAGCTCCAGGTGCTTCGACCATATTGATAATCCATGGAAGGCTCATATAGCTCCTCTACCACGTCATAGGGAATTGTCGTTTCGACTATCGGCTTCAGGGACTCCCCAACAGTAATCGTTCTCCAGGGTGTAACACCGGGCAATCCAATTTGCGCACTGCTACTCCCAAACCCGTTGTTCTGTTTTGGGTTAGGATACTCCACAGTATACGCCCCATCGTGGTAGGCGCTCAGGTGAGAAGCGCAATACTGGCTGCTCACTCCTGTTTCGGAAACTAGCACCCATCCTTTTTCACCAACCCTAAACAACCCAGGAAACACATAACCCTCCTTGGCATTGGTTTGATCCATAGGTACATCGGTCTGATAGCCGCTCTCATAGCTTGGTGAAGTACGTGCAAAACCGCCCATGGATCCCATCATATAAGACAAAAACGCAGACGTCTGGGATGGGAATTTGAAGCCTGTAGCTTCGCTTTCAACTACTGTGACCACTGTTTTGTCCCAAGCAGGCAATTCATATCTAAAAGCAATGTTGTTATTGCTAACCTGAAATAATACAGACAACTGCTTACCCTCTGCATTTGCCATCGTGTACCTCAGGGTATTGGCTTCATAGTTAATCTCTGATTGCTTAATCGTCTCCATGCTATAAGTTTGACTAGTCGACCCCTCAGAAGCCTCTACAAAACTCATTTCCGAAGTAAATTCACCTTCGTTGGTAGACAATCCTAAAGGAGAGGCCTCCAACATGGAGCTACCACCATGGTTAACGGAGTAGGTTGCTTGCCCCTGGTCGATAGAAACACTTACGGTTAAGCGCCCATCTGGACTAGACACGGTTTTTTTCTGTTGAGCAAAAAGTGATGATGTGAAAATTAACAGTAGAATAGTAATTACCAGTCTCATTATTTGTGTTTGATTTGATGTTTGTCGAAAATTCGGGTAGTATTAATTGTGCTCCTAATATTTGAATCTTGGCTAATCCAGAAAAAATCGGTCGATTAAAATTCTGACATACTCACAGCTAATAATAGTCTTTAATTATAAAGACCAAAAATCGGTTTTTTACCCCTTATCATTCATTATTATTAAACTATGCTATCGCCATTATCCTTTTTTTAGCACACTATCTTTCGCTAAGACTGAATTACAAGGAAACTGTTTTTGCGAACAGTAATGATACCAGGAATTTCGTTTATCTATCTTTCAAACCTCCACCAGTCGAAATAGAATAAATTTTTTTCTCCTCTGAAAACAAAATATACATCGTGAACTCCTTTGATGTTTTTATTTACTGGTGCCGAAAATGTACTCCAAATCCCTTCTTCCCTTTCTTTATTAATATCCACTATTGCAATCACCGACCCGTCAATTTTATCCGCTCGTATTTCAATCTTGCCTCCATAAATAGGGGAGACACTCACTTCAACTGATTTAGCGCCATCGGTAAAATCAACACCCTCAACTTTAATAAAATCACCATGATTGATGGCAGTAACGAATAAACGGTCGGCAATTCTCTTCCCTCTGGCCCAATCAAAATCGCCTTCCCACTCTGTCTCAAATCGGGTATTAACCCCTTCGCTCCAGGCCATGGTTTCTGCTTGCACCCGATTGAAGGGATTCAGGGTGCCGACCTGTTCTGGTCCTTCTACTGAAAAATATTGTCGGTTTTTAATCGTACCATCAGGGTTATAAACCATTTCATCCATGTCCACAGAGCGACGTTCATAGAATTTTGGTGTGGTATTTTTCAGCAGGTCATAACTATGCCCGAAGCAATACCATTTCCCTTTGAATTCAATAATACCCGGATGATTGCCTCTTGTTTTTTCCGAAGCATCGATGATCATGCCTTTGTATTCCCAGGAGCCTGTTGGGGAGTCGCTCATGGCATATCCAATTCCTTCTGGACAACAGGTAGAGGCATAAGCCATGTAATATTGATCGTTGCGCTTCCAAACCCATGGTCCCTCCTGGTAATTATCTGGGGTGGTAGGTTCCTGCAAAATCTCCCCCGAATAAGAGATCATATCTTCGTTCAGCTTTACATAATATACATTCGGATTCCCCCAGTACATGTATGCCTGCCCGTCATCATCAATCAAGATGGTAGGGTCAATGTCGTGATTACTATTTTTAACAAGGGGTTTGCCAATAGGATCTTTGAAAGGGCCATACGGGCTATCAGCCACCAGCACCCCGATACCAACTCCACCGGGCATAGGACAATAAAGATAGAACTTCCCATTACGCTCAATGCATTGCACCGCCCACGCCCCATTATCATAAGGCACCCACTCGAAATTATCTAATGATGCCACTACACCATGCTCGGTCCAGTTGACCATATCAGTCGAAGAATAAAGCAGCCAATCGTGCATTTTGAAGCCCATCGCATCATCTTCATCGTGACTGGTGTACAGAAATACGGTATCATTATGCACCATTGGGGCAGGGTCAGCGGTGTATTTCGTCTGGATGATGGGACGCTGTTGGACGGCATTTTGCGCATTGGCCGTTAGTTTGACAATGACCATTAGAATTAATAGTACTTCTTTCATTTTGTTTTTCATGCTCAATTAGAGATTTAATACTATTTCACTTCCACTGTAGTCAACTTTTTGGGCGGCCATTTCCTCTTGATTGTCCATAAGGATAATATTGAAACTGCGGTTTTCAATCATCCCGTCAAATTCACCTTTTCTCGTTCCGATGGTGAGTGTTTTTTTCGAATTATCCCAACGAAAACCGATTTCAGAATAGGCACCATCCTCATAGTTGTAGTTATCACCTTCATCTTCATAGAGTACAAACTCGCCATCAGCACCCGGATAGATTTGAATTTCTAAATGATCCCATTCCTTTTCGGAGGCGTACTGTACCTCTGGCCCTATAGGCAGTATAGCACCTGCTTTAACATAAACTGGTATTATATCAATAGGGCTTTCTTTGCTTACTACCTGCCCGCCTTCCAGTTTTTCTCTTGTCCAGTAGTCATACCAGGCAGTGCCCTGAGGAAGATATACCTCCTCTGATTTAACCTGACTGAAATCCTCTACATTGATCGTGTCGCTTTGATTGATTACTTCTTTAAAGTACATGGGATCAGTAACCGGTGCTACCATGATGGATGAACCAAACATGAACTGATCATCAATATCATGTGTCTTGGAATCCGAAGTAAAGTCCATCACCAAAGCTCGCATCATGCTGGAGTGGGCATGCGTCACCTGCCATGCTGTGGAATAGGTGTATGGCAGTAAACTATAACGCAGGTTGATGAATTTTTCGATGGCATCATATACCTCATCTCCCTTATTGCCAAATTGATAAATTTCCCGAGGCGCATCTGCCCCGTGAGAGCGCATCATAGGATTGAAAGCCCCGAATTGCAACCAGCGTGTGTAAAGCTCGCGATATTCAGGATCATTCAGTTTTAGCGGGTAATCCCAAAGGAAAAAGCCGCCAATGTCGCTATTATAGTAGGGGATGGCACAAAGTGAAAAATTTAATCCTCCAGAAATCTGATTGCGAAGCGCCCTCCAGGAAGCCACTACATCGCCTGACCATGTATTCGCCCCATAGCGCTGTTGTCCAGCAAAGGCTGATCGTGTAAGGATGAAGACACGCTTATCAGAGCTCTCCTCGCGCTGATGCTTATAAACACCGCCTACTGACATGAGTGGGTAGGCGTTGCGCACTTTGCGGAATGAACCCAAATATGTTTTATTATTGAGGTCTTCAGGTTTAAAATTTAAATGATCAGGCTCTGTAGAGTCCATCCACCAACCGTCAATACCAAGAGAGTACAAGCCCTTTTTCAAATGCTTCCAATAGATGTCTCTGGCTTCAGGATCATAAGCATCGTATACCTGCACACCCGATGGGAAATTCATGTCCGGTGGCCAGGTGTCTTTTCCTGAAAGTGGCCAAGTGGCAAAATTCATAAGCATGTCCTTTTCGTTTAGTTCCTGGTAAGGAGCTGTTTCTGGCCCAAAAGATGACCAAATGGAAATGATCATATGGGCGTTCAGATCATGTACGTCATCGATGAATTGCTGAGGCTCTGGGAAATTAGGGTTCAAAAATTTCATGGCATTCCAGTGGTAGTTATCTCCCCAATACTGCCAGTCCTGAATAATACCATCAAGCGGCACGCCCAATTCTCTGTATTTCTTCACCACACCGATGGTTTCATCCTGACTTTTGTATCGTTCTTTGCTTTGCCAGTAACCAAAAGTCCATAGAGGAAACATAGGAGCCTCTCCGGTGAGATCGCGCATTTTGCCAATTACACCATCAGCATTGCCTCCCAGCATGAAATAGTAATCAACTCCATCTCCTACTTCTGAAGAAAATTCAGTACCCCTTTCTTTATTATCCATAAAAGTTGTTGGAGAATAATTGTCCCAATAAAGCCCATAGCCTTTGACTGACTGGAAGAATGTAACGAAATCCTGGGTGTTGTTCTGTACCATTCTAACCTCTTGATTTCGCTGAGACATTTTACCATTTTGTAAAATACCCAGTCCATAAATGGCTTCATCCGGTTCTAGCTCCCATCCTTGCGTTACAGTATAAGTTTCATCACCATTGTCATCAAATGGCTGAAAACTGGTAGTGCCAGCTTTCTCTACCAAAAGATTCTTATCATCAGGTGTATAGAAAGAAACCTGACCCGTTTTGGTATTCAAAAGCACTTTTAATTCCCCACTATTTAACTCTACACCGTCTTGCACTTCTGAAATTTCATAAGCCACATCTTCTGCTTGCTTGATTACCGATAGGCTTTCTTTTTCAAATTGCTCTCCCAATGGGTATTTAATCACTCTTACTATTGACGGTGAGTACCATTGTAACTCTATCACTGTTGAGTCTAAAATGGTTTTTATCTCATTTGTAGTCTCTTGATAGTTGGGGGTATTGCATCCAAAAAATGCAATCAACATCCCAATTGATAATAATTTCTTCATCTTTTTAAATTCAGTTTTAACAGCCAAATGTAGGATTCTGACGCAGAGTACGGTTAACTCAAATGTTGCAACGATTAACAATTTTGTTGAAAATAGCCGATTAAATGCTTTTTTTAAATTGGGATGGGGTAGTATGATACTGTTTTTGAAAACATTTGCTAAAGTAGCTAAGATTGGAAAACCCTACTTCACTAGCTACTTCCGACACTGATTTTCCCTCAGAAAGTAACACTTTTGCCTTACTCATCCTAGCCGACCGTATTACCTCTGTTGGGCTACGGCCGGAAATATCTCTGAGCTTACGGTACAAACCAGTCCTATCCATGAATAAATCCTGACTCAACTGGTCTACAGAGTAATCGGATTTTGATAGGTTACTATTAATACAATATATTACTTTTTCCATAAATTGTTCATCTGCTAAAGAATGCCCCTTTTTAAGCAGTAATTTGTTTTTATCTATTACTGGTATGGATTCATTGGTGTCTTGTCGCCACCTCCTAAGTCTGTTGAAAACACCAAGTCCTATAATAGTTAAAACTATGGCGAAGAAGAACCAGAAACTGGTTCTTCTCCACCAGGGGTTATTGATCTCTATTGGTAGGTACAAGATTTCACTGGTCACTTCTGAACTCTCTTCTGCAAAAACCTCCAAAGTATATTGACCCGGAATTATATCTTTTATCGTAATGGCAGCCATACCATACTCATGGGGAACAGTCTTCCATTCTTGTTCCACCCCCCTCAATCGGCATCGGTAGCGAATGCTGTTGAAATTCACATAATTAATAGATGAAACCTCTATTGTGAGAAAATTCTGATCGTATGGTAGCTCGATTTTATTCAACTTTGAGACAGGCTTATCAAATAACATTTGGCTATCTACCTCTTGTCCTGGCCTAATTTCCTTCCCAGACAATTTAAGGCTGACTATATAAGGCTTGGAAAGTTTCCGATTTTTTTGATTACCAGACTGGACAACTAGCCAATTAAACCCGTCTAATCCACCCCAATACATACATCCATCTGCAGTTTTGAAAACGGACTTTTTCACAAACTCATAGTCCACCACTCCATCTTCCACAGAATATTGTCTCACTTCAAGATTAGAAGATAGATCAGCATTTTTAGACTCTACAGAAAACAATCCGGTTGTAGTCGATATCCAAATGTTGCCATGTTTGGATTCTGATACAGACTGAATCACACTTTGGTCCATAGTTCCTAAATCATGAGTGAACATTTGATTAGTTTTTGGATCCCAAAGTGCCAAACCTTTACCTGTACCCACCCAAACCCACCCTCTACTATCCACGAAAAGATCATTAACTTCTCTATTGTTTATTTGAAAAAATGATATTTCGGGATTCGAGGTAGTGGTATAGAGCTGATCTTGCTCAGTATTGTAAATGAATAATTCCCGGCCTATACCTGCCACCAAAGTATCATTATAAATAGCTATCTCTGTAACTATTCCTATGTCACTATTCAGCAACTCGGTTTTTTCAAGCGCAGTGTTCAACCTAAAAAGGCCTTGATCGGTGGCTAAGAGGAGTTTTTCATCTGATCTTTTGATCGCACTGTAAACCTGTGAAAAGGGCATCGATAACCGCTTTAATTGTTTCTGAGTCAAAAGCATCATGCCCTCATCGGTACTAGCCCAAATACCTTTCTGGGTTTTGAAGACGTGATAGAAAGTCAAATCGGTTGGAAAGCCCATGAAAGGATGGAGGAAAATTTCGTCATGCTGATAGGTAAAGAGACCCGCCTCTGTGATTACCAGCAGTTGATCTCCCATCTCGGCAAAACCAGTGACGATAAGATCATCCTCTATGGCAGTTTTAAATAAACTGTGCCCAATGTTGCGAAATTTAAACTGATCCTGATGGTAGTATAGTAAGCCTCTGTTTAATGTGCCGACCCACAATCCATTTTCTCTATCACAGTACATGGTACTAATTTCCGTATTGATAAAATCGCCATCTACTAATTGCAATGTGCCTATTTCTTTTTGTAGCACGAGTGATGAATCCATCAATTTGAGTCCTTTTTGACTTGTGATCCATATATTTTTATCCTGATCTATGGTTAATGTATTGAGAGTATGGGAAGTCTTCAGAATTGTCTCCCAATCACCACTTTTTGTGTTCAGTCTATGCACAATTCCTATATTATTGCCATTTCTTACCTGATAAAGCATATCCCCATCTTGAACAACCAACAGGGTATTTCTGTAAGAAGCGTCACAAACAGGATTTCCCATTTCAACAACTTCTTTTGTCTGAATATCTATTGATGTGACCATGCCTGACCTGAAAAAAAGGAAAAGATTGTTATTCACTACTGCAATGTCAAAAAGCAAATCACTGGAAGGTAATTGTTCTAAAAAAAGAGAAGTTTCAGCCTTGTTGGTTTGATGATAGAGGAGCTGCCCATGATTATTGATTATCCACCAATTTTTATCGTCATCCATGAAGACATCCATTACGGAATCGCGAATGCCCATGGCAGAAAAAATATCATCGACTTGATATACATATCGTCCACCATGAATGTTCACAAGTTGTAGTGATTGTTTATTTTTAATCCATAAACAATCATTACGGTCCACATAAAGCCGGTGAAAACCCATGTAAGATTTAAGGGGATAAGGAATTGAATTAACTGGGATAGATCGAATAGATGTGGCGTTGTAAATATTAATTCTACCCTCAGTGACAATCGCCATACGGCCATCACTCAGTTGACCAATGCTTCGAATGCGATTTTCTGACAAACCAGTACTTGTATTAATTTCAGAAAAAACATAGTGAGGCTGTGCCTGCGTATAGAAGACAACTAAACATAGAAACATTATATACGCCCATCGATTCATCGAAATTTGTAAAATCAATCAGTCTTGAATTATAGTTGACAAGCCTTCTATGATAACGAAACTCTATTCTCACTGCTTGATGAAGCTGAAAATTCTACTACGGCAATTTATAATACCGTCAATCATCTATTCAATCAATTTCCATTCATCATCTTATTAGCAGTCAAAGCCAGATAAAAATAATAAGATGCGAGAGATACCGTATATTCATTTTTTTACCAGATGAATAATAGTTTCTCTGGAATATCAGCATCAGTATCCATGAATTAATTACTTGTTAAAGTAACCGGTTCTCTCGCTGTCATGAGATCCATTTAATAGGACTTAAAGCTTTTGAGATGCCTGAACCGATAAAAAACGTCTTAAGCTCATATTTTTTACCTCTAGTTGTCAAAACTTCAAGACAGAAGATACTCCCGAGTACTCAATTAACTTTTTCAACTGATCATTTTCTTTAATTACAACAAGCTCAAACACCCGATTTTGCAGCATTCCTTTAAACTCCCCTTTTCGATCACCGATGGTCAGCGTCTTGCCAGCATCGTCCCATACAAACGTGATTTCAGAATAGGCACCATCCTCATAGTTGTAGTTATCGCCCTCATCTTCATACAATGTAAACGCTCCATCCGCTCCGGTATAAATGCGTATTTCCAGTGTTTCGTTCTTGCTTTGAGATGAATACTGTACTTCTTCTCCAAAAGGAACGATAGCTCCGGATTTGACAAAAAGAGGTATTTGATCCAGAGGTGTGGACACCTCAACAGACTGCCCGCCTTCCTGAAAAGCTCCTGTCCAGTAGTCGTACCATCCATTTCCTTTAGGCAGGTAGACTTCTTGTTTTTCTACTTCGGGTTCGGTTACCGGAGCAACCAAAAAGGCATCTCCAAACATGTATTGATACGGCTGTGAGACAGCTTCGGCATCACCCTGGTAATCCATGACCATGGGGCGCATCATGGTCGATCCATTATTAGAAATCTGCCATGCCTGAGAATAGATGTAGGGTAGGAGGGTGTAGCGTAGGTTGAGCATTTTTCTGCCGTTTTCTACCACAGTCTCACCGTATTTCCAAAGCTCTGTTTCTGACTGATACCCATGAATTCTAAAAATGGTACTGAATGCTCCCCACTGGAACCATCTGGTGAGTAATTCCTTGAATCCTTCATTTTCATACTGCCCCCAACCTGGCCGAAAAAATCCACCAATATCTGTCGTCCAGTACGGCATTCCCGTCATGGTAAAATTCATCCCGGAAGCAATCTGTCTTCTATATCCATCCCATGTTCCTCCTATATCTCCTGACCAGTTGATCGTTCCATATCGCTGCTGCCCGGCAAATGCTGATCGGGTGAGTATCGTTACTCGTTTCTCGTCAGTCACCTTGCGTTGACCTTCGTATACTGATTTGCTCACAAAAAGCGGATAAGTCAAACGGTAAAAATCTCCTGGCCCTGCAGCAGTCATTTCTCCAGTCAAAGCGTCATTTTCTGGTTCGGTTGCATCCATCCACCACCCGTCTACGCCATGGACAAACAAGTTGTCGTTGAGTGTTTGCCAATAGCTTTTACTGGTTTCAGGATTAAAGTAATCCAACCACTTAGTACCAGGAATGAAAAGGCCATTTTCCACATAATACTTGCCGATTTCAGAGTTTTTATCAGGGTTTGACCAGATAGAAATGGTGAAATGAGCGTTCATATCATGGAGCTCTTTGATAAACCCTGAAGGATCAGGATATCGAGTTTTATCTAGCTGTGGTACACCCCAGCCGCGATCTCCCCAGTACTGCCAGTCCTGAACAATGACATCTAAGGGCAAATTTCGCTTTCTGAATTCTTTCACTGTATTGACCATATGATCAGCTGAAGTATAGCGTTCACGACACTGCCAGAAACCATAAGCCCACTTAGGGAGCATAGGTGCCTGACCGGACAAGGCCCGATAGTTATTAATGACTGCATCTGCATCTTCACCTGCAAACACCACATAGTCCAGTGACTTGGCATGGGGCGAGCGAAAGGTCGTAGTATTATCCGTAGGTCTCCATGTCAGTTTTGGAGTGTTGTTGGAACTACAAACGATCTGCACGTTGTGTTCTCCAGCCTCAAGATCCACAATTTCGCTTACTGAGGGTGGTAACCAAAGGTTGGATTGATCGATAACCGGCTCTCCATCCACAATCAGTAAATGTCTATTGTCCATATCACCCAAATCAAGCATGAGCGTATAGCTACCTGCTGACTCTAAAGTGAATTTCCCTTCATAAAGGGATTGTCTTTGAGAGACTTTTTGAGTGCCTGCAGTTGTAGTTACCTCTACTTGCTTACCTTCATCGCTGGTGGTGGTGTCTTTGATTATTGTAATTCCATTGTCGGCAGGATTAAATTCCGTAAGTCCGTACTGATGCCACAACATTCCGTACCCTTTGCTGGAATACAAGAACGGAATAGCAATCTGCGAATTGACCTGAATCAATTTTCGGGTTTTGTTCTTTAGGTTGTAGTGCCCATCCTGAAATTGGCCAAGCCCAAAAAGAAACTCATCTTCAGGAGAATCAAAGGTCTGTTCTACAAAAAAGCAAGGTTCTCCCATTACAGAATCGGCCACAAACTTCCTACTGTTGGCTTTTTCGCTGAGAAATACCTTTCCCTCTTTATCCAGAAACTTAAGCACTTCAGTTTTCTGATTGAATGAGACAGTAAACTCATCGGTCTTTAGCTTTAAGGTTCCACCACTTTCTTCAACTGAAAACTCAGGAATGGGAAGCTCATTGACGAGAATCAATTCTTCTTCCTTCAAATCCCTTGATAGTTGTACCCGAATGGCCTGTGATGACAGGGGAATAAGATTTAATTCACCAGATTCCAGGTGAATAATGACCCGATCTTCGTGCTGATCAAAAGGAACTGATGAATCACAAGACCAGATACTTATTGTCAAGAAAATGAGTAAATAACTAAAAACCCTCATTGTTCTATTCATTTATTGGTTTTAGCGATGCGGTAAACCCTCCTCTTCTCAGCATACTCACATCAATTGTATTGCTTCGGTCTACCACTTCATATTGTGTGATAAGCTCCTTATCATGTTCACCATCCTGGATAAGCGTCATTTTATAGTCAACTCCTTGCTTCAGGAACTCCAGAGATATTTGCTTACGCTTTGTTTTATCTTCTCCATTGATCCCACTGATGTACCAGTCTTCTCCTTTTCGTCTTGACATGACTACATCCTTGCCGGGATAGCCATCCAGTAGCTTGGTGTCATCCCATGTCGTAGGAATATCCTTCAAGAATGTGCGTGGATCAAAAGTCAATCCTCTATAGCCATCAGGTCGGTCTGCCATGTGTTGGAGTGCCGATTCAAAAAGCACCGCTAAGGCTATTTCATGCCCATAAGAAGTGATATGCGGATGTTGACTATTGGTAAAAGTAGTGGGCGTGTAGTCCATTGATCCCACCACATTTCTGGTGAATGGAAGAATGGTATTGTGCTCAGGTGCTTCATAAGTAAAATCCGGTCGGTTGTTGTACCATTCTGCACCTCTAACTCCTTCATAAGTCATCAGGTGAGGATAGGTTCTCTGCCAGCCTCTAGGTACCAGGCAGCCATGAAAATAGACCATAATCTCATAGTCAGCGGCATCTTCAAGAATGTCGATATAGTAATTGATCATGTCCTGTTTTTCACTTTCGAAAAAATCGACCTTTACACCAACTATTCCTTTTTCCTTCAACTTCTTGAATTCTGCAAGCCGGTTTTCGTGGGTGAGCATCCGGTCTTTCGGTGTTGCGCCTACCCATGTATGATCCCCGCCAGAGTTGTACCAGATCAGTGGTTTTACTCCCTTAGCATGAATATACTCCAGCGCATCGTCCAGATCCCCTCCATTGGTCATTGCATCCCATTCCCAGTCTAAGAGGGTATAAGGCCAATCCATCTCTACAGCCAGATCTGCAAATTCGGTTACTACCTGATAATCTTTGGTCCCATGATTATTCGACCAGTAGTTCCAGGAGACAAGACCCGGCTTGATCCAGTCTGTATTCTCTAATTTGTTGGGCTCAGATACGTCTTCCACCAAGGTCGATTCGACGATATCCGCCAGGCTCCCAACCATGATTACCCGCCAGGGAGAAACCCATGGCCCTGCAATCGTTGGCTGAACGTCCCCTTGATGACGACCATTCCATTCATCAGGAAAAGTAAGCTTGTACTGACTGGGATTGCCATAATTGGTGAGTTTGGTACCGCAATAGGTCCGACCCAGGTTCGCCTCGTGGACTAAAAACCATGTAGAACTATCGGGCGTGAGAAAAAGGGCAGGATAAGCCCAATCTTTCTGCTCAGCTCCCGTTTTGGCACTTCGATAATAGCCTTCATTGGCGGGGTTGAACTTTTGGAGCCAGCGGGTAGTGCTATCGGGGATGTGATAGCTTGTCAGCTCATCTTCAATGATGAACTCCTCTGATTTTCCTGGAAATTCGTAGCTAAAGGCCACACCGTCATTGTAGGCCCTGATGACTACATTCAATTGAGACTTATCTGGGAGCTGAAATTGAGTCGTTACTTCTTTCGCTACATTCTGGTGATGGGCCTTTTTTCCATGGGGCATTTTATAATCATTCCTCACTTCCCGAATCTTGCCCGATTTGACCCAACGAAGGTCTTTTGAGAAATCATTTTTATGTGTAATCAAGCCTAGATCAATTCTTGGTATAACATTGGTACTAGCTCCATCAGCCAAGTGTTCTACACATAAAAACCATCGTCCCTCCGAATCTTCCCAAAGACTAACAGTATTATTCTTGTTAGGAGATTTCAAAACCAATTGCTGTGCTAAAAGTCCCTGTCCTAAAAAACTAATACCTAAAACAATGACCAGTAATTTATAAGTATGACACATAGAATTTTCTATTTGGCCCAAGCCTTTCCTTCCTCTGTTCTCCTCCACTCAAAGTAATCGTCTAGCACCTCCAAAGAGGCTGCACTAGGGACTGGTCCTAGATGCGGTTCTTGTTCAAAATACATCAGCGTGGGATTGTCCATACTAAATGCAGGCCATGCAGGAAGACTTTCTCCATTGGGGTCACCATATTTCGCAAAGTTCGTCCAATAGTCAGCCATAGCATCTGATATCGCAAAATCAGACTCCTGCAAGTTGGGGTCTTCCTTATTGAGGTTGTTAAAAACATAAGCGACCTCCTGACCGTGATAAGATTCCTGTCCGTACCATTTTGAGTCTTTTGGATGGTCAGGATGCTGATCAAAATAGTAAAAGAAAACTTTAGAGTCTCCTGTCTGTGACTGTAAGCGAGCCCAGCTCCAGGTCGGCCAACCAAAAGCGGCATCTCTGGCCAAATCCCTGGCTGTCTTTGGTACCGTAGTATCTCCTACAGGATAGGCTGCCAGCAAAGTATCTGCAAACTTTCCATAGCGCTGCTTAACCCCCTGAATAAACTCATTAGGATCCTTTGTTCTGGTAAAACTGGCCCCTTCATCAGAATTATATCCTATCAAAACAGGGACATCATTGTACTTACCAGCTTGATACAGTTTGTGTTGGTCATCTGGGATCACAAATCCATCCACTATCGGCCAAGAACTCGCCATTTCCCAACCACCAGGTAGTTTGTCAGCGTCTACTTTTCGTAATTCATCCAATGATTTGCTATTGGTTTTTTCTGCAAAAGCCAAACCATCTTGCTCCGCTTGTGCCAATGTTTTCATATTTTCTCCTGGATATGTAGTAGGTCGGGTAGGTCCAAACGACCCTCCACTTTGAGAAATAGCTCCATGAAACAGGCCTTTGGCCTGTGGAGAAGCACACAACATGCTTACGGCAATACCACCAGCAGATTCTCCAAATATGGTTACCTGATCCGGATCGCCACCAAATGCCGCAATATTGTCTTTCACCCACTGCAGTCCAGCCATCATGTCTAGCAAGGCATAGTTACCAGATGTTCCATTGGGATTTTCCTTAGATAGTTCAGGATGGGCCAAAAAACCTAATGATCCTAATCGATAAGCAATACTCACTACCACGACACCTCTGTTCGCAAGATTCGTACCCACATAGGTGGGCTCCGAAGTTGCTCCAAAAACAAAACCTCCACCATAAATCCAAACCAAAACAGGCACTTTTTCTTCAGGCGACTTTGCTGGCGTCCATACATTCAGATAGAGACAATCTTCACTTTTACCCGAAGGTGGATTGCCTCCTTGCATTGGAGCGGGAGCATATTCGGTCGCTTGTCTGACCCCTTCCCATTTCGCCACTGGCTGTGGTGCCTTCCAGCGCAAATCACCAACAGGCGGAGCGGCAAAAGGAATCCCTTTAAATATGGTAAGACCATCCTCAATTGTTCCCTGGAGAATACCGTTCTTAACTTTTACTTGCCCGGGCTCCAGTTTTGCACAAGCCCCCAAAGCCATCAATGAGATCGAAAACAGTAACAAATAGATGTTTTTCATTTTTTCGTAAGTTTTTACTGTTCCTTCCAGAGGTTTGGAAGAAAACGATAATACAGAAGATGACGCCAAGTAGACCAGTCATGGCTTCCCTTTCCACCAATATAATATTCGTGTTCAATTCCGTGGTTATCCAATGCATCATGCAAGCCCTGACACCTGGCATTAAAAAAGCTTTCCGCTTCTTTAGTGCCCTGTCCTACGAATAAATACTCCACTTTTTCGTTGACCTCCGGATCATTTAAAAAATCCTTTAGCGAAGTTTCTGCCTCTACATCACCGGCACTGAGGACACCAAAATTAGCAAAGAGGTCAAGTGAGCGAAAACCGATAAACATGCTATGACGCCCACCCATCGACAATCCCGAAATGGCTCTTCCTTTAGGATTTTGGATGGTGCTGTAGCTTTGATCTACGAGCGGAATGACATGCGCCCTAAGCTCATTTTCAAAAATATCAAAGGTCAGTTTTGCATGGTCAGGATGGTTTCTGTGAATCACCTGATTATTAGGCATGGCGATGAGCATAGGTATGGCCTTATCCTCTGCCAATAGATTGTCCATGATGAAATTGGCTCTGCCATCATACACCCAATTGGAGGGCAATTCGCCACTGCCTCCTAATAAATAAAGTACCGGATATTCTTTTTCAGAATCATAACCCGGAGGTGTGTAAACGTATAGTTCACGCTCTCCTTTGGTGACATCCGAGTGATAGATGTGACGCGTTACATTGCCATGAGGCACCTCTTTGGCATCGTAATAGGCAGGCTCATCACCATGAACTATTAGTTGACTATAAGGAGGCATGGCCGTAAATGCGGCCTGGGTATTACTAGGATCGGCTATTTGCACACCATCCACATTGAGATGATAGGCGTACATATCAGCTGGAAGCGGCCCAATGGTCAATGTCCAGATGTCATCCTCCCCTTTAGTAAAAGGAATAGGCTCTCTCCCTTTGCCCAGTACGGTCTGTATAGATCCCGGACGCAAGGCGACTTTCTGTGCCTCCGGGGCTTTCAAACGAAAAGTAACAGTTTGATCATCATGCACCTCAGGCGAATTAACCTGAGCACTAAATGGTGTCAATCCTTCCGCATCGTATTGAGGATTGTAGTCCAGATTCACATTTGCTTGCTGCGCATAACTTACGTAGCTGGAAATCGATACAATAAGAAAAATCGCACAAAATAATCGCATCCTATTCATATTATTAAGTTAAAGCGGTTTATGTCTAATGTAATCGTGTTATGGTTTATTCCGGGACAGCTCGTCCGCTGCATTGGCTAAGAAAATATACCAGGCACCTCCGTCTATGATACACTCATTCTGGCCCCAGAAGAATGGCCAATCATCCTTATTTTCCAGGTAGTCAGGTTCCAAAAAGATAAGTCCTGGTACAACTCCTCCAGCGATGGTCGTAAAATCCGCTCTATTGCTTCCATAGGCCACTTTCTTTGAATTATTGCCCACCGCATTTACGAAGGACAAATTAGAATAGGGATGACATCCAAAAATGAAATTCAATCCACGATAGACTTCATCCTCACTCATCATATCTGGGAAAGCCTTGTAGATATAATAATTCGTAATAGACCAGTTGATTACCGTAGAGCTACCTCCCCACCCTCTTTTGACGATAGGCACGGCATATGGATTGTCCGAGATTCTTTCTTTTTGAGATGCTTTGTACTTAGTGATATAACCACGCAACTTGGATTTGTATTCCTTATCCATCTGAGGCAATGCCAGTAGCGCATAATTGATATTTCTATCAATATTTTCATCTAGCATCTTCCAAATATTGTCCAAAAAGCCATCCTTATATTCCTTCTCTTTGGTCGCCAAGAATAACTGAAGCATGGCAATCGCATCACTACCTCTACCCCATCTGGACATGGTAGCATCCCCAGATTTTTCTAATTCTCTGGCTTCTGCGAACAATGACTTAGCAATCGAAATACATTTTTCGGACAGTTCATCATTGTACCCTTTCAAAGCCCGACTTGCAGCTGCCAGCGCTCCTGCAGAACGATAATCTAGAAAAGAGCTTCGATTAGTAAAGGCCCATCGATCATCCAAAGTACCACTGCTTTTTCCATCAGTTTCGTAAGGCTTCAGGGCCGAATTATATGGAAGGTTATCTGTTTCTATTGAAGCATCACCTAGGTGGTGATACTGATGAAGGTTAGGCACCACTATACCTCTGACAGGATGCCCTATATTTTCTACTTGTGCCACAAGGTTCAGTACACCATGCTCGATTTGCTGTAAAATATCCGGCTGTCCGTCTGGTCGATGAATATCTACGTACTGAGTTTTTTGATCAATGTAGGTCTGATCTCTATTAATTTGAAATGTCTCCCATGATTCTACAAAACTGGAAATCACCAACACATGTCTAAAAGTCTGGATATCAAAATCACCAGCATCAAACCAGCCCCCTACAGACATCCCCGGTATGCGCTCTAGAGGCTTGTATTTAGTATCTGTAGTTGACCCCTGACTGTAGCCGTCAAAATGTTCATGATTCAAAGGAGCCTGCAGGCAATCATCGGCAAATGGCTTGCCATGCCATGTTCTATAGCCTTCGTTGACTTCCATATGATCCATCTGAATGGGAAAGAAAACATCCATCGTAGGATGCCAAACTTTAGAATAAATGCCCTCATTGATATGAAAGGTGTTAGTCTTATGCTCTCCATACTGAATAAAGTAAATCCCAGGCTCATCTAAGGAGCTAAAGTCTGCAAGGGCATAATTGTACCTAAGATACTTACCCCACTCCTTTACTTCTACCTTTAGCTTTTCTTCAGCTTCACCCTTTTCGTTCAGCTTCACGATAGAAGCACTTGGTAGCACCTTTTGATTTGGATCCAATTCCAAAACGGCTACCTTTTCTTGTGCTGGCATATACCCTACTTGAGAAAATCCAATAACCGGATCTCTGGTCCATTCAGGAATCGTACTCGGCTCTACGTACCATGTCAGAACTTCGTCTTTTTTTCCTGATGGCAACGTACTTCTTAGTACAAACCAACCATTCTGCGCCAGGTTTCGGCCATCATAGAGTTTCAACTCAGTATCAGACTCAACCTTGATCCTGATAGTAGAGTTCTCCGGTGCAAAAATGATCTTTTGACCTTTAGCAATTGGTAATGGTACGATGAACTCATCTCTTCCTCTATCGTCAAAAGTATTGTGACCTGCAAACTGAGGAATCTTATGATCCGAGGCTAAAACTTGTGTATTGCTAGCAGGGTATCTCGGGAAAGTCCCCGGCTTACCATCTATTAGATAATTGCTTTCAAAATAGGTAGATGGTAAAAACTCAAGATTAAAACCTACCTTTCCTTCCAGCTCTGCAGGTATGACCTCATCTAGTATCACGGTGACATCAAAGCCCTCTCCTCGCGATTTCACCTTTAGAAGAGTCTCAAAATCATACTCTTCATACCTAAGCTTCACTTCTATCGTACCTTTGTCTTTATCAACCGTTCGGCTAAGCATTTTTGGGATCAAGTCCCATTGCTCTGGGGTATTTTGAAGTCGAACTGCTCCTCCCTGAACCGTTCTAACCCCATGATGAATCATTCCTATGCCTGCAGTTTTTTCATCAAAGAACTCACCATTGAATTCATTGGAGTAAACCAGCACGTTTAATCCTGTCATCTCAAAATACTCCGAATCGTTGATGGTTAATGACTGGGCTACTCCTTTCATATTAAACGAAAGGAGTATCGCAATCAACACAACCATGCAAGTTGCATTCACTTTTAGGTCAAAAAGTCCTGATAATTTATTCTTCATAAGGTTGTTTAGTAAATAAATAGTTTCAGATGACAAGCATGCGATCAAAGCAATTCAACCTCTGCTAATTGTAAATCTTCTGGGTTTGAACTGTTACCATAGTAAAGCTGATATTCGCCGGGCATTACAACCATCTGCTTTGATTCTCTATTGTAAAATTCAAACTGAGAAGCATCCATTTGCAATGAGATATCCTGACTTTCCCCTGCTTCCAGATTCACGCGTTTAAAACCTCTCAGCGTTTTGATTGGACCATCTTCATCTCCTCTCTTTTTCAAATACAATTGCAAAATCTCGGTTCCATCCCTAGAGCCAATGTTTTTTACAGGCACCGTGATTTCCAACGATTCTCCTACCTCGATAGATGCTTTGCTCAACTGAGCTTTTCCTATCTCAAACCGGGTATAGCTCAAGCCATAGCCAAAGGAGAATAAAGCATCATCCATGAAACGATAAGTCTTCCCTTGCATATCATAGTCCTCTATGTCTCCCAGTTGATCCGAATTCTTGTAGAATGTCACCGGCAGTTTACCGGATGGATTATAGTCACCAAAAAGTACATCAGCTACCGCTTGCCCACCAGACTCTCCTCCATACCAGGCTTGTAAGATCGCATCGCAGCTTTTGGTCTCAGGTGTAAGTGCCATGGCCGAACCTGAACAATTCACAAAAATGACCTTCTTCCCTGCATCTTTGAGTGCTTTTAAGCATCTCCTTTGTACTGAAGGAAGTTCGATATGAGTTCTATCTCCACCTTTAAATCCAGGATAAGAAACTGGCATTTCTTCCCCCTCAAGCAAAGTGGACAGACCGCCCACGAAGACAACCACTTTCGTACCATCTAGTTTATTAATTAGCTGGCTAAAATCAATATCTATCTCCTTACCAAAATCAAATTCCAGATTGGCTTGCCAATTATTCAGTTGTCCATATTTAATTTCTATCGAATAAGTCTTTCCGTTCTCCACATCGAAAGGAACTCGTGCAGGCAAAGTCCTCCAGTTGTTGTAGCTAATAATCGTAGAATCGTTCACGGTCAACTCAAAATGACCCGTTGCTCCAAATTTGAAGACAATTTGCTCACTGACTGAGGGTGAAAATTCTCCTTGATATAAAGCCGAAAAGCCCTCTAAACTCACACCAGATGCAAACTCGTGCTGACCTGCAGTGGTCAGTTTCATAGGATTTGTAATCTGCTGCGAGATAACCGGATCGCCACTACGATCTGGTGTGTTCCAATAGGTGGCTTTAAATCCACTCTTTCCTTCAAAGGTCAGATTCGAGAAATAACTTTGTGTGACTTTGTCTTCTACAAGATCCACGGCTTTGTCATAAACAATGGCTTCTGAACGTACTTTATCCTTTATTCCATCCAGAATGGTGATGGTCCGTATGGGAGTACCGTTATAATTCCCCCAGAGCATGGGTTCGTTATCAGCATTAGGTCCGATTACAGCTATTTTTTCTATTGATTTGTCGAGAGGCAAAACGTTATTCTTATTCTGTAATAGCGTCATGGATTTATGTGCCATCTCCAATGCCAATTGCCTATGTCCTACACTGTTTAAAGTAGAAGGCGGTATTTGAGTGTATGGGACAAGCTCATCAGGATCCATCTCTCCTAGTTCAAACCTTCCCATCAATACCCTTTTGAGTCGAATATCGATATCCTCTTCTTTGACCAGACCCAGCTCGACAGCCTGTGGCAACAACTTATAATTATGATTGTTCCATTGACACTCCACATCTGTACCTGCAAGTACTCCTTTTGCGGCCGCATGTACGGCATCTGATGATACATTGTGGGTAGTAAAAAAGTCCTGGATGGCACCACAATCCGAGACTACCAGATGCTCAAAACCCCATTTATCTCTCAAGATGGATTGTAGAAGTTCGGTGCTACCGCAACATGGCTCTCCATCTAACCGCTGATAAGCACACATCACCTGCCTTACATTGGCTTCCTCAACAAGCGCTTTGAAGGCCGGTAGATAGGTTTCCCACAGATCCCGATCATCGATATTATCCAGATTGAGTTCATGTCTGCTCCATTCAGGGCCTGAATGCACTGCATAATGCTTGGCGCAGGCCAACAGTTTTCTGTATTTCACATCTTCCGGGCCTTGCAGCCCTTTGACGACCTGAACACCCATTCGAGAGGTAAGATATGGATCTTCTCCATAGGTTTCCTGCCCTCTCCCCCATCTGGGATCTCTAAAAATATTGACATTAGGAGTCCATACCGACAGACTTAGAAATCTTTTATTTTCATTTCCTTCCGCGATCCACTTATTGTATTTAGCCCGCCCCTCATCCGACACTGCATTAAAGATTTGATACACCAACTCATCATCAAATGAAGCGGCCATGCCTATTGGCTCAGGAAAAACGGTTACACTATCATTGTTGGCATAACCATGAAGCGCCTCACTCCACCAATTAAACTTCTTGATTCCTAGTCTTGGTATCGCTTCAGAAACATCACACATCAAAGAAGCCTTTTCTTCCAGCGTCATTCTCGATATGAGATCCTCTGCCCTCTCATCAAAACTCAAATTGACATTTTGATAATCCGGAACCTTTTCATTGCATGCAATTACAAAGAATAGAACAATGAATTGAAAAAAATAAGTTAATCTAGCTGTCATATCATTCTCATTATTTCAACTACCGAAAGAGATATCAGTCCGACGTGGTTTTACCCCCAGGTACAATTTACTCTGGAAGCGTCGTATTTCCAGAGGTAGCATACAAGCCTATCAAAGCGCCGGTAAACCCTCCTGCTACGTTGGTGGAAAGAATATCACCGGATACTGTATCGCCTAAATTCTTAAACTCGCTTCCGCCAATCGAGTAATTGAATTGATAATCGTCACCATCCGCAGCTACCTGCAGTTGTATTGGTGATTTTAAGTCGATGACCTGAGTGGCCAGAATTTTTGATGTGGTCTTTCGGTCATTCCATCCCCTTCCTTTCGTTTCTGTTCGCTCCAGTACGAGCACATAGTCATCCTTTAGTTTGGTCACGCCAAACACATAGTTCGAGCCTTCATTTTGCAAACAGGTAATCCCAGCCAAATCCTGCTCTGACTGTGGCTTGTACTTCATCTCAGTGGTAAAAGAAAACGTACTATGCATCTGTCGATGAAACAGGGTTGAAGTAGGCTTCAACTCCTTGATGTTGGCTTCACAAGGCGTGATCTCCAACTCCCCTTTTTTGATTGAAATAAAATCCTCACGAGGCCCTCGGAGCCCTATCCATCTATAATCCAGATCTGTGGATTCAAACTCTTCTGTGTATGTAAAATTTCCTTTTGGGAAGAAGCCGTCCTTACCACTCTTATTTTCCACACCGGACGGCAATTTTAACTTCGGTTCCATAGGAACCAACCCATTTTCAAATACCGGAAATTCTCCAGACCAGTCAACAGGCAAGATAAAGGTCTCCCTTCCTATGTTCACACGGTCCTCCTCATTGGGTCTGATCGCCAGGAATACCCCGTAGTACTTACCATCAGGCCCTTCCACCAAATCTGCGTGACCCGCCCAGTCCACTTTATTTCTTCGCTCCTTAGGAAAATATCTCTGCGTCAAAATAGGGTTACTTGGAGCAGGAATGAAGGGTCCCTTAGGGCTATCACTGACAAAAATCACCTCACTATGATTACCTCCGGTTCCTCCTTCGGCACACATTAAAAAGTACTTTCCGTCCTTTTTGTATAGATGTGGAGCTTCAATCCAGATGGGTTTCTTTGATAGATCCACTCCGCCATCCACTATAATCTTGTCAGTGCCTTTGATCACTTGATCCTTTTCTACTTCATACTCCCAGACTTTGATCACACGGTGACCACTATAGAGTTCCTTACCATTATCGGGGGCATCATTATGAACTATATACGCCTTACCGTCATCATCAAAAAAGATAGAAGGGTCTATACCGCTGAAATTGAGATCATAAGGCTCGCTCCATCCTTGCTTAGGGTCTTTGGTTTTTACAATCAAATTGCCTCGGCCTCCTGCAAAAGCAGTGGTGATCATGTAAAAAGTATCATTATTCGGATTGTAAGTGATCCCAGGTGCATAGACTCCTCCACTGATTCCAGTGTCGTGCACGTCCAACTGTGACACTCGATCCAGCACATGGCCTATTTGCGTCCAGTTTACCAGGTCGTTGGAATGAAAAATCGGCACCCCGGGAAACATGGCAAATGAGGATACAACCATGTAATAGTCATTCCCCTTTCGGGTAATGGCCGGGTCAGGATAGCAACCCTGGAGAATGGGATTATAAAACTCATCCTCTTCGAGCGGATTGTCATTAAAAACCTCGTCATTGCCGACATACACCGCCCTGGTAAAAACTGGACTGGCTGTCTTTGCTTTTTTGTCGCCATTGCCGGAAAAAGCCGCAAAGCTGCCTAATACCAGCCATGCGACTAACATACTTACCTTCAATTGATTCATTTTGATTTTCTTTATTCTTACTATTTTCTTCATTCTTACTGTTTCTTAGTCCAACAACATTAACATTTGATAGCCATAGCGTCGTCCGAGTTTTCTATAACCATTAGCTGAAAAATGTAGTCCATCGCCAATAGCCTCGCAGCCATCAGATGATACAATATGTGCATTAGATATCTGCTCAGGCAGCAAACCAATTATGGTATTCATGCTTGCGCATTTTCCTCCTTGTGCCGCATTTACCATCTCACCTGCCAATAGAGGCACCTCTACCAGTTGCAAATCCGAGCTCAGGTTTTCATAAAGTCTTTTTACCTTTTGAGGCCAGGTTTTGTCTCCGGTATTGGATTCACCCTGATGAAGCAAAATACCCTTTATCACCCCGTCCTGCTGCGCTAGTTTGGCCATTTCTATCAGACGGCCATAAGGATTGTCATCATATTCCCGCGCCATATTTTTTAACCAATCCGGTGCCTGTGATATATAACTGCTGTAGTTTTCTTTATCGAACAGTTCAATTTTGCAGCCTCCTACAGCTACATTTATCACGCCTATTCGAATGCTATCCGGAAGGTTATTAATCAGCACATGACCAAAATAATCTGTAGGAGTAAGACCTGTCCGGCAACGACAAAGAGGTGGGCGAGCAGTATACCACATTCCTTTTTGCCTTCCCAGCTCAGGACAATCAACAGCGGACATTACCTGAAATCGTTCGTCGACCAGGGTGTCCTGCGATTCATAGCTGGCATGTCCTTCCATATTGGACTGACCCAAGGCCAGAAAAATGAAGAAATTAGCGTCCTGTGCAAACAGCGGACTGATTTGAAAAATTAATAATATAGAACTCAATAGTAGTTTTCTCATAACATTATTAGGTCTTCTTCATGATTCACCTGCATTTAACTTCTTTTTCAAACTAACTAATATTGAAAGTATTTCTTTGCAACAATACACCCATCAGAGTAGTACGACCTGACTATGTACAGCCCACGGTAGTTATTGACACTTGTCAGCCTCCTGCCTGTCATGGTATAGTACCTCTTGAAAAGCAATTCCGCTTTGGGTAAAATCTGATCTTCGATTCCGGTAACCATACCCACTGCTCCGGATACAGTTATTGATTGAGTAGCCACGTCAGGAGACACCAAGGTCAGCTCACCCGAATAACTTCCTTCTTCCAATCCTCCCTTTAGTCTGACGTAAACACTTGTCCTGTCCAGCTCACCATTGCTGGTATTCAGGGTTATACTTTCAGAATAATCACTCATCTCGCTAAGTGAAACCTCAAAGCCCTCAGGAGCTTCCACAATTACCTTTTCTCCTAGCTTGTATCCTGAGGTTACAAAAACCTGACTTTCAGAAGGTCCCTCTTCCAATAAGTAATCGAAATGATCCAGTTGATTTATGGCAAGTCCTGCTGGTGTTTTGGTATCAATCGTAGGCGGGTCACTGTCCAGGTATTTGGCGAGATAGACCGTATCTACTACAAATGGATTGCTGCCATTGGACCAAAATCCAACGATATACACATGGCTCGGGTCGAAATTCGTATTGTCGTCTTTGGTAGCCGAATGCAAATCCACTATTACCTCTCGGGTCGTGAATGGCCTGGAAACTGGAGAGGTCCAGTAGCTCGATTCATCAAAAAGCCGGAAGGTCACATCTGCATTGTTGTCACTTCCGAGCCGCGCAATGACATATTTATATTCGGATAAGTCGATACCATCATATTGCCATCCTGCAAACCCGTATTGTCCTGTTTGCACAGTATTCGTTGTTTCATCGAATGTCCCACTTTCAAAAATCGTCGGATCAAAAAGCCCCTCCTTCAAAGGAAATGTTGAGGACGTCACCGAGATCGTTTTCGTGATCTGATGACCCAACGGCCCTTCAAAGCTTACTTCGATTTGAGCAGTACCATCAGACTTGGCTACGATCTGTCCATTGAAGATCTGTATCCTGTCAGGATCACTATTTACATAAGTGGCGCCAATGCTAATATCTTCTTCCCGGCCATCTTCATATACGGCCGTGACGTTGATACTCGAAACGCTGCCTGTCAACAAATAGAGTTCCTCATTGTCAATCAACACATCCACCAGTGTCAAAGCCTCTACGCTATAGCCAACAAACGAGTCATCATAAAACTGATCCTCGGAAAAAATCTCTTCCGTGGAAAACCAATCAATATCTACCCAACCACCGGTCTCTAGTGTAGCAAAGTTGAAAAGACAGAACTTGTTGCCTGTGAATATGGACAAATCAAACTCCATTGAAAGATCGGTGCCCAGCTTAGTATAGGTTTCATTGTCCAGGCTGTAATAAAAGCTCGCCTGACTGGTGTTATAATTGGCAATAGCTCTTAAGTAAACGACAGAATCACTCAGTTGAGACCCTATTGACTCGGTACCGTCATTGTAAGTAATCAGATATCGCTGTCCATCTTCCATTTTTACCCCGATATATGCATACGGATCTTGAAACACAGCCAGCCCGGCCACATCACCATTGACCATTTCATCTATTTCCATCTTTAGGGTTGCATAGGAATGCTCCGGATCATCCGGATACCCAAGTATTCGCTGGGTGAGTGTATTCTGTGCTTCCAAAAAGTTGCTTACTACTCGGGTTGTCTCAAGGCGCAGATAGTCCGGGCGTTCGATCAATGACCATTTTGAATTATCGGGGTTGTGATTCCACCCCCACTGAGGTCCAAGACGATAAGATCGGAAACTGTCGTTTGTAGGGAGTGATTTTCTGGGATGATCACGTCCTACGTCGGGCTTCCTAAATGTTGTGACACCCTTGCCCTCTATACCTATTTCCGGCCAATTATCTACCCATGATACAGGTTGCAAATTGGGCAATCGGCCATAGGCCCCTTTGTCGTAAAACATGAGCGTCCACCATTCTCCCGTCTGTGTTTCTATCAAGGCTCCCTGGTGGATATTGTCATCCTCGAGGAGTTTCTTTTCCTCGTATGGGCCATAAATATTTTCTGATCTGAGCGCTACCTGGAATGCCGGAAAACCTCCGTAAGTAGCATAGATGTAATAGTATCCATTGATCTTATAGAGGTGACTCCCCTCCAGGCCATTTCGGAAGGTAGCCGTAAATACAAGCTGTTCGGTGCCCGGTACCTTATCAAAATTTTCATCCAACTCCACCATCCTGAGTTCGTCAATTCCATGAACCACATAGGTCTTTCCGTCATCATCGAAAAACAAACCCGGATCGTAGAAGCTATCATGCAGCTGGGTCAGTTGCCAGGAACCTTCAGGGTCTTCGGCTGTCAAAAGGTATCCTCCCTCGTCCAGGGTATTAAACAGAATGTAGAAAGTACCGTCATTGTATTTCAGACTCGAGGCCCACTGACCATGACTGTATCTGTGGCAATCAAGCAGATTATAACAATCTGAATTTTCGATTTTTTCTAATGGATTGCTACAGTACTCCCAATTGACCAGATCGTAGGATTTGAGCAGTGTCGCTCCGGGAAAGATGTGCATAGTGGTCGACACCATGTAGTAAACGTCCCCCGCCCTGATGACGTCCGGATCTGGAAAATCTCCAAAAATCACAGGATTCGTATAGGTACCATCCCCATTGTCGCTCATGGACTGATACTCAAAATCTGGCCGCGGGTAGTTGATCTCAGCGTATTCCTCAAACCAATGGAACACCGGCCAGGGACAGGCTTCCGGATCGTTGAGAAATGTATAAGGTTCTCCCTCCGCCGGAGGCTCTCCCGTAAAGTCCTTTAGAAGATGAGGCTCGGTAAATACAAGCCAGCTGACATTGTCACTGTCATCCACGATTTTCTTGAAGTTGGCCCCAAAGCCATCTGCTCCCGCTGTACCCGTGGTGCCCTTGCCCCAGGAAGAATCGTAGTGCTCAGGTGCCCAATCCATTTCCGTCACCATGATCGGTGCAAAATCTGCAACCGGCTTCACCTGTTCATCCCATCCCGATTGAAACGGTCCATAACCATCACCACTGTTGAACCAACCTGGATAAACATGAATGGCATAACCAATATTATTGCCTTCTATGGGGTTGATCGCAAAGCCCTGATATTGGGACTGCCACCCCAATCCGGGAATCCACAAAATATTATCAGCAGACTCTCGAATCAAATCAACAATCTCCTGAAAGTAAATTTTCAGATTGTCAAAATGGCCTTGCGACCCAGATCCATAGGTGCCATCCGGCCCTAATATGCGAATAGGTTCATTGGCCAACTCAAACATGATGTTAGGATGGTTTTTCAGTTTTGGATGTTTAGCTACATGAGCCCAGACTTTGAGTAAGTACTGCTGATACACTCCCCCAATCTCTATTTCTTCTGGACAAACACCAGGTGGCCTTAGTACCACATATAAACCTTTGGATACAGCGTACTCTGCCATGGGAATAAATACCTGATCCAGATAAGTAAGGAACCTGCCCTCATTGAAGCACTCTTCTCCTTCATATCTACCCTCGCATCCTGGAGTATTGGACCAATACGGATCCATATGCATGCGTACAAAATTCATTTTCCAGTCGGCCTCAAACAGGGCATCAATGATTCCTTTGTTGTAATCCAAGCAGCCTTGTACATCATGATTGTTCCATTTAGTATTACGTTCATTAAACCAAGGTGAAAAAGTCTGAGCGTACCCATGGAGGTTGACAATATTGCCATGAGGGTCATTCAAGTAGCGTCCATTCACATGTAAGGCGGGTAATGCTGTGTTTTGCCCAAATGTCGCCGTTGCATGCATCAGCACACACATCATTGCGACCCAAAATCTCTTTCCTGTTAGCTTTTTATTCTTAATTCCTACTAAGCACATACCTTTCACCATTGCTTGTTGATAAATCATATTCATACTTCTGCTTCAAACCGATACCGTTCATTCTAGCCTCCTCTGACACGAGCACTTTTTTGACCTGAGGTGTTTGATAATATGGGTTGGGATTCTTCCCTCTTGCTTTTTCACAACCATCACCGATAAGTGGCGTATGGGATCGAACTCTACAGTTGCCTCCCAGGCTTGACTCAATGATGATCTCTTCAACTTTTCCATTATCCCATGAAATAGAAACTTCGAACCCTCCACGAGCCCTCAATCCAGTGATGCTTCCTGAGGTCCAATCATCAGGTAATGCAGGCAAAACATGAATGGCTCCATCATGACTCTGGAGCAGCATCTCTGCAATCCCTGCAGTACAACCAAAATTGCCATCTATCTGAAAAGGCGGATGTGCATCAAATAGATTCGGATAGGTGCCTCCTTTGTGTTTTCCATCGGGCAGTATGGCCGGTGACAACTGATCCTTAATCAGCTTTAAAGCGTGATTACCATCAAGTAATCTGGCCCAAAGGTTTACTTTCCAACCCATTGACCAGCCGGTGGATTCGTCGCCCCTCGCCACAAGTGATGTTCTGGCTGCCTCAAACAGTTCGGGGCTTCTATGTGGCGAAATTTGATTGGACGGGTATAGGCCATAAAGATGAGATACGTGTCGATGTTTGTCATCCGGGTTATCCCAATCTTCCATCCATTCCTGTAGCTGTCCCCATCGTCCAATTTGCATGGGAGGCAGCTGCGCAACATGGTCTGTCAATGCTAACACAAGCTCTTCATCCTGTCCTAATATCATAGCCGCCTTGATTGTTTTCCGAAATAGGTCGAAAAGCAGTTGATTGTCCATGGTAGTACCCGAGGAGATGGCTTCTCCATGATCAACATATGGGGCATTTTCAGGAGAAACAGAAGGTACCACCACCTGCCATCCGGTGGCCGGGTCTTCTGTGAGAAAGTCCAGATAGAAAAGACAGGACTCTTTCATGATTGGGTAAACTGAAGACAGAAATTCCGTATCGCCAGAAAACTCATACTTGTCAAACAAATGCTGTGACAGCCACGCTCCGCCCATGGGCCACATGCCCCAAAAGGCTCCATCCACCGGGCCTGTTATCCGCCATAGATCGGTATTATGATGCATGACCCATCCATTAGCTCCATACATTCCCTGTGCTGTACTTTTACCAGCCTCCGATAAATCATGCAACATATCGATCAAGGGCTCATTCAACTCAGATAGATTGGTTATCTCAGAGGGCCAATAATTCATCTCTGTATTGATATTGACCGTGTACTTGCTGTCCCAGGGTGGACGAAGATGGTCATTCCAAATACCCTGAAGGTTGGCGGGTTGGCCTCCGGGTCTGGAAGAAGAAATCAACAGATACCGACCAAATTGAAAGTACAATGCAGCCAGCTGAGGATCATTACCCACAGAAAAATCTCTGATGCGGATATCCGTCGGATTATTCACAGAATCTGTCGTCCCCAGATCAATTGAGACACGATGAAATAAACTTTGGTAGTCAGACAGGTGATCCGCATAGATCTGATCATACCCCTTGTCAATCGCCTTCATTAAGTACTCCGAGGCCTTTGCATTTGGGTCACCCCCCAGATCATCGTACGCCTCAAAATTGGTCGCAATCGAAGTAAAGATCACGACTTCATCCGCCTGATCTACCACAATGGATTTTTTTTCGGCCGTGATAGTACCTCCTCGAACTATGAACCTCGAATGAGCTTCAAACTCAACTTGTCCTTTCACTCCCTCATGATCACTTCCCCTTCCTGAAAGGATCAACAAATCGCTCCCTGATGTCATAACATCATACTCATCAGGACGATCCATTGTAGCCGAAAAGCTGATGCTGCCAGACTCATCTGCACTGACCTTGCAAATAATCACCTGATCCGGATAGGAAGAAAAAAGCTCAGTATGATATTTGATACCGTCCCGTTGATAAGAGGTAGTTGCAACTGCACGATCCAGATCCAACTCCCTATAATAATCCTCCAGCGGGGCATTGTTTTCAAATGTAAGTTTTAGGTTTCCAATTGTTTGATAGGGCATTCCATTTCTCCCACTGAAAAAATCCCTATTCACCCTATCCTGAGCCTCTTTGTACTTCCCTTCAAAGATCAGTTTCCGTACCTCGGGCAAAGCCTTCAGGGCGCTGGGGTTGTCGTTGCGATGAGGTCCTCCTGCATAGAAGGTGTTTTCATTGAGTTGAATAGTCTCTTGATTGGGGTCACCATAAATCATAGCTCCCAGTCGACCATTACCTACAGGCAATGCTTCGACCCACTGAGAGGCCGGTTGATTATACCACAGTTTGAATTGGGTTGGTTTCTCCTGCTGACAACCACCCAAAAGGAGAAATGCAAAAACGAACAGCCAATGCCCCCCTAATTTCTTATTGATCATTGTATTGTTTGATGATGGCCATTGTTGCTGGTTTAGGTTTGTTTTCCCTATCAAAGAGCAATGGATAATTGGTTCTTCCTCGGATAGGCCAGTTGTTAAGCCACGAATCACCGTCATTCACGCCCCATAGTGTCACTCTTGAAATGTCGTTTTGATATTTAGTAAAAAGGTCAAAAAACCGGAGGTAACGATCCGTGAGTTTTTGTTGAACAGAATCAGGCAAACCTTCTGAATACGGATTCATTTTTTTCTCATATTCGAAGTTGGCCGACACATCCGCCCCGACATTGTCCCAGGGAGAGGGCAATACCGTGATGTCCAATTCTGTCACCATCACTTTCACTCCCAGAGAGGCATAGCTCTTGATACTCTCCTCAAAGGCGTCTATCTGCGGATAATTCAAACCCACATGTCCCTGCATGCCGATACCATCAATTCTGACGCCTTGCTTTTGTAAGTTTTTCACCATTGCCACAACACCTTTTCGTTTGCCGGGATTGGACATGGAGTAGTCATTGTAATAGAGTTCAGCTTCAGGGTCAGCCTCATTGGCAAACTGAAATGCCAATGCTACAAACTCCTCGCCTATGATCTCATAGAATTTACTCTTACGCCACGAACCATCATCCAGGATGGCCTCATTGACCACATCCCAGGTGTGCACCCGACCTTTATACCTGCCTGCCACGGCATATATGTGATCCTTCATTCTTTGGATCAATACGTCCCTAGATACGTCCTTACCTGCTGAATCAGTAAAAAACCATTTGGGAGCCTGAGAATGCCAGATCAACGTATGGCCATTGATGAGCATGTTATTTTTTTCGCCATAGGCTACGAAACGGTCAGCTAGTTCAAACCTGAACTTACCTTCCTCAGGCTGGATCTGACCACTTTTCATGCAATTTTCGGCTACAATCGCATTAAAATTTTTTTCGACTACCTCCATGGTTTCGACCCTTTGTCCCAAAATCTGTTGCGCATTGAGAGCAGTGCCAATGTAGAAATTGTCATGAAACACCTCTTTGAGGCTTACGGGCTTTTTTTTTGACTTTGAATAGGAAATTACAAGTGCGAAACTGCTTGACACTATCAACACAGCCCCTAACATTATCAATTTGACCTTCATACTGTTCTTTTTGAGTTACAATAGTTCCCACTCGTCCAAAAATGAACGAATAGGAAAACTATTATATGATATAATATGAAAGCCCTACTTGAGGGTTAGTGACCCTTTGCCACGTAAATAATCTTGGGTAGGGTCCACCCTAAACCAATCAACATCCACGTAACCACCCAGTGCCTCAGTGGCGTGGTTAAACAACATGTATTTGTTACCGGTGAATACTGAGAGGTTAAACTTCATGGTCAGTTCATTGCCAAACTTCTGAAAGTTCTTGCCATCGGTACTGTATCCGAAATTGGCCTTTCCGGAACCAAAATTCGGTTGGGACATTAAATAAATCTGTGAGGATTTGAGTGGTTGCGTTTCTACTACCTCACCATTATTGACCATGATCAACTGGTATTTTCCTTTTACTTTTTTGACACCTATGTAAGCATATGGGTCTTGAAATATGGCAAAGCCAGCAACATCACCTTTTTTCATATTCTTCAGTTCCATTTTGGCCATAGCCGTAGAGGCCACCGTATCGGAATAATATGCCCATGTTCGCTGCGTCAAGCTGTTTTGAGCCATTTTCAGATCGTCAGTCACCGTAGCAGTATGAAGCCTCAGGTAGCCCTCTCTTTCTGTAAGCGACCATTTTGAGTCATCCGGGTTGTGGTTCCAGCCCCATTGCATACCGAGTTCAGATTCTGAAAACTCCGAAGAAGTTGGAAAGGTCTTAATCGGGTATTCTTTTCCAACGTTAGGTTTTTTGTGTGTCAATACAGCTTTACCCTCAACTCCGACCATTGGCCATCCGTCTTCCCAGGTTACCGGCTGAAGCGAAGGAAACCGACCTAAAGGCCCGCTATCAACAAACAACATCGTCCACCACTCGCCTGTCTGGGTTTGCATCAAAGCTCCTTGATGTATTCCAAAATTAGGTCCGGGAGTCCAGTCCTTAATCACAACTTTCTGTTCATATGGCCCCCAAATGCTCTTGGATCTCAATGCCACCTGAATTCCATTCAATCCCCCATAGGTGCTATACAGATAGTAATAATCGTTGATTTTGTAAACATGAGAGCCTTCTAGTCCTCCCCTGATATCCCCCACGAAAACGACTGAATCTTTGCTAATTGGAGCCAGATCGTCATCTACCTCGGTGATTTTGATCTCCCCATATCCATGGGCTACATAAGTACGCCCGTCCTCATCAAAAAATAGTCCCGGATCATAGAAACCATGTGGTAACTTTCTAATATCCCATGGCCCTTCGGCCTGATCTGCTGTACATACAAACCCACCTTCATCCAGTGTAATGAACAGCAGATAAAACTTGCCATTCTTATATTTGAGGCTTGTCGCCCATTGACCATGACTATATCTACTACAGGTGTCCAGTTCATAGCATTGACTAAAGTCAAACCTTGGTACCGCATTGCTGCAATACTCCCAGTTCACCAAATCCTTGGACTTAATGACTGTCACGCCAGGAAAAACAAACATGGTGGTAGCAACCATGTAATAGGTATCATCCACCAGGATCACATCCGGATCAGGGAAATCCGAAGCAATTACAGGATTGGTGTAAGTACCATCACCATTATCGCTTTGGAGTTTTTGTGACACTACTCCCTGGCTACAGAGTAGTAAGCTCATCAGAAATATTACTTTTAATCGGGTCATTTATTTCTCGTTTATCCAGTTTATGATTTTAATTTCTCTTAGGTCGCCTAGTGAATTACTTCGGTTGCATTTGCCAACCCTCATTATCCTTTATCCATGTTATTTGCACAGACTCTTGTCGGTTATCGGCAGTTATGTGGTATATCCAATCTAACTCCCAATCACTATGGATGTCAAAAGACACACTGTCTATATGAAAAGTTTCCGGAGTATTGAAATTCAACTTGGATTGAAAGAAAGACAAGTTCAGGCAATTAGAAATTTTCTGTTCCATGCCAGTGAAGCTCACATAGCTTATAACATCGTACTTACATTCTCCCCAAGAGCAATTCTTCTTATACTGATTTGTCGTGAACAAATTGTAATTCACACCATTCCGATATTCCGATTTCTTTTTTTCTTGAATTTCGTAACTCCGTTCCCATTTGAGTCTATGACATGAACACATCACAACCAACAGCCAAAAGAATCGCACCTTAAATGATTTCATGTTCACATAAATATAAACCCATAGTAAACCAAAAATGCCCCGCACATTCTGTATTTAATGAATCACTGACGAACAAGCCACTCCTCGGTAGTTTTGAACCAAACTATATTTAGGGTATCTCGTCGATCATCCAACTTCATATAATATATCCAATTCATGACAGAGTCTCCGAGAACATTTAAGCCTACGTCATCGATTCGAAAAGACTCTGAGTCCACAATATCAACCTGCTCTCTAAAAAAATACAGATCAAATGTCCTGTTGAAGTGCTCATCAGGGCCTGAAAAAGACGCCTTACTGATGAAATCATATTCTTTTTCACCATTAACCCAAGTCAAACTGTATTCATTGCACGTGTTTAGGATATATTCTTTTCCATTCTGATTCAGCTTCACATTGATCGTTTTACGATATTGATTGTTATTCTTCCATTTTAAGTTGCCACAGGCTGATAGTATGATTGTACTTATCAGCATTGGTTTTATCCAAGGATAATTCTCCATTTTAACTACATTTCATTGAATATTATAGATATGTTAGTCACTGATATCTTTAAGCCTAATTATTTGTATTCAAGTAATCTTAGGTCAAACACCCCACCTGCGTAACCATTTTCCTGACTTTGAAACTTGACCTCAATCTTTTCTTTGTTTTTTAGGAGGTTCTTTGGAATCTCGTATATCACTACTTTAAACTGGTTTTCTCTCCACCTGGAACCAATGTCCTCAGTTGCCAGCAACTGATCATCGATCAAAATATCAAAACTTCGATCGCCAGATTCATTTCCCCAATATTTCACCCTCAGGGCCAGGTTTTTCATTTTTTGGGTAGCAATCTCATAGCTGAAGTATCCTCCGTTTCGTGCATCTCTCCAGTGACGATCAAGAAAGACCCCTTTATTGGATTTTTCAGACTTCATAGCATGATCAACTTCCGGTTGTTGCTCACCTGGCTGCACCTTATCGACTGTAAGTTTTTCGAGTGTAAGCTTTTCCATTTCCAGTGAGGCCATAGAATCCAGGATGTGCTTGTATTCCTCATTGGATACCTGCATCCAATACATCATATATCGACTGTCGTGTATTTTATAAAAAGGCTCCAAGGTCAAGGTTTGATCTGAATTGAGTACATTAAGTGAATTCATCGAGAAGGTGAGTGATCCATCCTCTAATGATGTGATTTTATTAGGAATATCACTTCTGTCATCTTCTATAAGGATTGGGGCTTCATCAAGTGCCAGCCGCTCCCCGTGGGCTATGTGTTCCCAACGTCCTGAGCCAGCGACCAATCCTGGTAAATCCTCCGATTTCGTTTTTGCAGAAAGTAATATTGGTCCATGTGTAAAAGCTATATAATCATTTAGATTCAGAAGCGATTCTATTTGTGTCCGCATAGGAAAATTCACTTCCACTTCATCCCCTGAAACCCATTCTCTACTGATTCTCACATAAGAACCTGGTGATTCGTCATGAGATATCTCTTCGCCGTTGACAGATAGGGTCAACTCACCTGGTGCAACCCATCCGGGATATCTCACCATCAAATCATATTGGCCACTCATATGCAAAGTGATCAGGCTTTGCTCCTCTTCAGGAAATCCCGTTTTTTGACTGATCTTGATCCCTTTTTCCGGTGAGTCCAATTCTGAATCCACAAAGAGGTTTACGTACAGTTCATCGCGCCTATAAGCATAAATAAACTCCCCGTACTTGCCGTGGTTCTCTAATCCCGTACCTACACAACACCACATGGCCTGATTGGGAGCAGAATACACCCGGTAATGTCTCGGCCTGGCCGGAGTAAAATAGACATAACCTCCATGATCCGGATGTTGGGTAGAAAGAATGTGATTGTATAGTGCCTTTTCATAGTAATCAGCAAAACGAGCTTCAGGGTTTACTTTGAAAAGTCCCTTGGTCAGTTTGAGCATGTTGTGGGTGTTGCAGGACTCTGGCCCCTCGACCTGATCAATAAAATCTATGGTACGCTCCTGAGAGGGGAAAAATTCACGTCGGCTGTTTCCGCCAAATGCGAGGCTTCTATTGCCTGTGACGGTCTCCCAAAAAAATTCACCTGCCTTTACATACTTCTCTTCTTGAGTATATTCTGCAATTCTTTGAAAACCTACAGCCTTGGGGACTTGTGTATTGGCATGTAAATTATCCAACTTGTCCTGTCCCTGGCTCAAGGGCTCCAATAGGGATTTATGTGAAAACCTTTTGGCCATTTTTAGGTATTTATCCTCTCCTGAGATTTCGAATGCGTCTACATAGGATTCGTTCATTCCACCATACTCATTGGCAAGCATACCTTCCATTTGTTCATCGGAGAGGTTTTGAGTCAGGCTAATCCCCCAATCACACAATTCAAGAAACAAAACTTTTGCTTCCTCATTGCCTGCATAGTACCATGCATCCCTCAAGCCGGCATAGATTTTATGGACATTATACCATGGCACCCAATAGTCCCATACGGCATGAGGTTCTCCATTCTTAATGCGTGACCATATCCCTTCACTATCGGGCACTCCACCCACATAGCCAACACCCCAATCAGGGTGGATTTTGGTATGGCTCTCACTACATTTTTTCAATTCCGATATCATGTATTCCATGCGCCTTTTGCATTCCTCATTGCCAGTAGATGCGTAATGAATAGCTAAGGCCGACAAATAATGTCCTCCGACATGACCGTCCAGACCAATCCAATTTTCAAAGCTCTCTCCCTTTGGACTCAGACCTGCTTCCTTGAGGTATGGGGCCAGGAGGCGATCCACATCATATTTTAGAATGGTCTGTAGATTGAGATCCTGTGCCTTGCGAAAAGGCCCGCCAGTGATCTCTATTTCATCAAGGGGGAAATACTGTACATTGTCCTGAGCCAGGGGCTTGGTCCAAACCAGGAGCGATAAGAGTGCGAATACAATTTGTTTCATAAATAGAATCTACAAAAGTTCATTTAAAAACGGGCCGCCTCAATGATTCTACCTGTCTGAGGCAGCCCAAAAAACCATTTATTTGATCATTAACCTTTCGGAATAGCTGTATCCTACTCCGTTGATTTTCATTATGTAAATACCCTTAGTCAATCCTGAGCGGATAGTTGTCACACCAGCGATCAAGTCCTTCTGAAGGAACACTCTTTTTCCATCCAAACTGTACAAGGAAAGATCAAATGAACCATGCATTCCCTGATTAATTCTCACAGAGAATTCGCCATGGATTGAAGGATTTGGATAAAGCACCAACCCTGCGTCAGGCTCGACCTGATCTTCAGATAGACCAACACTCCTTGCGCTCGTCCCCACCTGCACGAACCGAAATAACTGACAGGATGTGCCGTAGTTATCCCAAATCTGGAGGCTTTCTGACCCATCCATTAAACAATTCGAAATATCCCAACCTTTGGCTGAGTTTACTGCGGATGTGATGCTGTAATAACCGTTTCCAGCATCGGTCACATTCCAAGACTGGGCCGTGTTACTATAGTTGTCCCACAGCCTTATTCCCATTCCATTGGTCGCATCTCCGTTTTCCAGATCAATTACACGACCAGCAGAACTTGCATTGGATCGGAATCTCCAGGTGCCATTGCCTGCATCCAGAGCCACCCACTGCTGAGCCGTCCCTCCGTTTCTATCCCATGGCTGTAATACACCACCATTGACATCTTCTCCCCAGCGCAAATCCAATACTTTATTGGCATCAGTTTGAAATTCTATCTCATAGATGCCATTATGCACCAATCCTGTACCGGGGTTTCCTCCACCAACAGGAGTAAAAGAAAATTGCTGGTTCTCTCCACCCCAATAAGAGTATTGCATCACGTTGGCTCCGTTTTCGGTAGAGATGTTTTCTATATCCAGGCCTTTGCCACTGTTTACATTGACGATACCATAATACCCGTTCCCTTCGTCCTGAAGGCAAAACTGCTGTACTGCTGCCCCGCTACAATCCCACTGCTGGATGTTGGCACCGTCAGCTGTAGACCAATCGGCCACATCAAGGCATTTGCCGCTCATGGCACTGGTAATGGTATAGTAGCCACCAGATTGAGTAACAACCCATTGCTGGTTGTCACCGCCGCTGCAGTCCCATTGCACAATGTTTCCTCCATTTTCTGAAGAGAAATTATATACGTCCAGGCATTTGCCACTGTGTCGGGCGGTGATGGTATAGGTACCGTTGGGCAAATTGGTGGTACCCGAACATCCTCCCGGGCTGGAACATCCATCGGCTGGCAGGTTATAGTTGTTTTCAGCAAACTCCCTAAACCAATGTTTGACCGGGGCACCACATGCCTGCCAATCTCCGCCATAGGCCGTACCACCATTTGGGTCGCCATGATCCAGTAGGTTGTCGGGAGCAAGTACATTCCATGAAGCGTTCCCTGAATTATAGAGTACATGGTTAAGATTGGCCCCAAAGCCATCTCCTCCGGCGGTACCTGTGGTGGCTATACCAAAGGCTCCGTACCCCTCAGGGGCCCAGTCTGTTTCTGTAACTACAATAGGTGCCACATCAGCAATGGGCTTTACATTCGTATCCCATCCACTCTGAAATGCCGAGTAGTTTCTGATGCCACCCCAGTACCCCGGATAAATATGTACCGCATAGCCAATATCACCATTGGTAATTCTATGGTTGACATAACCTTGATAGTGTGATTGCCAACCTGTACCCGGTATCCAACAAATGTTATTGGCTCCATTGCTACGAATGATGTTTACCAATGGCTGGAAAAAATTATGAAGTGCTGCAAAATGCTCATCTCCTGTGGAACCCCAATTTCCATTGGTTCCAAGAATCTGTACCGGCTCATTGGCCAACTCAAACATGACATGATCCACATTTCTCAAACCCGGATGCTGGGATAAGAAAGTCCACACAGTTTTGAGGTAATTGTGGTAGTTATCATTCACAGCAATGTGTTCGGGACAAACGCCGGGAGGACGAAGAATCACATATAGTCCGCGATCCCGTGCATGGTTGACCAGGGGAATGATTACTTCGTCCGTGTATTGAACCAGACGATTATAATCAAATCGGGAAATATCATTCTCAGGGAGGGGTGCCCCTGGAGTGTTCGTCCAATAGGGGTCAATATGTAGGCGTATATAATTTAGATACCATCCATCAGATGTATTGGTCAAACGATCCATCACTGCATTGTTGTAGTTCAGGCAGCCCTGAACATCGTAGTTGTCCCAGGTACAGTATCCTGAAGACGAACCATATTGACATCCATTGAACCAGGGACTTGGTGTAATGGCCACTCCATGCAATACCACATTGTTTCCACAGTCGTCTTTCAGATTCCGTCCATCTACATGCAATGGAGGCAAGGGCATTCCGGGCCATGCTTTAGCCAGTGTCGGCAGCAAAGCCAGCAGCAACATGAGCTGCTTTAATTTTAGTTTGTTCATAGTATTTAAGTTTTAGAGTAATTACTTGTTGGTTTGTAGAGGTGTTTGTAGGTAGTAATATCACTTTTGAGTACTATTTGAATTAGCGTCAGATTTGAACAACAATGGGGCAAACCGATAGAGATTGTCCCTCCATACAGGCCAAGTGTGGCCTCCGGGGTACTCGTAGTAGCTATAACGAACCCCGATTTCATCAAACTTTTTTAGCATGAGCTGGCAGTTACCATGCGCTATGTCTTCTTTACCTCCCATGGCTATCCACAGATGATCCAGATTGTCATTGATCCTGTCTGAGTTCCCTTTCATAAAATCATACTGAGCCTCTGCCAAATCCTTTTGCATCGTCTGTATCCAACCAGAGCTAAATACTCCCAGGGAGGAAAAAAGCTCTGTGTTGTTTATCCCGGTGTACAGCGTGTGGATGCCACCCATAGACAAGCCGGCCAATGCTCTGCTCTTGGCACCTTTGGCGACCCTAAATTCTTTTTCAACCCAGGGGATGATCTCATCTTTGAGTTCTGATTCAAACTGCTTGAGCACTCCTTCTTCAAAGGCTTTTCCCGGCATATTGGCGTCGGGCATCACTGCCAGCATGGGTTTAGCGGCACCCTCAGCGATCAGATTATCCATGATCAGGTCTGTCCTTCCCTGCATCCCCCAACCTCGCTCGTCTTCTCCACCCCCATGTAGGATATATAGTGCTGGATACTCAGTGGTCGATTGATCGTACCCGGGAGGAGTATATACATATATATCCCTCCATCCACGGGTCACTTGCGAGTAGTATCTTTTCTTTCGAATGTCTCCATGAGGAACATCGCGCAGCTCATAGTATCCCCCTTCTCTAAAAGGAATCTCTATTCCGCTGGCCATCCTTCCCATCCCATAAAATGTTTCGCTGGCAGGGTCGGCTATTGCCACGTCATCTATGACCAATGAATAATAGTGAAATCCGGGACTGATAGAGTCAGTAGTCACTGACCAATAACCCAATGAGTCCTTCTTCATGTCATACTTTCTTCCCAAATCAATCTGAACTTTCTTAGCAACAGGTGCATGAGTACGAAAGATTACCCGGCTATCCGGTAGGACTTGTGGATACGCTGAAGAACCAATATTGGTAGAAGCAGGTAAACCTAAAACACTGTATTTATTGAATGATGATTGATCCACCGGCTTGAATAGCAGTTGTGAGAACTTGTAGAGATCATTCTTCCATACCTTGAAATCATGCCCTCCCGGCTCGACATAGAATATGTGTGGTACGCTGTTTTTGAAAAGGTATTCATGAGTGCGTTGGCTAAACGGCATTAGCCAATCCGCATCACCGCAAGAAACCCATAGTAATTGAAGCTTATCTATTGCTATTTGGGGATCGGGCACCAATTCACTGGGAGTCTTTGTGTTGGGTGCAGAAGAAAACCCTCCTACCCATGAAAATGTATCAAGATTGGTCAAGCCAAAGTTCAATGACTGCCCTCCTCCCATGGAAAGACCAGCCAAAGCACGATGACCTGGGTCTTTGAATACCTTATAATTCTTTTCCACAGCAGGAATCAGATCATTGAGCAGATCCTTTTCGAATGTCGTAAAAGCCTGGACCCTCAAACTGTCAAAAATATTTCCTACAGGTCTATCATCCTTCATGGCCCGCCCATTGGGCAATACCACAATCATGGGCGTTAGCTTATTTTCAGCATACAGGTTATCCAGAATGATCTCAGGGTGTCCATTTCTTAACCATTCATACTCATCTCCTCCTATTCCATGGAGCAGGTACAAAACCGGATACTTTTTTCGGGCTGAATAGCCCGGTGGCGTATATATCAGGGCTTTTCGTGTGGTTCCAACAGTTTTCGACTTATACGAAAGTGTATCTATGCAACCATGAGGAATGTCCTTTCGAAATTCGTCAAAACCCTGTGGTGCAATTTGGTTGAAAGTTTGGGCATTGATAACGGTGCCATTTGCTACAAGTATTACACATAGCAACAAAAAGTTGATTGTCTTCATAAGCTGGTAGTAAGAATTTGCTCAAAAAAGCTGAAATAAAATCTACATGTTCGACCCACCCCAATCAAGTCGGATGTAGCATGACGGGACAGGTCTTACATGTATGATTTAAAGCTAAATTATCTCATCTCGCTAAGTCCATCAGCGAATGTTGCATAGGGCAGGCGACGTTCAAAATCGGCTCCCGGATCCATCCAAATTCCACTTTCACTTGTCGCATTCCATAGGGTAATACCATACCTCTGAGCTGCAGGTATATTGGCGGCATATTGCTCCAGTACATAACCAAACATGTCGGCCTGAACTTCCAGCATATCCATTTCATCCTGCGGCATTCCTATACCTACACTGAGTTGGGAAATCCTGATCAGTTTACCAGTCTGACCCAGCTTCTCAAACATTGCAGCGATATTATCTTTATCAGAATCCGTTGTGATATTAAGTTCAACACCGATACCATCTACAGTGGCACCTTGGTTTTCGATGTACTCGACATAATCGATCAATCCATCACACTTGGCAAGATTACTTTCCATATTGTTTTCTACAATGAAAAGAGGAACTCCATCACCCACATGTTCTCTGACCGTATTAAACGCTTTGACTCCATAATCTTCACCCAGGTAGTCTTGCCAGTAGAATTCTCCATCAATGGTATCTGCAGGTGTTGACTTGAGTTCGGAAGGGTTCGTATCATCCATAGGATAGGCCAGTACATCCCAGCCCTGAATATCATACTCAGATGAGGATTGCATTAAACCAGCGATCCAGGTATTCATGGCATACGTCAGCGTATCGTTCTTTTCCTCAGCGGTACGCTCAATCACTTGTGCCTGTCCACCTTCCTCGTTGTACCACCGCACTTCAATATTGTCAAAGTAGTAGCTGGTCGCCACATTACCAAGGTTAAAAGCTATAGTGGTACATGCTGAGGTTTCGTCGGCCACAGTAATTATGACATCCACAGTGCTCCACTCAGTAGTGGCATTGATCGCTCCGAAGAAGTTCCAATGCTTGTAAGCATAGGGTTCGGTCTGGGCCTGGGTGGCCATGGTTGCATCTGCATCAGCACGAACATCCATGGTAAGCCTCAGCTGCTGACCTACTTCACTCGCCGGAGCAAATGTGAAAAATAGTTGTGATTCCCAATCATTGGCCCGCACTTCACCGTTGGTCACTACCAAAGCTCTTCCCTCTCCATTGGCTCCTTCTCCGTCAGCAGTAAATGACAAAGCTGCATTGGCTCCATTGGTCAGATAATTGGACGCATCGTCTGTTTCAAAACTATTCTCTGACAAAAGATCCCAGGTAGGTCCCCCGGCACTTTCATTGTACTTCGAAACCTCAATATTGTCGAAATAGTAGTTTGTAGCTGCATTGCCAAGGTTAAATGCAATCGTAGTACACTCAGAGGTTTCAGCAGAAACAGTAATTGGCACCTCAATGGTTGTCCACTCTATACCTGCATTGATCTGCCCAAAGAAATCCCAGTGCTTGTATGCGTAAGGTTCAGTCTGGGCTTGAGTAGCCATGGTTACATCTGCGTCTGCTCTGACGTCCATTGTCAACATAAACTGCTCTCCTTCCACAGTGGCTGGAGAAAAGGTAAAGAATAGCTGTGATTCCCAATCGTTAGGACGAACTTCCGAATTTGTCACCACCAAGGCTCTACCTGTTCCATCGGCTCCTCCACCATCAGCGGTAAATGACAGAACGGCATTCCCACCATTGGTGAGATAGTTCGAGGCATCATCTGTTTCAAAGTCCTGGCTCGAAAGCACTTCCCATGCCGGCCCTCCCTGTGCGGGAATCACGACCGGAGCTATTGTCGAATACAGATATTCAGAACTTTGAGCCGTGTGAGACACCAAGGCAGATCCGTGAATAGGTATTTCCTTCGCTTTCGCATTCTCGTACATACTCAAAACCCCTGACATATCAAGGCTTCCATCTGTACCCACTATCTGAGTATGACTGATCCCACTCATGGGTGATACCTGATCAAAATTGCGATTGACCAGACGAGAGATAACCCCGTCACTCACGAAGTATGCTGAGTCTACTGCTATTCCCAGGTTAAACTGTGCATTGGCGCTACGATCGACGTAGCTCAACAAGTCTCCATAAGAATTAAGCTGTTCTTTTTGTTCTATACTCAAAGGTTTCTCCACCTGATAATCCATCACCATGTGGTCATCGCATGAGACACCCATAATAACAGCCAGGGTAGTAAATACTAGTTTATATATGTTTTTCATGTCATTCATTTTTAGAAATTAGAAACTAGTTAGCTGCAGGAGTGAACAATTCAATATCCACCCCGCGGTTTCTCATAACCAGGGTATCCATGGCAGTAACATCCGTCTCCGGAAGGTCGATTTGGTAGCTCAAGTACAGGACATCTCTATCCTGATTCCCCCAACTATTTTCCTCGCCCTTAGGCACAAACTGACCACTTCCGGTAGCAGGGTAGTCATTTGAAGAAATGGTGCAATTACCTGCATCATCAAAGTTCAATAACAAGGTCACAGGAATGTCGTTCTCCAGGCTGTCTTTAAAAACCAAAGGAAAAGCTGTCGTAGAGAGCGATTCAGTAGTTAAGAAATTGACTTCATCTCGCTCAACGTATTCAGCATGACGTACGATAGTCGTATCTAAAGCAGTGTTTCCTCCTTTACCCACAATCACGTCACGTCCTCTTCTTAGGTAATATCCATGCCACTCATTGATATACTTGACAGCATACAATACAAAATCCTTTGGTTGTACACTCCAATCTCCAGAAACCGCTTTTCTTGGATTTTCTACAAGAGGCACACCTGAAAGGACAGAGTCCGCACTTGTAATCCCGGTTATTTGCATGGGTATTACATAGGTATTTCTAAGTGACAATGGATCTGCAAAAAACGCATCTGTCAATTGCACCTCTACTCCTCCTGTCAATTGCCCTTGAGGAATCACAATTTGGTCGGATTCAAGGGAATAGTAGGTTGATGGCATAATCCTAATGCTATCAGAAGTACCTCCAAAAATCAAATCTTCAGCAATACCATTATCAACAGAGAAGTCGATAACTATATCATTGGGATTGCTGTAAACCCCGCCTGTTGTTGCACTGATCAAACACTTGTGCTCATTATCAAGCGATGTATCAAATATATCCTCACCCAAGGTAATGGTCCTAACCGGATACTGATAAGCAAAATATACGGTTTGATAGTCATAATCGGGAAATCCCCAATCCTGATTCTCACAAGCGCTCAATACAGCGACGAGTCCCGTGAGTATAAATAGTATCTTTTTCATAATATCTTATTTAATGTTGAAGACTTGTTTTACCACCCAGTATTTTGCTCCAATGCACTATACTTGAGCGTCTCGCTGTAAGGGATAGGCCCATAAATCATGTGATCTGCGAAAACCCTATTGTCTACTGAAATTATCTGAGGAATACCACCTTCGATACTTACCCCTAAAGCTGCTTCGGTTAGATCTTCATTCCATCTACGCAAGTCCCAAAAACGGAATCCTTCGAAGCACAGCTCTAACCGGCGCTCATTTCTGATCAATTCCCGCATGGCATCGGTATCGGTAGCTGCTGCATCCAGAAAGGCATGATTATTCGCTGTACCTACACCCGCGCGCTCACGAATGGCCCTGATCACATCATAGGCTGAATAGCCACTTGGGCCAGCTCCCTGGGGGCCATAAGCTTCATTAGCTGCTTCGGCGTACATCAAATAAATTTCCGTGTACCTAATTCTCGGATTAATATGTAACTGTGTGTTAGAGGCAATCGGATCTAAATTGACATCTTGTCTCAGCATTTTACGCAGATAGTATCCCGTTCTTGTCGAAGTTTCCACCTGATTTAATCCATCGTTTGTTCCTCCATCTACTGCAGTAGAAATCACGGTTCCATTGGGTCCCGCTGTGCTGCCATTGACCAAAACAAACTCCAGCAACCTGGGGTCTCTATTAGCATATGGATTCAATGGATCATACCCACTGGCCGGATCTGTAATAGGATATCCATTGGCCATTGGAAAAGCATCTACCAGGTTTTGAGTAGGGTTCAACAATCCATCACCAAATAGCGTGGGAGGATAGTTCTGAGACTCAAGATCATTGTTATTCCCCATATCTGTTCTCCAAAGTATTTCCGGTGGATTGATACCTGCCGAAACACCATCAACATCTGTGTACCAGTTAACCCCATCGGGTGACAAACCAGCAACTCCTCCGTTCAAATCAATCACTTCGGCCGAATAGGCTGCTGCGTCCGCCCATGATGTAGTGGTACCAGAGGCAAAAGCAGGACTTGCTGCCAGCAAAGCTGCCTGAGCACGAATGGCCATTGCAATTCTGCCTGACATGAGGAGTCTGGCATCATCACCAAAGGCTCGATTATAGTCATCAAAATTGGCATCTTCATCCAGGTACTTTAGAGGCACATCAGCATTATCGCTTAGATTGGCATAATCCAAAGGCAAAAGCTCCAAAGCCATCTCTACATCATCATAAATCTGTTGGATACATGCTTCAAAAGTGGCCCTTGGCTGATTGAAGTCTGAATCTGTGTTTTCCGGTTCCAAAATGATCGGCACACCTAAAAGGTTTCCACCAGCCATGCCTCCATGCGCTTGTAGCAAATAATACATAAATAGTGCTCTCAGGCCGTAAGATTCACCTTTGATTCTATCAGCAAACATCTGATTCACCACTGGTGTAGCAGAATACGTAATGTTGTCTGCTTCAGCCAACATCAGGTTTAAATATTGAATAGCCGCTTTAGAATTCGTCCATTGATTCAAAGGGTCCATATTGGCAGCCCATTGACCATTGGCCATCGCATAAAAATTGCTATTCTCATTATTGCTTACTGCATTGTCAGTAGCCATATCGCTACCGATATACCCATTAGTTGGGATCCTTGCATAACCATTAATGATTAGTCCCTGAGCGAACCTTGGTTCATTATAAATATCCTCTAAGGGTCGATTGTTTTCTATCGCCGGTTCGAAAATATCTTCACACCCTGTCAAGACCCAGAGCGAAATCAGTATAAAAAGTATTTTATTACTCATGTCTTTATTTTTTAAGTCCATTAAAACTGAGCCCTAAGCCCCAGGTTGAAGAATCGGGTTTGGGGTGAATTGCCAATGTTCATCTCCAGTATCTCCCGATTAGGAGCAATGGTCAATAGGTTCGCTCCATTCACATATACCGTTAAATCCTGAATGAAATCAGCTCCGATTATACTCTCAGGAAATGAATAAGAAATCTGTACTCTTGCCAGATCAAAGCGATCCGTTGAGTACATCCAAAAATCCGAGGTGCGGAAATTATTGTCTCCAGACAGAGTAGTAAGTCTGGGATATTTAGCTGTAGCCGCTGTCTCCTGGGTCCAGCGATCTCGAACTACCGCAGAATACTTATCTTCTCCATTGACCCAGAAGTAGTCCCCTCCTTTGATGGCGTGTGCTCCTGAACTCATAGTTCCTAAAACAAACACGGTCAAACCTTTCCATTTTGCGGACATGTTGATCCCCATTGTCAATGGCGAACCATATCGACCCAGCTCTACAACATCCTGGTCATTGACCACCCCATCGTTGTTTTGATCCTTGTACCTGATGTCTCCCGGTTGTACCTCACCGAACGCCTGGGTCGGAGAATTGTCTATATCAGTTTGATCTGCAAAAAAGCCTAGAGACTCCAGCCCCCAAATGGCATCCAACGGTTTACCCTGTCTCAGTTGATATTCGTCTTCGAAATTTTCCGCCCTTTTGGCTGCTTCTGTAGTGTACCAGATACCGGAAACTCCCATAGCAAAATCAACCTCACCAAAGCTCTGATTATAGTTCAAACTAAAATCAACTCCCATTCTTTGGTCTTCATTGTAGTTGACATAAGGAATGAATGAAGACTGTGGGAAACCTGTCGTGAAATAACTTGGGAAAAGGGTCGAATTCTGAACCACCATTCCAGTCATCTTACTGGTAAATACATTACCATTCAGTCGAATGGAATTATCCAACAGCGACAGGTCTAACCCAATACTTAGTTCCTCCCTCTTGGGGAAGGTCATGTCCGGGTTGGCTCCTCTTCTTGAATCCGTACTCTGATTTTGCAGACCATCTTTCCAGGTGTACCAGGCTCCGTCGGTCTGGTTGTATATATTTTCATACAAAAAGAATCCCGGAATATCCAAGTCTGTATGAATGATACCTCCCTGAACCGAAAGCCTTAAGTTGTTTACTATAGATGATCCTTTCAGGAAATTTTCCTCGCTTATCCTCCACCCTACATTGAAAGTCGGAGAGAAAGCCCTTCGGTTGTCCTCCGGAAGCTGTGCCGAATGAATTAGCGCCCCATTGAATTCTGCTGTGTACCTATTTCTGTAGTTATAGCCTAAATGAATCCCCAGGTTTGCATTGCTGAACTTGTGATACTCCGAGGAGTACGCACTTTGAAAACCATTAGCCAAGAGGGTTGCTGTTACTCCATGTCCACCGTTGATATTCTTACGATAATTAAACTGACCCGAAAATGACAAAGTGTTGGTGTACGCGCTTCCTGAAATGTTTTGGTTTCCAGAACTTGCGTCCTGACCATACTTGGTCAAACTACCAATAATGTCATTCCCCGCATAATTAGTCCAGTTGGCCTCATATGTTGCATAGTCATTGGTAAAAGTCAAGAGATACGTTGAAGCATAATCAACCCCAAACAAGCTATTGAAGGAAAGACCTTCCAAAATGCCACTCAAATCGGCATCAACACCTGCATTAAACTGAAACTGTCGACTGTTGTACGTGCTCGATCCTCCTGCATAAATATCTGCAATGGGATTGGTCTGATCCAATTGTGTTCCTCCGAGTAAATACTGGCCATCGATCAAATGACTACTGTTGTTAACAATATCCCAAGAAGCCTGGTCGTCTTCCTCAAGAAATGAAATAGGTATCAATGGAGCAAACCTATGGGGTCTTAGACTTGTTGCTCCTCCCCAATAATTTGCATTCACTCCCTTACCCGCATAATAAATGGCCGCAGCGTCTACCCGGGCAGTCAGGAAGCTGTTTAGCTCCATATCCACATTCCCTCTTATGTTAAAGCGCTGATCTTTATTATCCACTGCTTCACCAAAATTCAGGAAGGTACCCTGAGTATAAAATCCCATATTCGTGTAATACCTGGCTTTTTCGTTTCCTCCTACGATTTCTACTGTCCCGTCATATCTACTGACGGATTCCCTTAGGTAATCCGAAGAATAATAATCTACATCTGGGTAGCGATATGGGTTGATTCCCGAGGCATGATTATAAATATCCTCCTCAGAATACAAAGATTCCAAACCATCGTTTGCCCTTGCTTCATTGTAGAGCGTCATATATTCTGCAGAACCAAGATATTCCGGATAGCTCTTGGGTAGATGCACTCCGGCATTCGCTCTGACGCTGATCATTTGATCTCTGTTTGACCCTCGCTTGGTCGTCACCATGACCACCCCCTTGGCTGCTTTGCTACCGTACAACGCCACAGCAGATACACCTTTCAAAAAAGTAATTTGCTCAATTTCTGTAGGCATCACACTTCCGATGTTCCTTGGCACTCCATCGACGATCATCAAATAGCCGCCTTGCGCCCATAAGCTTCCATTAAAACCTCCAACAAAAGCTTCCATATCAGAAAGAGGATACGTGATATAGTTCTTTTCTAATATTTCAGACATATTCACGAATGCCACATCACTGTTCAAGTTTTTTTGATCAACTTGACGAAAAGCCACATTCACCAGGGTACCTGTCGGGCTCAAACTGACCCCTTGAGCATCAAGCGTATCGAGTTCCTTTTGAATTCCTCTTGTTTCAATAGAGCCAGGAGCAACCGTGTTAGATCCTCCAGACTCTTGTTTGGCACTTGCCATGATCATCAGATCTTCTTGAGCATAAAGGCTCAAAGGAGTCAAACTGATAAGCACACAGAGCACCATTATATTTTTTATGTATTTCATAATTTTTCTTCTTAAAGATTTAAATAGCACACTCCCTATACTTTACCATCCAGGGTTTTGAGAGAATTCCGGATATATAGTTACATCCTCTACTTTCAATGGCAACCAATAATGACGCTCGCTAAAGTTCCTCTCCAGAATCACCTGCTCAGCCAGGTTAATAACCCTGTTTTGGCTTGCATCATCCGTGTCCTCCGGTACCGGTATGCCTGCTGCAGGTCGGTCAAACTCGATAGATGTTTTCAAAGTATAAGGACGTTCGATCAAGAACAACCATCTCCTCAGATCATTAAATCTATGTCTCTCAAAGGCAAGTTCAACCGCCCTTTCTCTTCTTACTTCACTCATAAAACCCTCAGCAGAACTGAGAAATGAAGCATCCACTTGGCCTACACCTGCTCTATCTCTAATTATATTGATTGCATCTACGGCTGTCAACCCATAGCCAGGTGCCTGTCCTGTAGGGGAGTTGTACCCCATCGTAGCAGCCTCTGCATACATAATGTAGATATCGGCTAACCTCATGTAGGGCACATTGATATGAAGACTATTTCCGAAACTATAGCCATTGTCAAAATCATTGGCCGTAATGGGTATGAACTTATAGTTCAAATATCCCGTGCGACTTCCGTTGCTTATATTTCGATAAGATCCTCCCGTGTAAAGATTAGCATATCTATTATCTTCATCACCCGCTGGCATCGCACCCTGCACGGCCTGTACACCATCATATACTATATCATGATAGAAACGAGGATCCCGGTCTCTCCAGGGGTATTCTGGGTCGTACCCCGACGTAGCATCTGCCTGACTTATGTCATCTGGTAATGGCAACCCATTTGCCATACCATAATAGTTAACATAATTGGCCGTGGGCAAAAACTTAATATCACCGCCGGAAAGCACCTGTGGTTGATATTGCTTGCTTGTCCCCCAGTTTGAGTCATTGGCATCATTATAGGTCGACCTAAAAACCGCCTCCGTACTTCCAGGCAAATTCCAGTTCTGAGAGATTGTATAGAAATTCATGCTGTAGTCCTCAAAAGGCACCAAAGCATAGGGTGCTTCACCGCTATCGCACAATTCTAATAACTCTGCAAAAGCCTCAGCTGCCTGCTGACAGTATTCGGCATTGTAGGCACGTGATCCAGTAGACTCAAAGTTCATCAGAGGGCTACCCGCCCAAAGGAGATTTTTTCCCAAGTACCCCAAGGCCATTACTTTATTGATCCTAAGGTCATTTTTCCCCAGTGTGTTTTTTCCTACCTGAGTATCATCCCAATTGGCAGGCAAGAGATCAGCAGCTCTTCTAAAGTCAAGTGCGGCCTTATCAGCACATTCATGATAACTCAACCTGGGCAGGCGCAGTTGCTCGTCCGCTGGCAGCAAATAATCAATGTATGGCAATCCCCCAAAGTATTGGATTAACTGAAAGTGAAACCATCCTCTAAAAAACAAAAGCTGTCCTTCGATAAGTTCCTTCTCCTCCTGAGTTGCTTCTGTGAGTTTATCCAGGTTTTCCAGCCCTAGATTAGCTTTCCTTATGCCATACCAGGCAAGTGGCCAAAGACCCTTTCTGAATCTTGGATCTGGAGTATAATCCTGATACGAAGTATGCGCGTCATTCTTATCCATCCAACCCGCACCCCAGCCATCGTGCTCAGCCTGCCAACCCCAGAAATCCCCATTTTCTATCTTAGTTCCAAAATGGAAATTTTGAGCCGTAGATTGAATCTCGTCATCCCCCCAGTTGAAGGAATTAGTCCAGTACATAGTTGTGAAATTGGGTATGCACTGATATAATTCTTCGGTGAAGCCCTGGAAGTTTGTAAAGTTTTGAAATGCAATATCCTCGGATATCACAGACTCTGGTGTACGCTCTAAATAATCCTCACATGATGCCATGATCAGCACTACCATAACAGCGGCACCCTGTACTAGTTTTATTAAATATTTTTTCATTGCAATCAAGGTTTAGAATGTAACATTTAGACCAAGGTTGATCCTTTTCACTGTTGGGTAAGCACCCTGAGATGCCCAACCAGTACCTGCGAAATTGGATTCTCTGTCATCAGGCATTTTGGTCCATAGTAGTAGGTTATTACCGTTGACGTACAGTCTCAGGCTTTGCATACCCATTTTATTGACCCAATCCGAATCGAAGCGATAAGCGATCTCGGCATTCTTGAGTCTCAGGTAAGAACCATCATAGAAGTACCTGCTACCACTATTGGATCCGCTCGGCGTAGAGAGCCAGCGAGGCATAGGCGTATCGGCATTCGTATTATCCATCGACCAATAGGATCCTTCCTCATAAACTCTGTTGAGCTGGCCTGCCAAACTATTGAATACCACTTGACGAGTTACATTACTCACGCCGTAGAATTGAACAAAACAGCTCAGTCCTTTCCATTCAAAACCCACTGTCGTGTTGAACGTGTTTTGAGGAACTCCTGCAAAACCATAGGGCGCAGAATCAAATGAGTCAATTATACCGTCACCATTGAAGTCTAAAATATGATAGTTACCGGGAATCTTGGCTAAATCATTGGTTCCATGCGGCGTACTAGCATATAGGTCATCCCAGGTATTGTAGTATCCACTACTAATGGGGGTACGTGCTTGTCCTAGCTGGAAACCTTCATTTTTTTGATAGTCATCCAACAGTTCCGGTGAATCTCTTTCGATGACATTGTCCTTAGCATGAGTCATAGCAAAATCTGCCCATACTCTAAAGTTTTTACCAAACGAATGATCAAAACCGACAGCTATCTCAAAACCCTCAGTGGTCACCTCTCCGATATTCGCTGCTGGAGGGTCTGCTCCAAAATATACGGGTATCGCCCTTCCGTCTATCATAAGGATGTCCTGTCTATTGTCCCGGAAAAAATCAACACTACCATCTATCAATCCATTGAACAAACCAAAATCGGCTCCTACATTGTATTTATAGACAGTTTCCCAACGAACCGATGGGTTCCCTACTCGCTGCTGCACATACCAGGTGTAGGGACTAAACTCGCTTTGCCAGCCTGTGGAACCCAATTTGGAATTATCACCATAGTTCCATTCATCCATAAACAGGAAGCGTTCACCAATGCTATCGTCACCGACCTCACCATAGGAAGCCCGAAGTTTCAACATATTGATAAATGTCAACGACTTCATGAAGCTTTCTTCAGACAACATCCACCCTAAACCTCCTGCATGGAAATAGTGGAACCTGTAGTCCACGCCAAACTTCTCAGACCCATTGTAGGCACCGCTATAATCGAGCATGTATTTTCCATCGTAGCTATAGGTTGTTCTGAATACCCAGTCCTCACGATAAGTGGGAATTACGCTACCCCAGGCTTCTTCTTGTCTATTCATAAGACCCATAGCCGTCACATCATGTTTCTGACCAAACGTTTGGGCATAGTTCAATTGAAACTGGTAAAACAACTTCCGCTGTGACTGCCATTCATCGATGCTACCTGCAGCGGGAGACCATGAGGCTCCCTGGTCATAGAAATCAAATCGACTATTGGCATCGAATGCTCTTTCATAGAAGACTTGTCCGGTTTCAGGATCAATCCATTTTTCCTGAATATCATTATATAAGTCGTTAACGCCTCTTTCGTGCTCAAGAAACGAGTTATCTACTGCCAGCGTACCCTTAACGCTTAAACCCTTCAACAAAAAGCTCAAATCTTGGTCCAATACGAAGTTGGTAAGGATCTTAGCTGTAGTTCGGTACTCAACTCCACTAATCGCTAATATTCTTACAGAATTGAGTGCTCCCTGAACATTAGGGTTGTGATACCCCCAAATACCATCTGAGTATTGAGGGATAAAAGCATCCGGCGAGTTGCTGTACGCCGCTATCCAATAGGGATAATCATCTCCATCGCTTCCCCAAGGACTCTTTCTTACCGCATATGTACCTCCCAGGTTAGTGGATAATTTTGTCGTGGGAGTTAGCTGAAAGTCAAGGTTACTTCGGAAGTTCAATCGATTGTAGCTAAAACCAGGATCATACCCACGATTATTATTCACATCTCTAAATAAATCGCCTTCGTTCTGGTAATCAATGTTGGCGAAGTACTTTGTTTTTTCTGTACCTCCTCTGATTCCTACATTGGCGTTGTACGCCATCGCAAAGTCTTTGAATAGTGCCTCTTGCCAATCAATGTTAGGGTATCTCTCTGCCTCCTCAGCGTTGGCTGGGTTTCGGTACTTGTCGGCTATCTCCATAGGAATAATATCATTCCAGCTGGCAGGATTATTGGCCAATTCATATTCTATTGCCCGATTTCTCAAGAGAATAGATTCGTAAGAATCCTTCTTTCCTGGAAGTTTTGACACCACCTTAAAAGTGGTATTAACTGTTCCTGTAATTTCTGCGCGACCTTCAACACCTCTTTTGGTTGTGATGATGATCACACCATTCGCCCCTCGAGAACCAAAAACCGCTGTAGCAGAAGCATCTTTCAATACCGAAATTGCCTCCACCGAACTGATATCCATTACATTAAAGAACTCAGGACGCTCAACACCATCCACCAAAATGAGAGGCTGTGAACCATTCCAGCTATTTTGACCCCTGATCACTATTTGAGGGCTTTCCTCGCCCGGAAGGCCTGTACTTGCAGAAGTGATTAGACCGGGAAGGTTTCCTGTCAGCGCAGTACTGAGGTTAGGAATACCTGCAGACCTTTTGAGTACAGTCTCATCAGTTTGAGTTATCGCACCTACTACGGTTTCTTTCTTCTGTTCTCCGTAGCCTACAATGATGACCTCTTCTAAAGACTCTATGTCCAGAGGTAAAAGAACATTGATTACGGTTTGAGATCCAACCCTTACCTCATAGTTTTCATAACCAATGAAACTAAAAACAAGCACGGAGTTCTCCGATGGTACCACAATACGATAGTTCCCATCTATATCAGTTACCGCTCCTGTAGAGGTACCTTTAATGATCACGTTTACTCCAGGCAAGCCGTCTTTCGTATCCTCAGCGGTTACCTTACCTGTAATGGCTATATCTGCAGCCCCAAAAGATTCTGACACGTATCCTTCTGATCCTGCGGCATCCTGTACATGGATCGTTTCATTAAACCGCTTAAAACTCAGCTGAGTCTCCTGCGCCACTTCTCTCAGATAAGACCCAAGTGATCCCTGAGAAGTTTTCGTTCGAACAGATCGCTCTAACGCTACGTCCTGACCGTATTGAAAATTCAAATCAGTCTGATTACTGATTGAGGTGAAAACCTCTTCCAGACTACCATTTTCCAATTCCACGGTGACATACATATCCTCTATGCTCTTGTTTGCTGCAAGATCCGATCCACGCACCTCGAACATCACAAAGCAGAGAAGACACAAACCCATTAATCTTCCTCCCAAATACATAGGAGTACCTAGTAATTTTGTCTTCATAAATTCAGATTCATTAGTTTCATAATAGTTCTTTTTTAGTCGTATAATTTCAGTCGGTCAGGTGTCATCAACGATGGCCTTCCCCTCCGACTATCCTGTGTTTAGTTTTATTGTTCATTCATTGTATATCAATACTTTCTTGTTTTCTATTTTGTATTGGAATTGGTTTGGATAGCGAATAGACTCTAGCACGTAGGCCAGTGACTTCTTCCGGAACTTCCCATGAAATCGCCATTCTTGACCTATAGTGTACTCTTCGTCAACTTCGATTTCCACACCATACCATTGCTCTATAGTGGTGAGGGTTTCTGAAAAGTTTGATTTTTCAAAAACCAGAACACCATCTCTCCATGCAACCATAGGCTGCAAGTCCACTTCATCAATTGACATTTGTCCGCTGTTTTTGCCAATCGTGGCTAACTCTCCGGGTTTGAGAACCCAGGCACTCTCCTCTTTTTCGATTTGAACCTTTCCCTCGATGAGAGCTACGTTTATTCTCTGACTTTTTTCTCTGGCATTGACATTAAAGCTTGTTCCCAGAACTCTAACCCGAATGTTATCAGCCACAACCACGAAGGGTCTTTTTTCATCATGAGCCACCTCAAAAAAGGCCTCACCCGTCAACCAGACTCTTCTTTCTTTGCTCGTATCTTCGAAATCAACATCATAGGATATAGTGGATCCTGAATTGAGCATGACCCGAGTACCATCGGGCAGATGATGGGTCAGCTTTTGCCCATTTTTAGTGGTTTTTGTGATTGTATCTGATTCAGAAAAGGAGGCGTACTGTGTCAAATAAATGCCGCCAACAAAACTCAAAACGAACAAGGCTATGGAGGCTGCAACAAGTAGTGGGGAAACTTTGTGGTACGTTTTGAGTTTGTTCCTCTTAGGCTGACTTTTCAGAAGCACATTCTTCCATGCTTCGTCCACCTCTTCTCCTGACAATTCATTTTGCTCAAAGGAAATCCTTTCTAAGAGGTTGCGCGCGGTTTCTATTTGCTGATTCCGTTCAGGACTGTTCAACTCCTCTTCTTCCCAGAGCATCGCTGAATCATTCTCCTTTCCGCGAACCCAATCAACAAATGATTGGTTCATGAGCAGTTTCACTAGTTCTTCTGATTTGTTTTTTGTCTTTCTCACTGTTCTTTAGCAAGAGTTTCAAATCATAAAAGACCTATGTTGGTCATTGTGACCCTAGCCCATAAAAATATTATCAGGTAGCAAGTGACAAAACATATTTAGCTTGTTCGTCATGCTGCTCAATCAGGTCGGCCATCTTATCCAATGCCTTGTATATTAGCTTGTAGACTGCTCTGGTGGTAATGCCCATGACAAGCCCTATTTCTGAAAAACTTTGTTCTGCATAGAACCTTAGATAAAGAGCTTCTTTCTGTCTACTCGGTAGTGTGTCGATTAGCTCGGCAACTAATTCAGACCGTTCTTTGTCATAGGTTCTCCTAAGAAAACCGTTCTCAACAGCCACCTCTAACATGAATTTTGGATTGAGGTTTCCCAGGTCGATAAAAGGTCTGTTTCGCTTGTTCTTTCTGAGGATCATTCGTCGGAGGGAAGCCAATAAGTACCCTCTTACAAAATCATTTGAACCTAATCGGTTTCGGGATTCCCAAAGACCTGCAAAAAGCTGCTGAACGCAATCGGCCACCTCTTCAGAATCGTTATTAAACTTTGAGCCGTAATTGATCAAAAACTCATAGTTTTCCTTAAACATCAATTCAAACGCCCGAGTATCTCCCTTTTTAAAAGCTTCCCAAAGCTCTGAATCATTAGAATATCCTTGTCTCATCATGCGAACTAGTCTTCATTGAAAACCGAGTTCTCCGACATGGATCATATGCCTAGAAACAGTTTTCGTAAAACGAATACCAAGGCAGAGCACTTTTTAGTCAAATCATTCACTACCGAGGTAAAACCGTATTCAAAACTATTTTTGAGGACTTTTTTGATGATTCCCGTACGTTACATATGCTTTCCGATTTGTTACATCTTGAGTTAATTAGATATATCAAGGGCATCAAAGGCTATTTTTTCTTGCAGATTGAACATTGATAGCCAGCTTAGACTTTTAGATTCCTGCAATTGAGAAAAGAAGATGGCTAGGTAATACCACCCGAGCCAAGTAACGCCCAGGTGGTAATTATTATCAAAACCTTTGATTCAGAAAAACATTATCTGGTTGCTTGAAATATTCCCATGTTGAACTTTTATGAATCAAGCTTCTCCCTTACCATATCAAAATACTGTTCATAATAGCCGTAGCGATCATTTCCATAGAGATGGAATGACTCAGCGTATTCCAATTCATTGTTTTGGAGTAGGAACTCTTTGGTTTGCTCGTAGCAAGCGATGACACACTCTAGAGGCATATCCTTGCTGACATACTCGTGAGAGTTTTCGAGTACCCAGGGCTTGAGCCTCCTGCGAATTATACTTTCGATAAACTCTGTCTGCCAATACTCATCCCAAAAATCGAAATACTCAATTTTGATGGATGCACTTCGATTGTCTCTGATGTACTTCTCCTTTCTCCTGGGCCAATTTGTTGTAATACCAAATTTAGTGGTATCATCAATCGTGATAATGTAAAAAAGGCCGGGTGACTCCCATGTTGAATCTTTCATAATATTAGTTTGCTTTAATTTGATTTTTCGTTTTGCACCCGGAGCAGAAAACGAATAAATCAAATCTCACAAGCAGTCACCCCTAATCCTTAGGAAGGCCTTTTAGTAAAGGAAATAGTCAGTTCTTCAGACCAAACTCTCTCAATATCAAGCCAGCTTTCAGGGCTAATTTGAATCCATAGAATTTTCGAGAAGCGATTAGTTCTTGATGAGAGGTTGCTGGCAACAGCAACTTTTTGCCTGTTGAGATATCGTTATCGTATCGATCTAGTTTTTGCCAAGTATAATGGACTTGTATGAGTATTGACTTGAGGGACATTTGTATTTATTTTTTCGGCATACAAATGTCCTTCAAGTTGAAACTCTTTTATATATGAATCACCCATTTAGTCTTGCTGAACCTTTCCAATTGGGTCATTTTCCATCTATTATCTTGCGAATTTTTAACCGATGGTATTCATTTCTATAAATATGCCAAAGAGCCGTCCTCAAGTCAGGATTAAGGATTTTATCACTTTTTAATTTTCTCACAAACCCTTCCTCCTTTCCTAAAATAAGAGAAAGAACTTCATCATTGATAGACAAGTCCCTATTGACTCTTCGCATCCAACCAACAGTAACAATTCTAAGGTTCGGGAATTTGGACTCAAGAAACTCGTATTGGTCAATGTTTATTATATCCATTATATATAACAGGTTTAGTAAAATTAATCATTGACCATAATGAAGCCATATAACACGTTTTGGCTTTGTCAAATAACAGTCAGTGACAATCATTAATCTCATTTGGTTTAGAATCCATGTACCAATTAAAAATGTAAGACTTTATTCAAACCCCTCACCAAAAAACTCGGATGGTGTCATGTCAAAAGCTTCAATGACCCTCATAAGACTTGAAAACCTGAGGTCTTCACCATTTTCATATCGGCCATACTGGGAACGTGATATACCCTTCTCATAAGCAAAGGTTTCATAGTTGGTATACCCTTTAGAAATACGAAGTGATTTTATCCTCCTGGCAAGTTTGGCAACCTGCTCATTTTGATTTTTCATGAATCAAATAATGGAATAAAACCGCTTTTTTGTTACCACTGTATAGATACACCTAATTAGGTGTTTTTATGTAATAATTTTCAACCTAAACAATCAGCTATGAATAAGATGATTTTAATCATTGTAAGTCTATTTGCAACCCTTGAGCTAGCAGCACAAGAAAATACCACTAGCAAGTACTGGACAGCAGTCGGCACGACCGGAGCGCTTGTTACAGAAGTCGCTTACGACTTTGATCAATTGACCATGGGGCGGGAAACGCTTCAGACCAGAATTCTAGTAGTTTCTCACGGTTCTAACATATTGAAATTCCTTCACCTGGGTGGAAGGGAACCAAGAATCGAAAAAGGTGATCTCAACAAATTGGTAGATGCTATTGCGAAGCTAAAGGGGTTTGCGAGCTCAGACCAGACCAATTCAGCAAAGGAAGTTAAGCGATTCTTTAAAACCGTTGATGGATTCGAAGTGGGTTTTACAAAGGACAGCAGTATCAAATGGTACTACACTTCATCGGAAATGATGAGTTCTAAAACTATTAATATTGAGTCGTTCGAATCACTTTTGCAAAAAGCCAAAGCAAAAATGGCTGGACTTTAAGTGATCAATGAAAATCCAGTACGCATCAGACCTACATTTGGAGTTTCCCGAGAACAGGACATTCCTCTATCACAACCCTTTGGAGCCGGTTGCGGATGTACTGATTCTTGCTGGTGACATATGCCATTTTAAGCTGGAGCATTTTAGTGATTACGAATTCTTCGATTACATATCTGCCAATTGGAAGCAGGTTTATCTAATCCCAGGCAATCATGAGTTTTATGGCAAATGCAAAGATGTAAGCGATGTGATCCCTGATTTCGAATGGAAGGTGAGGGACAACGTGACTTATCTCAATAATAAACCCGTCAAGATTGACGATACCGTTTTCCTATTTACCACGCTTTGGACTCATATCAGGAATCCCTATCGAATTGAGCAGGGCATGAACGATTTTCGCCAAAGTACTTTTAAGGGAAAAAGGTTAAGAGCCAGGGATCACAACTTATGCAATCAGACCAGTCTGCATTTTCTTGATCGTCACTTGTCTATTATGGACGATGATGAAAAGGTCGTGGTGGTGACTCATCATGTTCCATTTTCAGATACCTACTGCAACTATCCGTTTGTATCTGATCTAAGTGAGGGATTTCATAATGATTTGAATGACATGATGCGCAGGCATAGGATTGACTATTGGATCTATGGCCACAACCATCATAATATGCCTGATTTTGAAATCGAAGGGGTTAAGCTACTCACCAATCAGCTAGGTTATACCATGTACGATGAGCATGGGGCTTTTAAGCGAAATGCGTATTTCGAGATTTGATATTCGACCGGACTAGTCCTTTTTTTTTGATTTCCTTATTCCCTCAGCTTTCCTCAAATCTTCTCGCACCGTTATGGTCATTAGTCGCGAAATTTCTTCCCAATCAGTATCGAGCAGATTCCTGCTTTCGATGATGTCACTGAGTTCTTTTTCGGTCATGTTTATTTTTTTATTTAATGTTTTAGCAATTAGGGTATCTATAAATTTATGTCCCATTTACGACCTTTCCTAATTTCCTCATCCTCTTCCTGATCATGGCCATATCCGAGGCCTTTGGATCGTTTGGGGCCTTTCTCATGAGCTATATTTTGAGATGGCTTTTTAGTTGTAACCCTGGGCACCTCTATCTTCATTTTGATTCTGTACTTATGGTTGAAATGCTTTCTTAGCCTTGCCTTTAGTTGTTTGTACTGATACTTCTTTCCAAGTTTTGATGACTTAAATACTCGCCCCTCCATATCAAAGGACATCCCATAGACCTCACCGCTTTTGTGTTTATGTAGCCTGACCCCAATGCCTGCTTTTTTGACCATCGAGATGAAGTCTCTGTCATATTCCTGATAGGTGGTTCCTGTAGCGTTGAGAATCGCCTGATCAATAATATCCTTGATCTTAGTTTTAACCAGTTTCTCTCCTCTTTTTTCGGCGTGGAGTTCTTTGGATGACTTGGCCTTTGTGCCTGTGTACATTTCAGGTGTTTCCAGGATGTCTAGCCCATATTCAATTTCCATGAGTCTCATGTACTCCATAGCTTTTATATAGGACATGGAATCTGAGACCGTATCACCAAAGTAATTGGTGCGACTGGCGGCACAATGGATGTGTAGGTGAGCTCGCTCTTTATGGATGATCAAAGAATAAGGGGCATCTTCAAATCCCATGTGTTTCATGAAACCATGGCCAATAGTCTGCCAGTCTTTTTTACTCAGTTTGTTCCGCTCTTCAGGTTTGAGGCTAATAGATCCATGGAAGGCGTTTTTCTTGAGTCTTTGATTTTGATCTGCGACACATTGCATGGCTTCGAGTTGTGCATCTATTGGAATGTCACCCATGTTGTCACCAAGGCATTCCCACTCTTTAGTGTCCTTAGTCAAGTAACTCATCAGTCCAGATAGGTTTGATCGTGTCTTGACCTTGGCAATCATTTGATCTTTTGGGTTAAGATATCTAACTGCTGCTTCAATTCTTTTAATTCCGAAATACGAGAAGCTGCCATGATTCGTGTAGCGCGGTTGCCGCTGTTCAATTGTTTGGCGATTTGATTGAGATTATTTCCAATTCGGAATAGATCCGTTTTAATGGCCTTCATGATAGGATAAGGCTTTTGCCGAATTGGCCGACCCATACCTTTCTTCACGAGCTGTGCAATAGAGAGACGGTGTAATTCACAATAGTCCGATATTTCATCATATTCCGACTTAGTACATCGAAAAGAGAATACCTCTGAGAGTTTTTTATCGCTATGTACTTTGGGTCTAGCCAATTATCCTATCAACCTTTTTTCAAGCGTTCAAGCGTAGAAAAAACCAGCGTTCTTGTTTTCGTAAACAAGAACATTGCTGGCTTTCCTAAAAAAGCTGACCTTTCCCAACCCCAATTCACTTCTTCCATAGCCTCCAGCTTTTTTAGGTTATTCTTATTCATTTCAATTTTACTTTTGGCACATGTGGTCATCTCATGGTCATTTAGTTTGAAATTGAATTGCGACTAGCTGAGGAATCCTCACCTGTATCAGATTCGATTGATACACCATTAATACTTTGATGTCTGGACTTGCATCTTGCTTGATGACTTTTGATACTTGTGAGGGTCTTCACTTCCCCACAGTATTTGCAGGTGAGTTGTTTTCGAATCTCCTGAAATTGCTTTGAGTCCTCTTGCAGTTTCTTTGAGGACTCAACGAGTCGGCCATGGGTTTCCTTGAGTTGTTCGTAGGTCTCTTTGAGTTTTGAAAAATCCTCATTGATGTTCCAACTACCCCTCGCCTGTCCGAACTTGGCACAAAACAAGAATGCATACAAGTAATCAGTGAGTCCCAGAAAAGACTCAAGAAGCATATCAGAAAATACCAATCCCATGTTTTGCCCTTCACACTGAATATCTCAAAAAAGAGCAATGTCATGATGACCGTAAAAAGTGCAAAGAGCATTGGGAACCCTACCCACTTATTACCTTTGATCCACGCAGGTAATAGCTCGCTGTTCACAGCAGTGAGTAGTAAAGGAAAAGCAATCGAAAATCCCAGGGCTCCACTAGCCGGATATTTCAGATAGACGGACATGTCATTGGGGAGTGCTCTATAAAACAGCACTGAGGCATCTATAATAAAAGCAAATAGCAGCACCATCATGGGAACCAGAACAGCCGTGAGGCTGTTCAGGAAATTGGAAAATATCAATTCTCTAGTGCTTTTCATTTCACCCGAATTTCAATCCTTCAAAAAAACGTTCGTCCGAATCATTGTATCCATCCAGGTATTTTTGACTGTAAGAGATATAATATGCTTTTATTGCTCCAATAGGTCTCTTACTACTTTTGTAAATTCGAGTGCAATGCATACGGAGATTGTGTTTATCAAAAAAGGATTTTGAGTCAAGAGATAAGGGGTTTCTGTTTTCACTCTTTTTTGAGATGTACAGAATTTTATACGGGTCCTTTCCTTCCTTCTTTAATCGATAGAATTCATTAAGAAAGTCATTTAAATATGGCCTGTAATATTCAGGCACCCATTCGAAATAATCTTGATAGAGAATGAAGGCTAAGACAGGTTTTTGATGTTTACCTCTGAAGTAATATTCAATTTTCTCGGCATCATCACGATCAGTATTGTTTTCATCCAAATAGCCCTTCTCGTACATCCTTAATATCCAATTTTGAAGGACCAAGGTTTTATCGGTTGCTTCCTCGGCATCCGCTCTCTTGCTATAGCCTGGGAACCATATCCCGTTTTTTAAAAAAACTCTTTGTATATATGTGCTCCGAGATTTGTCGACAGCACGTTGTCCAAATTCTTTATTCATATCCTAACGTTTTAACTTATTGTAAACAATTGAAACGCATTAATTCTTAATGCTTTTGGTAAACGGCCAACGGTGAACGTTTAGAGCTCACACTAATTTTTGGGCATACCAATCCCTATGTCTTCCACGTACTGGAGACCATTTGTCAAATGAAGTATTGGATTTTGCCCCTAGGTGGCCGTTGATGGTGAAATTGCTTTTATACTTGAATCATATAGAGCTTTGTTTGAGCTGTCAAAGCATGTATATTTGTACTGTGAGCGTTCAAATTCACAAACAATATGCAAGACCAGGATTTTCCTGGTTTTTTTATTTTTCAGTCTTTTTTACAAAGGCATCATTAATTTCTTTCACTTTAAAAAAAGGTTTCCCTTCCGCAGATCCGTCCTCTGGATTTCCAATATAATATGGGGTAATCAGCTTTTTCCTTATCAGGGTATATAGGTGTGATCTGGAAATGTTTAATGCCTCAAGTACTGACCTAAGAGGTATGTACTCAATCTTCGAAATCACATTATATGAGGCTCCTTCATGTTGCGAAATCATAACCGTGTACTTATGTGTTCTTTATTGTTTTCGCAACAAGCTTATGTACCAGAGAGCTTGATAACAAATAGAGATTTACTTTTGAATTACGTTCAATTACATTTCTGAATTTTGATCCAGTCTACCAAGCGAAACCCTTCAGCTTTGGCAGCTTTGACAGACTTCCTAAAAATGAAAAGGTACCAGGCTTGACTGTCTCTTTGAGTAACACTTATAATCTTCTATTTTCTCATTTAAAAAAAGGGAAAGAAAAAAGGCACCATGATCTGAAAGCTCTGTACTTTTTTTAACCTTTTGAATCACAACTCCATTGCCGTAGTATTTCAGCGTTTGGTTAAACGCCCTCCAAGTGCCAAAAGCAATTACCCTTTGAATAATTAAGCCCTTATGAGTTCGAGGATCGAGTTTTGAGAAATCAACTTCTCAAAACATTTCCTTTCACACTAATTCTTGTGATTCCGTCATGCTACTCAACTCTAGTTTATCCTTATTTGGTGTTTTCTAGTATTGCTTGCATTTCCTGAAACGCCAATTCAAATTCGTTGAATATTGCCGGTTCGTTATTTTCGTTAAGACCAGCACCTGCAATGGCTTTGGCTAAGCTTTGAATAGGATCACTAGCTCTCACTGATTCATGGATCTCCAGAACATTCAAGATTAGCTTTGCTAGATCCTTGTTTGTAATTGTGTCAATTTTCTTTTTCCCTTTTTTATATCTTAAAAAATTAATTAGCCAACCCAGTTTATTGACATTATCATTCCATTTACCATCCTTCATAAACGGCTCGGTCAGTTTAAAAAACTCCCATTGATCCATTTCTAAGTAGGCCTCCAAATCTGTAAAATTGGCTTTGGGAATAAATTTTAATTCACCTGCAAGAATTCTTTTCACATTATCAGATACAATAAGAATATCATTCTTATCCAAAGGATCATTTAATGCCCGTAGCTCATTAAACCTAATCCGACAAGTATCAATCAATTCGTCAGTCATCTCTAAAGCCTTATAATTAATGATTCGGATTCTCTTACCTCCTCTGTTCAATAACTTAATTATCTCGATTCTCGCAATAAAGAATTTATCTAGATATTCGAACAATTTAACCCAATCACTTTTTGAAACATTCTTCTTAATAGTCGGTATATTATTTCTATCCGGAATGAAAAGGTCGGCATATCCCTGTTTCATCCTTGGTTCTAGATAACACATGAAAAAGTAAATCATTCTAAACGGGCCAGTTCTAAATTGGAACTCAAAGCTTTGGCGCTCATATGAGTTCCTCAACACCCTTAATACTTTATTGAAAATTGTAGGTCGCATTTCTCAAAGCGATTAAATTATGATGCCTAAAGTAGCAAACCCTGGCTTCGCTTGAATAACTAGTGAAGTCAATTTCTCAAAACAATCTTAATTCCACTTGACCTATAACTTGACTTAAACGAAAAAAACCTTGCAAATCATTGATTTACAAGGCTTTAATTTTCAATCAGTACCCAGGGCCGGAATCGAACCGGCACGGCCGAAGCCATTGGTGTTTGAGACCAACGCGTCTACCAGTTCCGCCACCTGGGCTTGTGACTATTGCCTCATTCTATTTGCAGAGACAAATCTGGTACCCCTTTTCAAAAGGGATGCAAACATATTTAAAGATTTCATAATTGACAATAGCCTTACAGACCTTAAATTTTAAAATCCACAAAAACCTGATCATTGACCTCCAGGCCGAGTAGATCAGCGCCATTACCCTGAAGGATACCGACCTGTAGCCTGCCTTGGGAATTAAAAATAACGAAGCACTCTCCTGTAGACACTTCGCTATAATGCTTATGGATTCTGTCGATCTTCTCTCTTCGAAAATTTACCTCAAAAGGGCAATCCTTGTTGATCTTCATGATTGCATCAAAGTCAAACTTCTGGATGTTGGTGATCAGGTTGCCATAGTGGTCAATATGAATGATGTTTCCGGCGATCTGCTCCTTGGTAGCCTTGGCTCTCGATGGCACAAACCGCTCCAACGCATCGAGCCGCTTGCCCAGATCCTGAATGTCCTTGCCGCTGGCCAGCTTCCCCGCCGTAGGGCCCAACACATCCTTTCCTGCAAAGGTGGTCTCTATCGGAGACAAGGAATTGAGGTCAACAATGGCATGAGGTGATTTTTCACTCAGAAGAGAGAATATACCTGAGTCCTCCCCTACAAAGAAATGCTCTTCCAACTTGAGCGCGACGAGCTTAGGGTTTTTGACGTTGGTGTTGGACACCCCAACCAAGTGCACAGTGCCTGCGGGAAAGTCTCTAAATAAGGATTCTAAAACGAACGCTGCATGGCCAATATCTCCAACCTTGAGCGAATGATTGATGTCAATGATTTGAATCCCAGGGTTCTCCCTGAGGATGCTCGCCTTTACCGCCGCTACGTAGTGGTCAGATTCACCAAAATCAGAAATAAATGTAACGATGGCCATAAAGGCTAATGAAAAATATTATTATTTTGTCTAAACAAAAATATAGTTTGACTGCTAATTAGAAAGTTCATTTGGTAGAAAAAATAATCACTCTCGAAAACATTGCATTGGCCGAATTTTTAGGCGTGGAAAACGAAAATATCGATGAAATAGCTGCGGCATTCCCCAAATCCAAGGTCATCTCACGAGGTAATGAAATCAGGATTCAGGGTTCCTCTCCTGAGATCATTAAAATAAACGAGATCATCAATTCCCTGATCGAGCATTATCAGAAGTTTGGTTCCCTGAGCCAATCCAACGTCAAATCGTTTTTGAACAACGAGTCAAACATTTACGAAAGTGGTGATGACGATGTGTTGGTCTATGGTACGCGAGGTTTTAAAATAGCCCCCAAGACAAAAAACCAGAAAAAGCTCGTCGATGCATCAAAGAAAAATGATCTGATCTTCGCCATTGGCCCTGCGGGTACCGGTAAGACTTACATCTCGGTGGCCATGGCCGTGAAGGCGCTGAAAGACCGTGATGTAAAAAAGATCATCATTACACGACCGGCTGTAGAGGCAGGAGAAAACCTAGGATTCCTTCCTGGTGATCTCAAGGAAAAAATCGATCCCTACCTCCGCCCCATCTATGATGCACTCAACGACATGGTGCCCTCCGAAAAACTGAGGTACTATATGGAGAGTGGTGTGATAGAAATTGCACCCCTGGCTTACATGAGAGGCCGTACACTCAATGATGCCTTTATCCTGCTCGACGAAGCGCAAAACACCACACCCATGCAAATCAAAATGTTTTTGACACGTATGGGTCCCAACTCTAAGGTAATCGTGACAGGCGACATGTCCCAGATAGATTTGCCTAAAAAGCAGAAATCTGGGCTCGTAGAGTCCATTCAAATTCTAAAAAATGTCAAGGGCATTGGCTTTGTAGAATTGGATGGTAAGGATGTGGTGCGACACAAGCTTGTGAAAGACATCATTGCGGCCTACGACAAGGCGGATCAGGCAGACAAAGATTAGTCACAAAAAATTCTTATCTTCACCCAGCAGCATTTCTAAATTACCTCTGGAAATGTATCGCTGGTCAAGATTCCCCTTCCTTCGTATCGTATTATTCTACGGTCTGGGCCTATTGCTTGCCAGGAACTTTGGGATATCAAGTGAGACAACTACTCTCATTTTCATAGCCATCGTAGTGGCATGGCTTCTGACCATCGCCCTACCCTCTAATAAATTCGGCATTCTCAAAGGCTGGCTCCTGCTGGGGGGATTTGTCGCTCTCGGCGTTCTTAACTACAATTTTCGACTTACTCCGGATGACACCACGGGTGAAAGAAAATGGGATGCATACACCGGCGTGATCCAATCCTACCCGATCCACAAGGGCAAATACTATCAATACGAGGTGCAGGTACAGCAGCGAATGGCTGACTCGGCAGTCAATACCTCAAATCATAAAATCAAATTGTATGTACTGGATTCCGGAATGCGGCAATCTCCCTATCGGTACGGGGATCTGCTGGCCGTACGCAGTTCGCCTTTTCGAATTCCCGGCCCTAAGAACCCACATGAATTTGACTATGCCCGCTACATGCGGGATCAGGGCATCCTTCATCAGGACTTTTGCAGCACAGAGGACATTATGATCGTAGATCGGGATCGGGGAAATAATCTACTATCGGCAGTCTACAGGGTGAGAAAGTACTTTCACGAGATTTTGGAGGACAACATCCCAGGGGATCAGGAACGAGCAGTGGCCTCCGCCTTGCTCCTGGGCAAAAAAGATGAACTGGATCAGGAAACCAAAGAGGCGTTTGCGACAGCCGGGGCCATGCATGTGCTGGCAGTTTCCGGCCTTCATGTTGGGGTTATCTATTTGTTATTTGGTTGGGTATTCAGACGAATCAATTCCCGATTTGTCAAAACCTATGTCGAGCCTGCCGTAGTAATCTTAGCCCTGTGGTTTTATGCGCTGCTCACCGGATTCTCACCGTCGATCTTTCGTGCTGTGGTGATGTTTTCGGTGATTATCTTCGGTAAATCACTCAATCGCCAGGTCAACATCTACAACAGCATCGCCGTATCCGCCTTCATCCTGCTGGTCAGTAATCCCATGAACCTTTTCTCTGTCGGCTTTCAGCTATCGTATCTGGCCGTGATCGGTATTGTCTTTATCTATGACGAACTCTACCCTTTGGTACGTTCTCAATACTGGATCATAGACAAAATCTGGATGCTCACCTGCATCTCCCTGGCTGCCCAGCTGGCTACCGCTCCGATCAGCATCTATTACTTCAATCAGTTCCCCACCTATTTTCTGTTTTCCAACCTGATTGTCATCCCGGTGGCCTTTCTTATTATGTATGGAGGGGTCCTACTGCTAATTCTTGGTAAGTTGGGTATAGCCCTATGGATAGGAAAAGGCGTTGAGCTATTGATTTGGCTGCTTAATACTACAGTGATCAAAATAGATGCACTACCCTACAGCCGCTGGGAGTGGATCTACCTATCTGAATGGCAGGTATTGTTGGTTTATGCTGCAATCATCTTCTTTCTGCTGTTTTTGATGCATCAAAAAAGGCAGCTCATCTGGTATGGGATCGCCATGACTCTATTATTTGCTGCTAATAGATCGATTGCAATTATCCAGCAGTCCATCTCAGGCGAAATAATATTCTACTCCACCCGGGAAAACCTCCTTATCGATGATATCCACGGGCTTCAATCGGATTTGATTTCATTGGATAGTATCGAAAACCGGGAACTGGCCGCCTACCAGCTGCACCCCAACCGTATCGCCAACTATCTCGATCCCATAGGAGAAAGTAAAGTGCTCAAAGACCTTAAGCGTCCGCTATCGACATTTGCCAGTCTGGATGTAAGAAACGATCAGCGGTTTTTGTACCTGTACGGAGATATACCTGATACGCACGATTTCCAATTGGAAACAGACTACCTGATCCTGACCGGTAATCATCGCAATTCCTCTGAATCGGTACTCGAGCATTTCAAGTTTAACAACCTGATCCTTAGCAACGACACCAAGTTCTACAGCACATTGGAATGGAAAGAAATCTGCCAACGACGGCAGCTTCCCTTAAATGCTTTGAGGGATAAAGCTTTTGTAATAAAAAATTAAGGAATCAAATACTCCTGTATGGTTTGCTTCAAGCTCTCCTTATCAGCACACAAATCAGGATCAGCATATATCTTTAGCATCAGCTCAAAGAGTACATTCTCATCATAGCCCAGCTTAGAAGCCATTTTGGCGCAAAACTTGATTTCTTCGTTGTACAGCTTACCATCGATTTTCATCAACTGTACCACAGAGTAGATAAAGTCGAACTTCTCATCGTCAGGCAGTGACGAGAGGTCGTCGAGCGAAAGTGTCTCCCCAAAAGATTTGTCGATTTCCTGCTCCGACAGGCCATTGGCCTTGCCGACTTCATTGATCAAATCTAACTCCTCCTGGGCCACTTCTCCATCGATTTTTGCTAATTGGATCAGCGCATTAAGGTGAACATTTGACATATCTGTGTATCTTTTGGATTTAAACAAATATAAGAAATCAGTTCAAAAGGCAGCTATTTTTATGTCAAATGAATTACCTCGCACACATATACCTGTCCTTTGAGGACGATGACCTAATGATCGGCAACTTCATCGCTGATGCGGTGAAGGGGAAGCAATTTGAAAACTACCCCACCCGCATCAAACACGGCATACTGATCCACCGTGAGATCGATTCCTACACTGACAGTCATGAGATCGTAAAAACCGGCAAACGTCGCCTTAGTGAGTACCGCCACTACGCGGGGGTGATCATGGACGTATATTATGATCACTTTCTCGCCAAAAACTGGTCAGACTATAGCGACCACCCCCTGGAGTCTTATACCCAGGCAAAATATCAGTGGCTCAAAAAGAACTTTGACATACTGCCCAGGCGAATACAATATCTGCTGGAGTACATGAGTGCCGGAGACTGGCTGTACAACTATCAATTTATCGAAGGAGTGGATTTTGCCCTTTCGGGAATGGCCAAACGCACAGCCTTCAAATCAGGAATGGAACGTGCCGTAGAAAACCTAAAGAAGGATTACAGTCTTTTCGAATCGGAATTTCAGGAGTTTTTCAGGCAAATAACCGAGCATATCCATAATTTTACCGATCAACTCACTAAGGAATGATCGTCGCAAAACCGAAAATCAACACCGTCTTTTCAATCTCCGTTTTCCTGATCCTGGCCTTTGGCCTCTTCGCTTTCGGACTCCTACAGCTTAGAGACCCCCATAGCTCCTCACTCTGGATGATCTTGGTTTACTCTTCAGGACCTATTGGTCTGGTGGTACTCATCAGGGTACTCTTTGGCTGGAAAGTCATTCGAATTGGCAAGGATAAATTTGAGGTTCACTTTCCCTTCAAATTTTCCAGAAAGAAGCTGGACGGAAAGGAAATGGTCGGCTGGAAAAAGAATACGATCAAAACCTTCGGGGGTGTCTATGAAGAGATTGTTTGTAAATTCAAATCCGGTGACAGCATCACCCTGAGTCGCCAGGAGCATACCGACTTTGACAAAGCCCTGAAATACATGACCAAAAAGTATAAAAAATTACAAGCATGATACGAATGACCCTGATGGTAGGTATCGGCGGAATGCTTGGCTCTATGGGCAGGTACCTGGTATACCAGTTGTTTTTGAAACTCATCCCGGGCATCAATCCGCTTGGGACACTGGTGGTGAATATTCTCGGCAGCTTCATCCTTGGCTTCCTCATCCATACCACCTCACGCATGGAAAAGGATTATTTTCTACTCCTTACCTCCGGTTTTTGTGGGGGATTCACTACTTTTTCTACGTTTAGTGTAGAAAACATCCACTACCTCACTGAAGGTAACATTGGCGGATCGCTCCTTTATGCAGGACTCAGTTTGTTTCTGGGTATCGGGGCTGCTTACCTCGGCTGGGTATTGGGAAAAAACCTCTTTACGATATGAAGAACCTTGCATTACCCCTCATCGCTGCGATCGCGCTCTTTTCGTGCGAAACAGAAAAAAAGCCTGAGCAGACCTACACGCCGGTCCGTACTGAGTCGGATTCCCTCTTTATTGTCAGCAATTACGATAAACAGGAAGTGTATATTCCTATGCGCGACGGCACGCAACTTTTCACGGCCATCTATACGCCTAAGGATAAAAGCCAGGAGTATCCGTTCATCCTCTTTCGCACACCCTATTCGATCAGTCCTTATGGCACTGAAAAAAAAGACTACCGCATGGATCTCGGCCCCAATATGGATCTGACCCAAGACCAATACATTTTCGTCTATCAGGATGTACGAGGAAAAATGATGTCTGAGGGCACCTTTCAGAATATGACCCCACATACTACCACAGATGCAAACGGCCAAAGGGTCAATGAAAGCACTGACACCTACGACACCATCGATTGGCTGCTCGCCAATATCGACAATCACAATGGAAAAGTAGGCCAGTGGGGCATTTCCTACCCGGGATTTTATACTGCAGCCGGCATGATCAGTTCGCATCCAGCACTCGTATGCGCCTCACCCCAGGCACCGATCGCAGACTGGTACTTCGATGACTTTCACCATCACGGAGCGTTTTTCCTGTCCCATGCCTTCAATTTCTTCTCGACCTTTGACCTGCCAAGGAATCGCCCCACGCCTATCAAAAACCCATGGTTTCAATACCCGACGAATGAGGGCACCGAGTTTTATGAAAGCATTACTCCCTTGTCTCAAGTCAATGAGAAGTATTTTGGCGATAGTCTAAAATTTTGGAATCAAATCACTGAGCACCCGAACTATGACAGCTTTTGGCAGGAGCGAAACATCTTGCCGCACTTGAAAAAAGTCAACTGTGCCGTGCTCAATGTAGGTGGCTGGTTTGATGCCGAAGACCTGTACGGCCCTCTTGAGATTTACCAGGCAGTAGAGCGCAACAATCCGGGCATTGACAATACCCTGGTGATGGGTCCCTGGTACCATGGGGCGTGGAGACGCAGCGAAGGGGACTATCTCGGTGATGTGCATTTTGGGCAAACCACTTCGACCTTTTTCAACAATGAGATCCTCACCCCATTCTTTCAATACCATCTAAAAGGAAAAGGAGAACTCAACCTTCCTGAGGCCTGGGTTTTTGAAACAGGAACAGACCAATGGCGGTCATTCGAGGAGTGGCCTCCAAAAGTGGAATATGCTAGACTGTACCTTCGGCAAAAAGGGGAGCTTTCGTTTACCCCTCCCCGATCCAATGAATTCGGGATGGAGATTTTCACCAGCGATCCGAAAGACCCTGTGCCATTCACCGAATATGATGATCTAAAAATCCCCAGGGAATACATGGTGGAAGATCAGCGGTTCGTAGCGGATCGAAAAGACGTGATCGTGATGTCTACCGAAGCTTTGAAGGAATCTATAACGATCGCCGGACCGCTAGAAGCCAGCCTCGTGGTAAAAACCAACCAGGGCGATGCTGACTGGATTGTCAAATTCATCGATGTGTATCCCGCTGATCATCCGTCATTTCCCCATCAGCCGGACAAAAACATGGGTGGCTACCAACAAATGGTGCGGAGTGAAGTGCTAAGAGGCCGATACAGAAATAGCTACGAAAACCCTGAACCATTCGGTTCTATGAAGGAAGAAACGATTACCATCAAACTGCAGGACGTACTGCATACATTCAAACCCGGGCATAAGATCATGATTCAGATCCAGAGCACCTGGTGGCCTTTGGTAGACCTCAATCCCCAGAAATATGTAGACAACATTTTCGAAGCAAAAGAGCAGGATTTTGAGAAGGCCAAGCACTTCATCGGCCGATCAGGACAAAACCCTAGCTACATCAAAATTGGAATTCTAAAAGACGAGGAGCCTATATAAATGAAAACCATTCTGATCTCTCAGAATGGTCTTACATAATTAGGTCAGTTTGATTTTTGGAATTTTGAAGAAGTAAATTAGACAAAAACCGTTAAGAATCAAACGGATAGCAAAACTCACTTCTTAATTGTGGAAAACTTTCGATTCCACATCGACCATGCATTTGGTTATTTGAAAATATCAAGCTTGAGATACCGGTCATGAAAGATCCGTCGGGCCACCGGATACAGCAGGACCGAAATCAATACGATCAACGTCCCGGCGTAGAAGTTCCACTCCATTTTCTCTTCGTCGCTAAATAGCAGGACAGCCATGATGATGCCATAGACAGGCTCGAGGTTGACCGTAAGATTAATCGCAAAAGCTGAGAGCTGCTTCATCAGCTTCACTCCTATGGAAAAGGCATACACGGTACATATCAGGGATAAGATTAGCATATATCCCCAATCCAGTCCAACCATCAGCTCCGGCCAGGGTTGCTCGAAACCCGCCACCAACATCGGCAGGATCAAAACAGTCCCAAGGAAGGCACCCACCATCTCATAGAAAGTGATGGTATAGTGATTGTGTCTTTGAATAAGCTTGCCATTGATCACGGTAAATACCGCAGAAAGGATCGCCGATATGATGGCGATCACCAGCCCCCAGGGTGCGTCAATTGTCGTTCGAAATACGATCGAAATTCCTGCCACAGACAGCAGCCCAAGAATCACTTCATACAATCTGATTTTTCTCTTATTGAACATGGGCTCGATCAGGCTCGTCCAAAAGGATGCAGTAGCAAGTCCTGCCAGGCACAGGGAAATGTTAGACACCCTCGCAGCCAAAAAGAAGGTGATCCAATGAATGGAAATGAGCATGCCCGTACCCAAAATCTTTAGCAGATCCCTTCGAGGAATAGTTACCCCAATGCCCTTCCATCTAAGCAAGGTGTACATGCCCATCGAAGCGATCAGCGTTCGGTAAAGCACTATGTCCGTAGGGGCTAGGGTAAGCAGTCGTCCCAGTATGGCTGTAAAGCCCCAGATCACTACGGTAAAATGAAGCTGTAGATAAGCACTTGTCAATGAAGTCCCCTCCGATTTCAAAGCGGGATCATTTTGGAACGAAGCGATAGAGCACGATGGCCGCCACCGTGCCCACTATATTGGGAATCCATATGGCCAGGATCGGATTCATCGAGCCAGCCTCAGCAATAGCCTTGACCAGGACAAACATGATGATAAACACAAAGGCGATGAGAAATCCTAACGCGATCTTAAATCCCTGACCTCCCCGAGTTGACTTTTCGGCTGAGACCGATACTCCCATAAACGTCAGGATGATGGCGGTAAACGGCATCATATAACGTATGTACACCTCATTTTGATAGATAGCAATGTCGTCTGCACTACGAGCCTTGAGCACACCTATGTAGTCTTTGAGCTCGGTGAGGTTCATGGTTTCATTGAGCTGGTATTTATCATCAAAATCTGACGGGGTGAGATTGATCAACGTATCGATTTTCTTCCCATGGGTAATGGTCTCTCCAAAATCATTGATGGTACGCAGCTTCCAGTTTTGCAACTGCCAGGTCTTCAGCGAATCATCCCAGGTCATTTTTCGAGCATCCAGCTTAGCCTTAAGCTGATGATCCTCTATCCGCTCCATGGTGATGCGGTAGCCCACTTCAGAGCGGTTGTTGTACCGCTCCATATACAGGTAGTCTGTCTCAGCAATCTTGAAGTGAATGTCACGTTCGTTGAAATAGAAGGGCTTGCGCAAATATTCGATTTCAAACCCGATCCTGTATTTGTTGGAGTTGGGTATCAGCCAGCCATTGGCATAAAAGGTAATCCCGGCAATAAATGTCGACCCAATGAAATAAGGCAGCAACATTCTGCGAAAGCTCACTCCCCCGGACAAAATCGCCACAATCTCCGTCTTGGCGGCCATACCGGCCGTAACCAGTACCGAAGTAATAAACACGGTAATGGGCGCAATCAAATTGGCAATCCAGGGAATAAACGCCAGGTAGTATTGTACGATCTGCTCACCGGTGACCCCATTTCGTACAAACTTCTCATTCTTCTCCGTATAGTCTATCACCACTATAATGAGTACCAGCAACCCTACCACAAAAAAGAAGGTGACGAGGAATTTCTTAAGTATGTACTTGTCGAGCAGTTTCATCAGATGCGGTTAGACAATTTTGGTGCCATTTCGTTTTTCCAGGAGGCGAATCTGCCTTCTTCTATCTTTCGTCTGGCCTCTCCTACCAACCATAAATAAAAGGATAAATTATGAATACTCGCAATCTGAGCCCCCAACATTTCATTGCTGTGAATGAGATGCCTCAAATAGGCCTTGCTGTACTCGGTGTTTACATAGCCACCCAGGTTTGCATCGATGGGTGAAAAATCCTTTTTCCACTTTTCGTTTTTGATGTTAATGATGCCCTCTGAGGTAAATAAAAGGCCATGTCTGGCATTTCGCGTAGGCATCACACAGTCAAACATGTCCACCCCTAGTGCAATGCACTCCAGGATGTTTTCCGGTGTACCTACCCCCATCAGGTACCGAGGCTTGTCCGTGGGAAGAATGCCACTCACGAGCTCAGTACTTTCGTACATCATCTCAGCCGGTTCACCGACAGACAATCCGCCGATGGCATTTCCTTCTCTCTCGAACGAAGCGATCGCCTCAGCCGACGCTTTTCTAAGGTCGTGGTATGTACTGCCTTGAACAATAGGGAAAAGGGTTTGCGAATAACCATACTTTGGTTCCGTCGCGTCAAACCGATCGCAGCATCGCTTTAGCCAGCGGTGGGTCATTTCCATCGAGTCCTTCGCATACTTCTTATCACATGGATAGGGCGTGCACTCGTCAAAAGCCATGATGATGTCCGCGCCTATGGTTCGTTGGATATCCATCACGCTCTCAGGTGTAAAGTTGTGCCGTGAGCCGTCGATGTGCGACTGAAACTTCACCCCCTCCTCGGTAATCTTTCGCCTGTGCTCCAGCGAATACACCTGGTAGCCTCCGCTATCGGTGAGAATTGGCTTGTCCCATCCGTTGAACCCGTGCAACCCGCCGGCACCTTCCAATACCTCGAGGCCCGGCCTCAGATAGAGATGGTAGGTATTACCCAAAATGATCTGTGCCTCAATGTCTTCTTTCAGCTCTCGCTGGTGTACAGCCTTAACCGTCCCTGCCGTACCTACCGGCATAAAGATCGGGGTTTTGATTTGGCCATGATCGGTGGTGATGAGCCCGGTACGGGCTTTGGATTTTGGGTCTTGTGACTGAAGCTCAAACTGCATAGGAGGGCAAAAATAGGTGGAATATTTGATCGTCAAGCATATATTTGTGAGTAACTATTCCATTCTGATTAAATGCTTTTCAGCAAACCTAAACCTACCGTTTCACCCGAAGATAAAGACTGGATTGAGGATACGTTTTTGTGGTTCGAAAAGCAATACGGTTCCAATTATTTAAAGTCCATTCAAATCGTGGAGCCCACCAGGGATTTCTTTGACCATGAGTTTACAGGCAAAGAAGAAGATGCTGAATATCTACTCAACCGCCTTCAGGAATTAATGGACATTAAAGGTTATGAAGTAGAGCTGGATTTCTTTACCGAATCTCCAATGGAATTTTCGGACGACGGGATTGGAGCAAAAATCGAATCACCTGATACGGATGAGAATTCTTTTTCTCTTGGTAAATATTCTGAAAAGGGTCGAAATAGGTTCAAGATAGAATTAGAAATAAATCAATTGAAAAGTCCTGAGTCTATGATAGCCACCCTCGCTCATGAACTTTCACATTTGATACTTCTTGGTGAGAACAGATTAGACGAAAATGATGAAGAACTAACGGATCTTAATTGTATTGCTCTGGGATTTGGAATCTTCACCAGCAACAATATTTTTAGTTTTCAACAGTGGCAGGGAGCTACCCACCAGGGGTGGCAGGCCAACAGACAGGGTTATATACCAGAAGAAGTTGCAGCTTATGCCATGGCCTTAATTAATAAGTATCAAAACAATATGGAAAACTGGCCCAGGCATTTGAACAAGCGAGTTAGAAAAATGTATGACAGAAATATTAAATTTCTGAACTCAAACATAGCCAGTACTAAGTTTCCAGTATAAGGGCAACCTTTAAGCTAGCGTTAAGAAAAAGCTCTCCCAATAAAAACATCTTTTGCACGGCAAACATATATTTGCGCAAGCAAAAATGCCCGTGACCATTATTCAATCAGCACTCCTTTATTCGATCCTGGCGGCCTTGGCGATACAATGTATCTATTGGCTGGCCAATCTCATTGCCATTCAAAAAAAATCGACCAAGACGACCGGAAGGAAAAAGCCGGTATCCGTCATCGTATGCGCACACAACGAGCTGGATAATTTAAAAAGACTCATCCCCGCCTTGTTGGATCAGGACCACCCTGATTTTGAAGTGGTCATTGTGGATGACAGGTCAGACGATGGTACCTACGACTATCTGCTGGAGATGAAAGAGGAGCGGGTGAAGTTTGTACGAGTGGATCACGTACATGACCACATCAATGCCAAGAAGTACGCCATCACCCTCGGGGTAAAGGCTGCTACTCATGACATTCTGCTTTTCACCGACGCGGACTGCCACCCTGATACCAAAAACTGGATCCACTCCATGACCGGTGATCTGACCAAAAAGGAAACTTTTTCTATCGGTGTATCCCTCTACAACGAATCAAAGGGGCTATTGAATCATTGGATTCGGTTTGAGTCTCTGCTTACTGCGATCAATTCAATCGGCTTTGCCCTATGCGGAAATCCTTACATGGCCGTGGGCAGGAATCTCGCTTATCGCAAGTCCTTCTTTTTGGAAAACAACCCTTTCAGCCGCTTTCAAAATGTAACAGGTGGCGATGATGATCTGGTGGTCAATCACTACGCCAACAAGAGCAACACTATCGTATCCATTGGAAAAGAGGCACTCTCCCATTCGATCCCAAAGATTACCTGGGCGGAATATTTCCATCAAAAAATCCGACATATATCTGTAAGCAAGTATTATCGACTGAAGGACAAGCTGCTTCTTGGCCTGCAAAATATTACGCACTCGATATTCTGGATAGCATTGATTAGTTTCGCAGTGGTAGTTCCGTCTTACGAATGGATAGTGGGGATATGTGTAGCGCGAACTGCCTTGATGGTAAATGTGGCGTATTGGACATCCAAAAAGCTTGGAGATCGTATGAATAGTTGGCTTGTCCCTATTTTTGATATCCTGTACGTTTTGTACATTTCCGTATTGGGAACCCGGGCCATCTTCACTAAAAAGGTCAAATGGAAGAAGTAAAAAAGCAGTTTTCTGAAAAGGCATTAAAGGACTTTAAGCTCATAGACCATGCGGTCAATGACGGTGACGAGCAGGCATTTGCCGAGCTCATGTCGCGGTACAAGCGTCCGGTATACCATATGATCCTCAAGATGATCAGAAACACCGATGATGCAGAGGACCTGACCATTGAGGCCTTCGCCAAAGCGTTTAAGAACCTACACAAGTTCAAGAAGGACTACACCTTTAGTACGTGGCTCTTTCGTATCGCGACCAACAATACCATTGACTTTATCAGAAAGAAGAAGCTCAAGACATTCAGCTTGAATACATCCTTTACTGACGATGGTGGAGAAGCCGTCAACATCGACGTGGAAGACAATAATCTCAACCCGCAGGATGAGGCCATCAAATCTCAAAAGATTGAGTTGGTGCAGATGTTTGTGACCAAGCTACCGCCCAAGTACCAGCGACTGGTGAAGCTGAGGTACTTTGATGAACTCTCTTACGAGGAAATCGCTCAGACTTTGGAAGCTCCATTAGGTACGGTCAAGGCGCAACTCCATCGTGCACGCGAACTGATGTACGACCTGGTAAAAGACAATAAGCCGCATATTTAGTGGAAAGTTCCGGACTTCAACTATTACTCAAATACTTCCCTGATCTGTCCGAAAAACAAAAGGCTGAGTATGCCGAACTTGAGGACTTGTATAAGCACTGGAACGCCCAGATCAATGTGATTTCCAGAAAGGATATCGATGAGTTGTACATTCGACACGTGCTGCATTCATTGGGAATTGCCAAGGTCCAAGCTTTCAAACCCGGAGCAGAAATACTGGATATTGGGACGGGCGGTGGATTCCCCGGCATTCCCCTTGCAATTCTTTTTCCTGAGACTCAATTCACCCTGGTGGACAGCATCGGCAAAAAAATCAAAGTGGTCAACGAAGTGATTGCTGCGCTTGAATTAGAAAACGTCACGGGCATCCACGAGCGGGCTGAAAAGATCAAAGGACAATTCGATTTCATCGTGAGCCGGGCGGTAACCCGAATGAAACCTTTCTATAACTGGACGAAAGGAAAGATCAAGAAGGATTCCATCCACGAACTCAAAAACGGCATCCTATACCTCAAAGGCGGTGACCTGGAAGAGGAACTGGCCGAATCCAAACTCAGATACAAGCTCTATGAGCTACCCAATTTTTTCGAGGAGGATTTCTTCGAAACCAAAAAGGTGGTGTACATAGAGCGACAGTGAGAACTCTGTTCTAAAGCTACTTATCTCAATTGATGGTCATTTCGAGAGATAGCGAGAAATCTTATTGTCAATAATTCTGATAATCAAAAAGATTAGACTGCTCTGCCGTCCTGAAAACTATCGGGATCGGAACGGAATATTAAATAATTATGCTTTGAAGACCGCCTCATTCCTCATCCCATGATATATTTAAACCAAATTCCTATCACCTATGAAAAACTACCTTCTTCTCTTTCTTCTCTTTTGTTCAACACAGGCATTCTCGCAGGAGAGTACTATCGACCTCAACAAGTTGATAGATGAAACGCAAATATCCGGTGATGACCAGGGCCAGATGAAATTGGTCTGGTGGATACCCTTGGAGTTTTGGCAGAGTGTTTTCGAAAGTGACCCATCCATTACTAAGAGTCAAGCCAATGAAATCATTAAGATTCTTTCAGAATATTCAATGTTTGCCGTGGTAGATGGGATCATCGGCCCACTAGGAGGCGTGACCTACACCCCCTATGACAGCATAAACAACAACATATTGGTGCACGGAGACGGTGAAAAATATAAGCCGATCCCATTTGATGACCTGACACCCGATACTCAGATCATGATGTCCAGCTTCAAACCAGTCCTTAAAAACATGCTGGGCTCTATGGGCGAAAACATGCACTTCTTTGTTTTTCCGGACTATAACGACAAGAAGGAAAGAATTTGCGACCCAAGAGAAAAAGGCGAGGTTGTATTGACTGTAAGAGAGGACGAGTATCGATGGCGCACTCCATTGGGCTCCGTACTGCCACCAAAACAATGCCCTGCAGACAATGAAGTCCTAAGCGGAGCATGGGAGTATTGCCCCTGGCATGGCGAAAAGCTGGTCAAAGCTTCCAGTAAATAAACATTGGCATTGACAGATTATTTCTGGACCACCTCAAAATTCGAATTGACCTTGACGCCAGCATCCATCAACACCTTCAGGTTTTCATATACCCTGGTCAGGTCATCACTATTAGGATCCAGGCCTACATTCATGACAGACAGCCAATTCAGTTGGGTCAGTGCCACAATGCTATTGGGAATCTGGGTGATTAGATTATAGTCAAGATTTAGCTCCTTTAGGTTTTCTAAATGCAATACAGAGATCGGAAACTCCACCAGGTTGTTATTCTGAGCATGCAAGTAGGTAAGCTGTGACAACCCGGACAGATCCGGGAGATAAGATAACTTGTTGTGGTGAACGTATAACTCAGTGAGGCCAACAAGCTGACCTATCGATTCGGGGATTTCCAATAGCTCATTATTGGATAAGAAAAGTCTCCGCAACCGGCCCAGGTTCCCTATTTCACCATCTACCCTTCTGATCTGGTTGTAATAAATGTCGAGTTCCTGCAGGCTATCCAGTTGATAGATACCTTTGGGCAGCTCCGTCAACTGGTTCTTATAAAGCACAAGGCTCTTGAGTTGAGAAAGGTTGCGAATCTCATCAGGCACCTCGGCGATTTGATTTTCGGCCAGTACGAGTTGCTCCAGGTTTTGCAACTGCCCTATTTCCTCCGGCAGGTAAATCAACCAACACTTGTTCATGGACAGCTTTCTCAGGTTCGTCAACCCACAGATCTCATTGGGACTGAAGGGTACGATATTGCCGCTCACCTCCAGTTCTTCCAGTTGCCGTAGCTTTCTCAGCCCCTTCAGTGAAGTCAACTGATTGGTATTGATCACCAGCTTCTTCAGGCTTTTGAGTTTTTTTATACTGCGAGGCAGTTCGGTCAACCCGGTGTTGCTTAGGTTGAGCTCCTCCAATTGTCGATAGCGTTTGAACTTCAATCGGGTATCGCTAAAATCGTTGCCATTCAGCTTGAGCACTTTCAGGGCCTTGAGATTCTTGATGGATTTTGGCAAAGTGCTGAGCTTGTTGTCTGACAAATCAAGGTTTTGCAGCACCTCGTTCTTCTCAAAGGAAATTGTCGAAATCTGATTTTGCCCCAGATCAAGAGAAACTATTCGGCTGTTACCTCTTAAGGAAAGTTCCGTGAGCTGATTGTGAGTCATGTAGACGGTGTCCACATCTAAAACCTGTGAGGGGAATTCCGAGAATAGAGAGTGATTCAAATCTATACGTGTGCGCCGTGTTAAGTCCGTACTAAGAACTGAATCCACAGAAATCCTTCGTAGCGAGTCCGACTTCCTTGCTTCAATCCTGCGCTTCTCTTCAAAGGCCTTTCGGCCTCTGGCCCATGCAATGCTGTCCTCTTCGCTGACCTTGAAGCCTCGTCGAGCCGCTTCTCGTCTTTCCAACTCCTGCGACCACTGCTTTTGCTGCTCAATCCTGATGGAGTCGTAGAATTGCTTTTTTCGTTTTTGATTCTGCCCATGCAGGTGAACCACCGTCAGGCATAGAAGGAGCGGTAAGATTGATTTTATCATGGATTAAAGATAAAAATTGCAGGGGTTTCATGAAGGCGTTCCGGAGTGAATCCAATTTTTTATTAAAATATTCCTGTCAAATATTTTATATTTAATCTATAAATAGTTACATTTAAATCTAACTTAAAAAAATATCAGCTATGCTCACTGTATTATTAATCTCGATTGGTTTGTTTTTCGTTGCACTGACAGTTTTTGATAAACTCAACGAAACCAAGCGCTGGTTCTAAGAACCCCTCTTCTTTTTCGGTTTTATTTTGTTGGATCGGCATCAATACTCCTGTGGTAGGCTCCTCTACAGGTAAATTGTTTTGGTTCGGAAGTTACTCCTAACCATTCATATTCATCTCGCAATCCCTCACATCACATCACATAATACCCATCGTTCGGGGGTACCTCGGGCAGGTCGTCACTATCGATGAGTTGTTTCAGGTTTGTGTCAATGGTTCGGGCGATGGCGGTCACCGGCGTATCGGTAGGTTTGTTTTCAAAGGGATCCTGTAGATAGTAGGCCGTCTTCTCTAGCATGAAGAACGGAATGGTGATAAAAATCAACCAGGGAATCTCCCACCAACCTACTGTATCCGCCATCGATACCGCAAGAAATACTACGAATATGTAAATGAAAAAATGTAGAAACAGACGATAGGTAGTCGGGAAAACAGTGTTCTTAATCCGTTCGGCCTTGCCCATGGACTCCACCAGACGCACCAGCGTCTGATCTACCTGCACTTGCTGATAGTCATTTAGCTCCCCTTTCTTATGCAACTCTGCCAAATCCTCTCCATGCTTGTTCATCATCGCCAACGGCACGTTGAGGTGATGCTGCAGGTACTCCCATTCTTCATCAGAAACATTGTCCTTCACATGATCAAAGGGCGACAACCTCCTCAACGACTGCCCCAGGGAATAGCACCAGGCAATCTGTCTTTTGGTCATTCGGCCTATCGTGGCAGATGAACCTCCACTTGCAAAATGCTTGATCTGCATCACCAAGGAGCGTGAGTCATTGACAATTGCGCCCCAGACCTTTCTTGCCTCCCACCACCGATCGTATGAGTGGCTAAGCTTAAAACCCAGCACCAGAGAAATCGCCGTACCCAAAAAGGCGGGAATAGCGATCGGCATATCGGGCAGATCCATGACCTGAAATAAAAGAAAAGCCAGCACAGATACCAGGCAGACATTGAATATATCCCATCGAATGCTCCACAGGATATATTTTAGGGGAATTCTCTTAGCAGACAGCATAAGGTAAATCTAGCAAAACATGAATTCTATACAAGCCTCCTTCACCATGACTATGTTCATTGTCTTTACTACTTTCCGATTCGTGAGGACACGAACCGCGGCCTTGAGCTTTTAGAAACAGCCAGCGGACATTTCCCTGACCCATCACCTTGACCAGTGGAACGCAGACCAAAAATAATTAATCACACCTTGGTCTGTGCGCCACAGACCAAACACACAACAAAATAAAAAAGGTTCGTATGCCACGAATCTTAGCTAAGGCCATTAATCGCCAATGCGTAATTTTTCCGTTTAGCAAATAAGTGTAACTTGGCGTGGTTAGAATTCTTACATGATTTACTTTAAAAAAGTGTATGGGATACGTAATTGAAGGGCTATTTATCGTTACAATAATTGCCCTCATGGTCACAATCATCAAGTATCCAAAGGACGTAGCAAGGGGAGTTCTAGGTTTTGTATTATTACCGTTTCGAAGAACCTGGTCCCTATTACGGCCGTTTCTGTTCCCCTTTGAGCTGCTAATCCTATTCCTTGAGAAAAAGTTTGAGGTTAATTATCTAACGAAACTTATTGATCGGGATTCCTTGTCAATTAGTCAGAAAACCAAGGAGAGGAAACAAGTCAACTTTCAGAAGTTCCGCAAATACATCATTGTCAATTCAACATCCGATCAGATTGAGAGTGAACTGAAGGAAGCTGACGAGTGCTGTCCTGAGGTTAGCATCGAACATCTGCAAATCAAGCGAACCGAAAACTATTCTGTCATCGAAACTCCAAATAACGGATTTTACGGCTATAACTTACTGATTCAGTGGTTAACTGCGAATATGAACAAAAACGAAATCGTGGGATTCGCCTCAAACAGTCGAACTAGTTTTTTCACAATCTCCGGCACCGAAGGAGAAAATGACTTAAGGGGTAAAACCAACACGGGTAAAAAGTTCTGGGTAAGCCTATATGACGATCTGGACAACAAACAGTTTCTGCGTATCAATGACGACCTGAAATTGGAAAGTAGTTTGACAACAGAATCACTGGAGAAAATGGTAAAGAATGCCATGGGTCATTAATCCCCAATCAGCATGTTTTCCATACTGAAAATTAAGTATAACAGTCACACCTTGTGTCTGTGGCACACAGACCAAAATACTCAACAAAATAAAAAAGGTTCGCGAACCACGAACCTTGGATAGATTTTTAGACAGCCCCTTGGCTACAGGATCAAAGAATAAACTGGCTCAGATCTTTGTTTTCGACCATGCCGGACAGTCGCTCCTGCACAAGTTTTTTGTCCACTACGATTTTGGCGTTGGCTGAGATCACATCCGGGATGTCAAACAAAATATCATTGAGCAGCCGGCTCATCACCGTGTGTAACCGTCGGGCGCCGATGTTTTCTACCTCCGCATTGATGTCAAAGGCAATCGAAGCAATCTCCTCAATGGCCTCATCGTCAAAAGAAATATCTACATCCTCTGAACCAATCAGAGCAGCGTACTGCTTGATCAGGGCATTCTTAGGTTCTTTGAGTATCTGGATAAAATCACCTTTGGTCAGGTTTTCCAGCTCCACACGTATTGGGAACCTACCCTGAAGCTCAGGAATCAGATCAGAAGGCTTGGAAAAATGAAAGGCCCCGGCAGCGATAAAAAGTACATGATCGGTCTTGATCACACCATATTTGGTGTTTACCGCACTGCCCTCTACGATGGGTAGTAGGTCTCGCTGTACGCCTTCTCGGCTCACGTCCGGGCCACCCTTCTTAGCAGCCCCGCCGGCAATTTTGTCCACCTCGTCGATGAAGATAATACCGGAGTTTTCTGCCTTTTCGATGGCCTCCTGCTTCACCTCATCCATGTCAATGAGTCGGGAAGACTCCTCCTCAAGCAGGAGTTTTTTAGCCTCAGCGATGGTCACTTTTCGCTTTTTGGATTTTTTGGGCATCATGTTGCCGATCATCTCCTGCAGGTTGATCATCGACGACTCGTCCATAGCCCCTCCACCGATCATACCGACACCAGGGCCTGAGTTTTGCTGGACACTGATGTCAATTTTCCGGTCGTCGAGTTCCCCATTTTTGATCTTCTCTCTGAATCGCTCACGTGTGCGCTCGTTGAGCTCTGCGTCATCTGTTGGTGGTACATTGCTGTCCACTCCTACGGGGCTTGGGGTCGCCTTGATTCCTTTTACCGGAGGTATCAACGCATCCAGAATGATGTTTTCGACTATGTCCTCGGCTTTTTCTTTTACGACTTCCTTCTTGGCAGTTTTCACCAAACTCACTGCCTGCTCTACCAGATCACGAACCATGCTCTCCACGTCACGGCCAACGTAACCCACCTCAGTAAACTTCGATGCCTCTACCTTTACAAAAGGCGCATCCGCAATCTTTGCCAATCGACGGGCAATCTCTGTCTTACCCACACCGGTTGCCCCGATCATCAGGATGTTGTTGGGCACAATCTCTCCCTGAATCTCGGTTTTGACGTTCATCCTACGCCACCTGTTGCGCAGGGCAATGGCCACATTCCTTTTGGCGTCGTTTTGACCGATGATGTATTTGTCTAGCTCGGTGACTATCTCTCTTGGGGTTAAATATCTCTCAGCTGATAGCATGTTACAGTATTGATTTCTTTTTAAACACTCGGTTTAGGTTGCTCGTCACGGTGAAATAACTCCTGGGGCCGGCGGCATGGTACGATGCCAGCGAATAGGACAGCTCGAAAGCCTTGATCCTGGCCATTAGACCAAACGTAAATCCCGTCATGCCGTTGTTTTCTTCGATGCCCAGTTCCTTTCGGATCAGGTGGTTGTACCCAAGCCTCAGGTTGAAATTTTTGGTAAACACGGCCTCCACTCCAAAGTTCAAATGCCTGAACAGTTCATCGAAAGTCGTGGGTGCATCCTCAAAGCGGTTAAAATCCGGGTCATAATAGGTCGCATCTGATTTCACCAGGTTGTAAGCGGTCATTGTCAAACGAAAAGGCATATGCTCCGGTTTATAAGTCATTCCAACCTGTACATCTGTAGGCATAGACGAAGTAGACGTGCTACTCAAATCGGACATCACAAAGCCCAGATTTTTGATCAGCATAGAAACAACCAGCTCCTGCGCCGGGTGATGATAGGTTCCTCCTATATCAAACGCTATGGCTGAGGCTCCGTAGGTGTCAATGCTCGAATTGATAAACTTGGCACTCACACCCATACTAAAGGGGCCTATCTGATGACTTTTGGTCAGAATGATGGCCGTCTCTCCTGCACTAAAGGTACCCTCCGGATTCCCCACCGCATCATAGCGATCAAACTCTCCATAGCCCAGGTGCTGCACACCTATCCCGATCATCCCCAGCCTACCAAAATTCTTTGCATACGCAAACGTATTGTACTTCACATCAGCATAAAAAGAATAAAAGCTCCAGGAAATGTGGTTGTCGACCGCCGAGTCCAGCAATGAGGGGTTGGACAGGAACATGTTTACATCCGAATCGGTAGTCGATATCGCCACTCCACCCAGGCCTGCAACCCTTGCTCCTACGGGAAGGTTCATAAATTCAAACGAGTCCCGACCTCCTAATTGCCCATAGCCGGGCGTCACCCCTATCAGGGCAATAAGAAATAATAAGAACTTAGCATCAAACCTGATCAAAGCGGAATTAGTTATCTGAGATCACAAACTCAATTGGGGACTCGACTCTTTGGGGAAGCAATGCAATTCCCAATACATCGTCTACCGTGTCCACGAAATGGAACTTAAGTCCTTTCTTATATCGCTCATTCATCTCATCCACGTCTTTTTGGTTTTTCTGACAAAGAATGATCTCCTTGATCCCGGCCCGTTTGGCAGCGAGCATTTTCTCCTTGATACCTCCCACAGGCAGCACTTTGCCTCTAAGCGTGATCTCTCCAGTCATTGCAATTTTGTTCTTGACCTTTCGCTGGGTAAAAATAGAAGCCAACGAAGTAAGCATGGTGATCCCAGCCGATGGCCCGTCTTTGGGCACAGCTCCGGCCGGTACATGTACATGGAGATCGTAGTTTTCAAAAACCTTGTAATGGATATTCAGCTGCTCAGCATTGGATCGAAGATACGACAAGGCAGTGACCGCCGATTCTTTCATCACATCTCCGAGCTGTCCTGAAAGCGTCAACTTGCCTTTGCCACGGCTTAGGCTCGACTCAATAAACAATATCTCGCCCCCTACAGACGTCCATGCCAATCCGGTCACTACACCGGCAATCTTGTTACTCTGATAGATCTCACGATCAAAGAGCTCCGCTCCCAGTATCTTGGTAACGTCATCCGGGGTGACCTTGGCATTGTACTCCTGTTCCATGGCGATGGATTTGGCCGCATATCGTACGATGGACCCAATCCTGCGCTCCAGCCCACGCACACCCGACTCCCGGGTGTAGGATTCGATCACCTTATTAATGGCTTTCTGATCCATGTTGAGCTGCTCGGAAGTTAAACCATGTTCCTTGAGCTGCTTGGGCAGCAAATGCTTCTTAGCGATCTGTATTTTTTCCTCCAGGGTATAACCTGTCACCTCGATGATTTCCATTCGGTCACGCAGGGCCGGCTGGATCGTGTCCAGCGAATTCGCTGTAGCAATAAACAACACCTTTGAGAGGTCATAATCCACCTCCAGGAAGTTGTCCTTAAAGCTATTGTTCTGCTCCGGATCCAAAACCTCCAGCAACGCCGAAGACGGATCTCCTCTAAAGTCCGAGGCGATCTTATCAATCTCATCCAGCACAAACACCGGATTGGAGAACTTCGCCTTGTTGATGTTCTGAATCACCTTACCAGGCATGGCGCCAATGTAGGTTTTTCGGTGCCCGCGGATTTCCGCCTCGTCATGTACACCGCCTAGTGACATGCGCACATATTCTCGACCGAGCGCCTTAGCGATGGACTTACCCAGTGATGTCTTACCCACACCGGGAGGGCCAAACAAGCAGAGGATCGGTCCTTTCAGATCGTTTTTCAGTTTACGAACTGCCAGGTATTCGATGATTCTATCCTTGACCTTCTCTAAACCAAAATGATCCTTGTCCAGGATTTTCTGAGCTCGTCTCAGATCAAAATTATCTTCTGTGATTTCATTCCAGGGCAGCCCCACCAGAAGCTCGATGTAGTTGAGCGCCACCGGATACTCAGCCGCCATTGAGTTCATTCGGGCGATCTTATCCAGTTCCTTATGGAAGTGCTCTGCCACATCATCGGGCCAGTCCTTGTCCTGACCTTTAAGCCTCAGTTCTTCCAGCTCCTGCTCTACTCCTCCCTGGCCCAGCTCGTCTTGCAAGACCTTCATCTGCTGACGCAAATAGTAGTCGCGCTGCTGCTGATCGATGTCCGTGTTTACCTTGTTCTGGATCTCATGCTTTAGCTCCAGCACCTGTATGTCTTTGAGCATGTAGCGCAGCAATAGCTCAGCACGCTTGGGCCCATCGTCTGTCTCCAGCAGGTTTTGCTTGTCCTTGATGTCCGAGTTGATATTAGAGCACAAGAAATGCGTCAGAAAACTGAAACTTGTGATATTTTCCAGAGCAATCTGAGCCTCTTTGGGAATGTCGGGGTTGAGTTTTAAAATCTTCTTGGCAGAATCCTTCAGAGATTCTATCAGCGCCAACGTCTCCTGATCCTCATCCTCCTCAAAGTTTTCTTCCAACAGATCGATCTTGGCAGTGATGTACGGATTTTCCTGAACGATCTGCTTGATCTTCATCCGTTTCTTTCCTTGGATGATAATGGTGGTATTGCCATCGGGCAACACCAGCATCTTCAAAATCTTGGCTACCGTACCCACGCTGTAGATTTCCTTCTCTTTCGGGTCCTCTACCTCTTGATTTTTTTGTGCTACGACACCAATTACTTTATTGGTTCTGTAGGCTCTTTTTACCAACCGAATGGACTTTTGTCTTCCCACTGTGATGGGAATCACCACTCCGGGGAAAAGGACGGCATTTTTCAGGGGAAGGATGGGCAGATCTTCGGGTAAATCATCCGCGGAAAGATCTTCGGTATCACCCGAAAGATCGATGGGGATCAGATCTTCCGTTTCGGTCTCCTCAAATTCGCTAAACAGGTCAGTTGCTTTGTTGTATATCGCCATGCGTTGCCTCTTATGTCAATGTGACATGAAAACGTTAATTCCAGTCAATTTATTTACGATATGCCTAAGTTGCAATCGGTATGCCAAACTAATTATATTTAAATTGATCAATTATTCGTTAAACCACAGGCCTGCATTACTTTTGGTATTTATGTACAAATCAGCTACGGGTATTTAAGAAAGCATATAGCGGTCTGGATAGAATATGGAGTTTCAGGTAAGTAGGAAATTATGCAGAATATCGGTGGTCACGATCATAATGACCCTTGCCCTACTGGCTCCATCCCACGCCCAGGACAAAGAAAAAAGCAAAGAAAACCAGGCACTTACGGACATCGACACGCTCTCCTCCGACTGGGAGTTCAACATCTACCATTTCCCTAATATCAACAAGGTGGTCGCCTACCACAACAAGGCGGAGATGCAAAAGATCCGCAAGCTGGAAAACAGCAACAACTGGGCTGAGCTCTATCCTCTCCTCAAGGAATATGTGAAAAAGTTTGGGGTGAGGAATTTTTATGTTGACACCTATTGGATCTGGCGGTTGGCCAAATTGACAGAAGTCTATGGCACCCATGAGGAGGCCATCGCTTTGTACAAGCTGGTACTGCGGCACCATCATGACAACATTGACATACGGGAAATCGAACTTTATTATGACTCCCTTAACACAAAAGAGATTGAAAATTTCGTCCCGCTGGACTACTACTATCAGCTGGTCGAGCATCGCAAGGCCATCGACACGATCCGTCCTCCACGAGGCGTCCTGCTCAACATGGGACGTAAGATCAACTCCCGATATGCCGACTATGGCCCGGCACTTGGCATGGGCAATGAAGTACTGATTTTCACCTCTAAGCGAAATGAAACCCGTCGCGGCTTTGACTATATCAAGAACGAAGACCTCTTTCTGAGCACCAAAATCGACGGCTACTGGGAGCTCAGCACGGATATGTCGCAGATCAATACGGTGTACAACGAAGGATCCGCTTGTATGAGCAAGGACGGCAAGACCCTTTATTTCTCCCGATGCGAATCTCCCCGATCCATGGGCAACTGTGATCTGTTTGTAGCCCGGCTCAACAAGGACAGTGTTTGGACGGATATTGAGAACCTTGGGGTAAATGTGAATAGTGTGGCTTGGGACTCCCACCCTTCTCTATCCCACACAGAGGATACTTTGTTTTTTGCTTCCGACCGTCTCGGGGGTTTTGGTCTGTCGGACATCTATTTCACCTATAAGAATGACAAGAACGAATGGATGCCTGCACAAAACATTGGACCTATTGTGAATACTCGAGCTAATGAGGTGAGCCCGTTCTACCATCCAAAGTTTGAGGTGCTGTTTTTCAGTTCGAATGGTCAGCTTTACAAATTCGGAGAGTTTGACATCTACAAGACCTACCACCGAAATGGCATGTGGAGTGAACCGGTCAACATTGGGCCGCTGGTCAATGGTCGGGGCAGCGAGTTCTACTTTACCATTGACTCTGAGTCACAAGATCTGTACTATGCGCGCTCAGCTACCAGGGATTTGAATAAGCTCGATCTGTACTCCTTCCCTCTGCCCATGGAGGCACAGCCTATGGCTCATACCCGAATTGAAGGCACCCTGACTGATTCGCTTACAGGAAAACCGTTTACCGGGATTGTTTCAATCATCGACCTGGACGAAGGTATTGAGGTAGCGCCTAAGTTTCTACGACCTGATGGCAGTTTTGAATTTGACCTGGTCAACAACAGAAATTACCTTTTGGTGATACAGGGGGACGAGTTCTTCCGCATAGAAGAAATGTTTTACCTGGACGGCCCTATGCGCTTCGATGAAGTGACGGATCATATCGCCAGCCGTGTCAAGTTTGAATCCATAGAGTTTGATCCGGGTGAAGCCCACCTCAAAAGTGAAATGTACGGCGACCTCAATAAAATCGTGAACTTCATGTACGACAACCCGGACTTCTATATTCGAATATCCGGGCATACGGATAAATATGGACCTCCGGAGTTTAACCTCAAACTCTCAAAAGACCGTGCCCAGGTGATCCGCGATTACATCGTAGTTTTCGGCGGTGTGGCCGACTGGAGGGTAGAAGCTGACGGCTTTGGCAGCAACAAACCCATCGTGGAAGAGGTATCAGAAGCAGACCAGCGGCTCAATCGACGGGTTGAATTTGAGATCTATCGTCCGGCAGTGAAGAAAGAAGTGGAGTTGTCAGACGATGATTTTGATTAATAATACACAGCAATCTCCTTTAGTCCTTTTCTCCTGAGGACAGGCACATAGGCGTCATCATCGGCGTATCCCACGGGCAAAAGCAAATACGGCCGTTCGTTTTCCGGTCGATCCAAAATCTTCGATAGGAAATTCATAGGACTGGGTGTGTGGGTGAGCGTTACCAATCCTGCATGATGAATGGCTGATATAAGCATCCCACAGGCGATCCCCACAGATTCGTTCACATAGTAATTGTTCACTTTTTCGCCGTCCTGATTCCATTCAAATACTCGTTTGAATACAGCAATAAGGTAAGGAGCCTCCTCGAGAAATGGCTTTTCCCAATTGGTAGCAAAGGGCTTCAGATCCTCCAGCCAGCGATCGCTCATGCGGCTTTCGTAGTTTTCTTTTTCTTCTGCCTCGGCTGCCGACCGAATCTTTTTTTTGATTTCTTTATCCTCTATCACACAGAAAGTCCAGGGCTGCTTGTGCGCACCGGATGGCGCCGTAGATGCAGCCAACAAAATACTGTCGATCACTTCACGAGAAACGGCCCTTGAGGAGATTTGGCGGACGCTTCTCCGTCTATCTTGCCATTGGTGGTGCTCCCGGGCCCTTTGGATCATTTCATCCGGATCAAACACGGTGGGTTCGTATTTGATATGGTCAAAGCCGTCGATGGATTTTGTCTTCATGATGTTGGATTGTTCGTTGTACAGCGATTTGTGAAATCAGTTGTCCAATTTCGGAAGGAAAAAGGAAAACTTACTGCCTAAGTCCAGCTTACTTTCTACCTTGATCTCTCCATTGTGCATGTGCACAAAGTCCCTGACCAGGGATAAACCAATACCGGTACCCTTTTCATAAGCTGTACCATAGCTGCTATGACTCAGTTCGAAAACATCCTCCAACCGATCATTTGAGATACCCACGCCGTTGTCCTCCACGCTGAGTTCCAGGCCGACGATATTCGCAAAAGCCTTGATCCTGATCACGCCCTGTGGCCGTGTAAACTTGATGGCATTGGAGAGCAGGTTTCGCACAATCACTGCCAAGGTGTTTTTATCCCCGATGAACGTGGCCTTCACTTCCACCTCGAGCTCGATGGTTATTTCCTTTTTCTTGGCCGAATCAGACAACATTTTCACAATATTCTCGAGGAACGGCTTGAGTTCAATGGCTATTGCCCTGAGTTCCAGGTTGCCTGACTGAGTAAGCGTCCAACTGAGCAGGTTATCCAGCAGGTTTCTGAGATTGTCTACTGAGTCCGACATAGTTTTGATCAACTCATCAACCTTTTCCGGGTTCATTTCCTGCTGGTAGTGCTGTATCAGTTCTGTCAGTGAGTGAAGGGAATTAAGCGGGCTTCTGAGATCATGTCCAATGATAGAAAACAGCTGATCCTTGGTTTTGTTGGCCTGATTGAGCACTTCCTTTTGATCCTCTACTTCTGCGGTGCGCTCCCTTACTTTTTCTTCCAGTTTTTTCCTGGCAGCATCTACTGAGGCCATTCCCCAGACAAACGCCGCATACACCAATCCAAGAAACAGAATAAAGTACCCGCCGATTGCCACCGGTGATTTATAAAACGGAGCCTCAATGTCGAACTCAAATGTTGTCTCTTCGCAGATTTGGTTAAACCCGTTTTTTGCACGTACATGAAAGGTATAAGAACCATGATGCATGTGGTCATAATTTCTCAGCGGCTCAGTGGTCCAGTCACTCCATCGCTCCTCCATGCCCTCCATCCAGTATTGAAATTGCACCTCATGGCTCTGCGCTGCTTGGTTGGTGAGCAGCTCAAATGAAAGAGATGAGTTTTCATAATCAAGAGAGAGTCTTTCGATCGGTTCGTAGATAGAATGCACGACAGAGTCGCCGTTCCACACCACCCGTTTAATATGGCATTCAAAACCTGTCTTAGTCAGCTTTTCGGCCTGGCCAAGGTCGTACTTGAGCAACCCTCCTGCCCCACCAAACCAGGTAATTTCAGATCCATCGGCTAGGATTGTGGCAATCCGGAAGTCTGTCTTGAATTTAAAGTCCCTGGACTGAATTTCTCCATTGGCTATTCCAATGTACTCGCAGTAATTGATCCTTTGGTCATTTTCATAGCACACCCAAAGCTTCCCATCTTTCACTTCTGAAATCTTGTTGATACGCTTCAACCCCTGCCCAAAGTCATGATCCGTACGATGGTATATCCGACCCTCCATGTTGACTTTAAAACACTCGTCGGGTTTAAATACCAGCAACTCACCATCGATCTTCGTCATATCAAAACTACCCAGCCGGTAGCTGTGGGTGATATTCAACTGCAAGCCTTGATTCTCTTGAGTCATTTTTACTATGAATAGATTTCCATAGGTGGTGGATAACACGATGTGATCATCAAATTCTAATATTTTACTCACCGGCTCTACAAAGCCCTCAAGGGTGGTCAGTTCATAGGATTTGTTTTTTTTATAGTAAACACCAAAGTGGCCTTCGCCAATGGCTGCAAAAATCTTGGTTTGGTCTTCGGAGACTTTTATTTCGCGGGTTTCTCTACTGTCCGCCAAAGGTTTGAACGCTTTGCCATTGTATGAGATTAATCTTGATTGAGCACCAATCAAGAGCCGATCACCCAACAGATCCAAAGAAGATATTTCCTGATAATCTTTTTCATTCACCTGTCGGATGCCCTCTTCGGTCAACTGAAACAGACCATACAATGTGGCCAGGTATAAATTGTCTTTGTAGCGAATTATGTCCTTGACCATGTCCTTGAGGCCAAAGTTGTAATCCACATGAGTGAGCGGCGAATTGACCGCTACCTTGGATACACCCCGTCCGGTAGCCATCCACAGATTTTCTTCGTCAAGCGCAGCAACAGACAAATATTGATTGTCGGGCAAGCCGGAATCAGGTCCGAGAAATCGTAAGAGCTTGCCCTGCGGATCGACGACTGCCACTCCTGAAGTAGACGAGGCGAGGGCATAATTACCATCCAGAGTGACACTCCCATGGTAGATATTACCCCGGAGAAAAATGGTATCTGCCTCAGTGACAAAAGGTCGTACTCGACCATCACCACAAATGAATAGCCCGTTCTTTCGTGTACCCACTAGCACCTCATCCTTTCCGTAGGGCAGATAGATATTCAATTTCATGTCCGCGAAAAACTCCCCTCCTGGAATCAGTGCCAGAGAATCCCCTACCCATTGGCACAAGCCAATACCCCGCTCACGCACCAGGAACACGTCTCTCACAGGGTAAAGCACATCAAAACCCCGATTCTTTTTCGGTACTACGGTAATGGAATCATTCTCAAGAACAAACAGGTATTTCTTCGATCGAAAACCTAACTGACGGCTGGTCTTTCCGATCTCCCATACCACCTCAAAATCATGGTATGCAGTATCGATCCGATCGAGCAGGGATACGTATCTGAGCTGACCATGCTCCGGCACGAGATAGCCAAACTCCCCTGAAGAACCCACGTAGGGCACCCCATCGTATCCGACCTCTACCCAGTAGACGGGTTTATTTTCTGCGATAGGCACCAGCTCCCAGTGATAGCCGTCATAAACAAGCACGCCATCTTCATTGGCGATATACATGATCCCGAGGCTATCACGAACCACACCGTAGTTCATGCTACTGGCCCGGAAGTCTGCGTGAGAATAATTTCTGACAAAAGGATAGGTCTTTTCCCCACCGGGCTGGGCCGATGCTAACAGGAAGGAGAAGAAAAAAATCAATGTAAGTACCTGCCCTCTGTCCGCCATGTTTTCCTAATCAGTGATAATACCCCCGGGTGGTACGGCAATATATGGTCTGGCCTTCCAAAAGCAAAAAAACGTCCTTTAAATTATGACTACAGCCCCTAGAAAAGCTCCAGCTGATCAGGCAACAACCGAAAGCTCTTGCGGTGATAGGGTGTAATACCGTATTGCTTAATGGCCTCTCTGTGCTTGCGCGTGGGATAGCCAGCATTCGTCGCCCAGTCATACTGCGGGTGGGACTTGTGCAGTTCCTCCATGGCATCGTCCCGGTAGGTCTTGGCCAGGATGGAGGCTGCGGCAATGGAGTAGAATTTTCCATCGCCCTTTACTATGGTCTCATGTTCAATACCGGAGTATGGCGTAAAACGGTTTCCGTCAATGATCAGGTGATCCGGTGTAACCTTAAGTTGATCGATGGCACGATGCATAGCGAGGAACGACGCCTTCAGAATATTGATCCGATCTATTTCTTCATTGTCCACCACCCCAACGGCCCAGGCGATGGCCTCTTTTTTGATCTCAGGTACGAGTTGATTTCTCTGGGATTTGGAGAGTTTCTTAGAATCATTGATCAGATCATGATGATAATCATGTGGCAATATCACGGCTGCAGCCACCACTGGTCCTGCCAGGCATCCTCTCCCCGCCTCGTCACAGCCTGCCTCGGCCGTATTTTCCTTAAAAAATGGCTTTAATCCCATGATGGTTTCAAAGAAAGCCAACTTTATTCAATCTTGACATGAATCACCAATTAGTGTTTGAATTTTGTGGATTAAATAGAGATTTTTGTGCCCGCACAAACAACCGTATCATTTGGCAGAAATAGGAACCAATATAGAACACGCAGCCCGGCTGCTCGCTGAGGGCAAAACGGTAGGGATGCCCACGGACACGGTATACGGAGTGGCTTGCAATGCCCTAGACCCTGCAGCCATAGAGCGGATCTTCGACCTCAAAGAAAGAGGCCGGGACAAACCCCTGATCGCCCAGACTTACGACCTCAAGTCCGCAGCCAGTTTCCTGGAAGATGTACCCAAAGAAGCTATCGCCCTCACTGACAAATATTGGCCCGGAGCACTCACACTTGTACTAAAGGCCGGCGATCAAATTCCAAAAAACATGATCTCAGGAGGTGAGACCCTTGGCATCAGGGTGCCGGACCATCCCATGGCGCTTGACTTACTAAAAGCCGTAGACTTTCCCCTGGCCGTCACGAGCGCCAATCGATCAGGCATGCCCAGCCCCAAAACAGCCACAGAGGTAAATGACCAGATTGGTGACCGGGTAGACTATATTTTGGATGGTGGACCGAGCCACATCGGAATCGAGTCCACGATCGTTGGGTTCCAAGACGAAAAACCCGTTATTTTGCGGGAGGGAGCAATCTCCCGGGATGAAATCCTTAAGACACTAAATATCAATAACTAAGAACAGATACAAACACAATGAAGACGTTAGATCAGTACAATTTTAGCGGCAAGAAGGCCCTCATCAGAGTGGACTTCAATGTCCCCCTCGATGAAAACTTCAACATCACCGATTTTACCCGGATCAAAGCCGCTACCCCTACGATCAAAAAGATTTTGGCAGATGGTGGATCTACCATTCTGATGAGCCACCTGGGCCGACCCAAAGAAGGGCCCGAGGAGAAATTTTCTCTGAAACACCTGGTGCCTGCTCTCTCTGAGCGATTTGGCACAGAAGTGAAATTTGCTGAGGACTGTATCGGGCAAGATGCTGCTGACCTGGCGGCCGGACTACAGCCCGGAGAAGTGCTGTTGCTCAACAACCTGAGATTTTATAAAGAAGAAACCAAAGGAGATGAGGCTTTCGCTGAAAAGCTGTCCAAGCTGGGCGACGTATATGTGAATGACGCGTTCGGAACAGCACACAGAGCACATGCTTCTACGACCATCGTGGCTAAATTCTTTGAAGAAAAAGTTTGCGGATACGTAATGCAGGCGGAGCTTGAAAACGCTGAAAAAGTGCTTAACTCACCTCAGCGACCTTTCACTGCCATCATGGGTGGAGCAAAGGTTTCTGACAAGATACTCATCATCGAAAAACTCCTCGACAAGGTTGATAACCTAATCATCGGCGGGGGTATGTCTTATACTTTCTCCAAGGCCAAAGGCGGAAGCATCGGTAATTCCCTTTGCGAAAACGACAAGCTGGAGCTGACCAAGGAGATCGAGAAAAAAGCAGAAGAAAAAGGCGTAAAGCTATACTTGCCAATCGATAATGTGATCGCTGATGACTTCAGCAATGACGCCAATACTCAAGTGGTAGGCAAAGGCGAAATTCCTGACGGCTGGGAAGGCCTGGACATCGGCCCTGAGACCACAGAGCTTTTCAAAAACATCGTCGGCGAATCAAAAACCGTCCTTTGGAATGGCCCTATGGGGGTATTTGAATTTGAGACCTTCGCTAAGGGAACAGACGCTATCGCTGATGCCGTGGTGAAGGCTACCGAAGGTGGTGGGTTCTCGCTGATCGGTGGTGGTGACTCTGCCTCTGCGATCAACAACCTCGGATACGGCGACAAAGTATCTTATGTGTCTACTGGTGGTGGTGCCCTTCTTGAGTATATGGAAGGTAAAGTGCTGCCTGGTGTAGCTGCGTTGGAGGATTAAGAGGTCTCAATAAAAAAATGAGAAGGCTGTCTTAATGAATTGAGACAGCCTTTTTTTATTTCATAGGTGTCAGGTCTAACAATGTATAGTCAAGAGTTTTTATATTCATACTATGAAAAGAATCCTAACCATTATTCTCATCCCATTTCTATTGTTATCATGTGATTGGCGGAACCTTTCCGAATGTTCATCAATAGACTGTGTCAGCTTAGATATCAATACTGAATTAACAATAAATCTCAACTTGTCAAAGTATGACTCTACCCAGCTTGATTCAGTAGCGCTGGTGCTTTACGATAGGTATAACAGCACTCCATTGGACACAATCATTAGAAGACAACCGGAGTACAAACAAATATTAATCGGGGGTGGTGCAGAAATTACCTTTGGAGAGCCTGCTGACTCACAACTTCTGGAAGAGGTCGAGTATGATTACACCATACATATTCCTGCGACAGGAGATGTACATTACCTGGACAACATTTCAATCGAATTGATTAGTGGCGAATGCTGTTCGGCGTATGAAATATCAACTCTAGACCTAAACTCGGAAACACTTACATTCAACTCATACCATGTCGTAATTGAACTCTAGAGATCATTTCTAAACATTGTAGGCTCAAATAACAAAATCACTAAAAAAACAATTGCTTACTTAAAACCAACCCCACCTAATCTCTGAGCTTGTAGTGAATGTTTCGTAAATTGGAGCAACACCTATCCCCACACCTGATGAACAAGCCAAAAATCTACACCCTCATTACCACCTTATTAGTGGGATTGTCCCTACTCCTAGTTTTCAAAAGCTCTCAGCGCATGTCGGTGACCATAGACGAAGGCACGCACTATTTCTGTGGGATGCAGTGGTGGCAGGAAGGTCGCTACAATGCCTGGCCGGAAAACCCTGTATTCTCTCGATTGGTCATAGCGGCTGGGCCGTACCTCCAGGGGTACCGAACGAGCGGATTTAATCCCCAGGGTGATGAGCTGAGCTTTTGGGATCACTTTCTAAACACATACAGACTTGAGTTTTTTCATGCGGAAGGCATGGAAGATCATCTCTTTTGGATCCGGATTTTTGTACTACCGTTCTTTTTCTTGTCCATAGTGGTCGTGTGGATCTGGTCAAGGAGACTTGGGGGTGATTTTGCGGCTATGATTTCTACTGGAGTTTATGCATTTACCCCCGTGCTCATGGGGCATTCGGGGCTCGCTACTACCGACATCATATTTATGTCCACATTTACGATTTTGATTTGGACATTTTATCGATGGCTGAATCATGCCTCTTATATCAATGCCGTATGGTTCGGGCTAGGGTTAGCCTTTGCCATGCTATCAAAATACAGCGTACTGCCCTTCTTTGGCATTGCTATGCTGGTCTCCTTCTTTTTAAAATGGTATTTGGACCGGCCCCAGTTACTTCCTGTCAAAAACTGGATTATGAGCTGGCTGTATAGCGGATTGCTGGCTTCAGCAGTCATGTTTTTCGTGATCTGGGCCTTTCATGGGTTTCATGTAGGAGCCATTGGAAGTGAACCGGTAATACGCACACTTATGGAAACCGGCCAGGTCTCAAAGATTTACGACAAAATTATTGTTCCCGCTCCGGAGTGGTTTGCAGGTATATTGATCCTGATGGTTCACAACGCTGAAGGCCACACGGCCTACATGTTGGGTGAGATCAGCTCTACCGGTTTTTGGTACTTTTACCCATTAGGCCTGACAGTGAAAACACCTCTTCCCGCATTGGTCATTGGGGTATTAGGATTTATTGGCATTGTTAGAAATTTCAAAAGCCTAAACTGGGAAGTCGTTGCCACATTCTTTGTACCATTTGCCCTCATGCTTTCGGTCATGTCCAGCCATATCAATATTGGAGTCAGGCATATTTCTACCGTCTATCCATTGTTTGCGGTGGGAGCTACGGCGAGCACTCTATTTCTATTCGACTATTTGTCGGAAAACTGGAAAGGAAACGGTCGGTACATCCTGATTACTTTATTGATCGCGCAGGTAACCATCGCCCTATTCATCTATCCTAATTACACCAACTATTTTAACATTTTGGCTGGCAATGAACCCGGAAAGGTAATGGGCGACAGTGATCTTGGCTGGGGGCAAGGGCTAATAGAACTCAGTGAGTATGCACAGGAAAATCAAATTGACACCCTCCATTTTTCCTACTTCGGAGTGGCTGATGATTGCATGTATGACCTACCGACCATTGTGCCTCTTTCAGTAGATGAGCCAGTGAAAGGCTGGGTAGCCATCAGCGAAAACAATTACCATGGCATATTCGGATTCAATGAAGATTTATTCAACATTGATCCCAAGTGCAGAATTCTTGCCCTACAGTTTTTTGAAATGGATAAACCTCATACCCTGTACGATTGGCTGAAAGACCATGAACCGAAAGCAGTCATGGCCAATTCTATAAGAGTCTATCACATAGAATAGAGTCGCCTTTAGAAAACTTAGATACTCGCAGCCTTCCTAAACAAGGCGATAAACTCCTCCTGTGTGAAGCTCCCAAGGTCTCCTTCTCCATGCTTGCGGGCGCTGACCTTTCCTTCTGCCTGCTCCTTCTCTCCTACAATTAGCATGTAAGGGATTTTTCCGGTTTCTGCGTCACGGATCTTACGCCCGATCTTCTCGTCGCGATGATCTATGAAGCCACGGATGTCATTTTCCTCCATCAGCTTATACACTTCATTGGCATAGTCCGCATACTTTTCAGAGATTGGAAGTACAGCAATCTGATCAGGAGTCAGCCAAAGCGGGTAGTTACCGGCGCAGTGCTCAGTCAATACCGCCACAAATCGCTCCATCGACCCAAAGGGTGCTCTGTGAATCATCACCGGACGATGCTTTTGGTTGTCCGAGCCTGTGTACTCCAGTTCGAATCGATCCGGCAGGTTGTAATCCACCTGGATGGTTCCCAGCTGCCAGCTTCGGCCCAGTGCGTCCTTGACCATAAAGTCGAGCTTTGGTCCGTAGAAAGCTGCTTCACCCAGTTCGGTTACTGTTTGCAGTCCCTTTTCTTCAGCCGCCTCTATAATGGCTTTTTCCGCTTTGTCCCAGTTTTCATCCGATCCGATATATTTCCCACGGTTCTCAGGGTCACGCAGTGAAATCTGTGCGGTGAAGTTTTCAAATCCAAGGGAATTGAATACATATAGCACCAAATCGATCACTTTAAGAAATTCTTCTTTCACCTGCTGAGGAGTACAGAATATATGTGCATCATCCTGAGTAAACCCTCTCACCCGGGTCAGTCCATGCAGCTCGCCGCTTTGCTCGTAGCGATACACAGTTCCAAATTCCGCCAATCTCAGTGGCAAGTCTTTGTACGACCTGGGGCTCGACTTATAGATCTCACAGTGGTGAGGACAGTTCATCGGCTTCAACAAAAACTCCTCGTTTTCATTGGGGGTGTGAATCGGCTGAAAAGAATCCTCCCCATATTTTTCGTAGTGACCGGAAGTCACGTATAGATTCTTATGCCCAATATGCGGAGTGATCACCGGAGAATAACCCGCCTTGACTTGAGCCTTTTTCAGAAAGTTTTCTAAACGATCTCTCAGCATCGCGCCTTTAGGCAACCAAAGCGGAAGACCATTTCCTACCTTCTCGGAAAAGGTGAAAAGCTCGAGCTCTTTTCCCAGCTTTCGGTGATCCCGTTTCTTGGCCTCCTCGAGCATCTCGAGGTATTCAGTCAATTCCTTTTGTTTCGGAAAAGTGATCCCGTAGAGTCGGGTCAGTTGTTTGTTTTTTTCGTCCCCACGCCAGTAAGCTCCGGCGACATTGAGGATTTTCGCTGCCTTGACAAAGCCCGTATGAGGAATGTGCGGTCCACGGCATAGATCAGTGAAATTTCCCTGCTGGTAAAAGGTGATTTCCCCGTCGTTGAGACCGTCGATTAGCTCCAGCTTGTATTCATCACCCTTTTCGGTGAAGTACTTGATTGCATCTGCTTTGCTCACCTCGCTGCGCACAAACTCATTCTTTTGACGAGCGAGCTCGAGCATTTTGTCCTCGAGTGCCTTGAGGTTTTCAGAGTCAAACTCCTGATCCCCAAAGTCTATATCGTAGTAGAAACCATTTTCTATCGGAGGGCCGATTCCCAACTTGATACCCGGATACAGCGCTTCCAGTGCCTCTGCCATCAGGTGAGCAGATGAGTGCCAGAATGTCGATTTGCCACCCTCATCATTCCAGGTCATTAGTTTGATCGATGCATCACTGTCGATAGGCCTGTTGGCTTCCCAGATCTCGCCGTTTACCTCGGCTGCCAGTACGTTCCTGGCCAGTCCCTCACTGATGGACAGGGCCACATCCATACCGGACGAACCTTTCGCCATTTCTTTAATACTTCCGTCGGGTAGGGTGATTTTTATTACGTCACTCATTGGATATTACACTCTTCTTTTTGGGTATGGCCAGGTCAAAAACAGGTATGGCCTCCCTCCGCTCTTTTAACTGCCGCAAATATGCAATTTTTCCTTTGACTTTTTCTATTCCGTCATGGGCTTCTTGGTTGAGCGAATCCCTGGCCAGCACCTTTTCATAGTATTGAATGGAGCTGTTATAGTAGCCCTTTTTGTCAAAGCAATAGGCCTTGGCGTTGTTGGCCACAGCATTAGTACTATCTATCTCCAATACCCTATTGGCCTGGTACAAGGTTGAGTCTACGTTATTCATTCCTTTATAATAATAAATGATGTCCTCTCCGGCGATGAGCATGCCTTTTTCAAATCCTGAATTCAGGTATACCAACGCTTCGGCATTTCTCCCTGTCTGCAGGTAGAGTTGACCCAATAGACGTGCATGGCGGGCCGTTGACACCTCCTCTAGCGACAGTAGCCACTTTTCTGCTTTTGCTGTTTTGCCCTGAGCTATATAAATGCCCGCAATATCAATGCTAAGGTTTTCATTATTAGGATTTAGGTAGAAGGCCCGTTCGAGATATTCAATCCCTGATAGGGTATCGCCATAGTGCAGGTATATGTTTCCCTTTTGCTCATACATCTCTGCATCATTCCGATTGATCAGGATGGCCTTATTAATGTAATCTATAGCCAGATCGTGACGGCCCGAGAGGGAATGGATTTCTGATAGGGTTTTGTAAAACCCGGTGGAGTTTGCCCCGAGTTTCTCAGCCTGTGCGCTCCAGCTTTGCGCCAAACCCAGTTCGTCAATACTAGCATAGTACTCGGCCAGCAGTTGACAACTTTCTACTGACTGGTCCAACCCCACCGCTAATTCTGCAATCTCCTCCTGTCCTACATTCTTCCATTCATTTTGTTTCAGCTCGATGAGATACCGGACCTTGGCTACGTCATTATCAAGACGTTCATCCCCTGCAAAGAACGCTACACCGGCCTTGTCCTGCAGCTCCCCCTGGTCTGGCAAATAATGTTGCGAGTACCTGTTCTGACAGGCCGTCAGCAGTATGATCCATATTGTACTTAATAAATAATGTCTCATTTCATTGTCCACAAGCTAGCAGTTTGATCAGGAATGTCAATTATTCTCCCGCTAAAGGAAGCGGTACCCCGTGCAAAGAAACTCATCTGTCATTTATTAATTGAGAAAATAGACCTAAAACTTAGTATGCGCAATTTGTACTAATCATAGGTAATACTCCTAATCCTAAATTGGGGTATTGCGTAAAAAAGGGCAAAAGAAAAATCAAAATTTGGATGTTTGCTTTATTCTCGCTAAAATCGAAATTGAATTATTTTAATATTTTTCGACCAGTTTGGAAGGAGAGTTTTGAATTCTTATTTGTTGCATGAGCGAGTCTCATCAACCACCTGAACCACCCGCGAATAAAATTCAAATTTTCTTTCTTTGAATAATACAAGTATTGTGCGTATTTTAAAGGAAGTAAATAACTGTCCTTGATTACGATTTATAATACAAATCAAAATCAAGTGCAATTTAGAATCCCTAAAAAAATAAATAGGGCCGGATGGATTTATTAAAAAAATACAAAAACGTATACGACTCCAACATCATCCTGATGTTTAAAGGAGAGGTCACTTTCGACCTGGTCACATCTATCATTGAGACGCTCGAGGAGAGGATTGGTGAGCTGGAACAAAACCGCTTAATCAAAAAGAAGTTTTATGGTGCTGCTACGGAGTGCATTCAAAACCTCTACCATCATATGGACGAGGTGAGCGACCAGGACAACAAGATCAGTACCTATGACTCTAAGTCCGGCCTCTTGCTGGTCACTGCACGAAAGAATTTCTTCAACATCATGACCGGGAATTTTATTCCAAACAAGAAAATAAACGACATTAAAGGCAAGATTGACCACATCAACGGATTGGACAAAGACGGCCTGAAAAAATTATATAAGGAGATATTGTACAACGGGGAGTTTTCTGATAGAGGGACAGCCGGACTGGGGTTTGTGGAGATCGCCAGGAAAACCGGTCAAAAATTATCGTATGAATTCCACTCGGTAAACGACGAATACTCGTACTTCACCTTGCAGATAAGGGTATCCAGAATGATGCAAAAAGAAGTCGCATGATAACGAACAACAACAACAGCTATGGAATGAGGCCCTGGGCGTATCAGTAGATTTTGATAGCGCACAGGCTTTGACTAATTTTAAAGAGAATGAAAGAACTATACCACGAGGAGCAAAAGATACTGTCCGACTATGTCGGTAAGGTGAAGAACAAGGATCTGAGTATGGACGATGCAGTGGGAATAGCAGTAAGCTACAAAGACCTCCTGGACCAAAGCAAAGTAATCACCAGGATCAGCGACCGCCTACAGAAGAAATTAGACCATGCTAACCAAAAGATTAAGAGTCAAAATGCCGAAATTCAGAAAAAGAACGTCCAATTAGAAGACACCATCGACAGGCTTGACAAGATGACTGTAGGCAAGAAAGCCACAAGGATCATGTATGTCATGGCCATTGTGATAGTGAGTTTGGAAGAACTGTATTTGGCTCCTATTCTAGAAGATATCTTCGGAAACAGATACTTTACCGTAGCGGCCATATTGGTCATTGCGATGTTGTTAAAGTTTTCCGAATCTTTATTAGAAGGTTATTTATTGAAACAAGTAAAACAGAAAATACTAAGCGCGAACCAATCCACCGCTTCACCTGTGAGCAGCGTAGAAGACAAGATCGTTTCGCCTATTTCAAAGTGAAGGCCAGAGGCCTTCGAGGTATAAACAGATTGAGTTATGAAGAAGGATAATCTGATACGTGCGTACATTCTGACCCTTATCCTTACGATCTTGGCACTTTTCGTAGGGCAGTTCCTTGTACAGCAAACCATTCGAGTCAATAAGAACGACTCCCGCCTGGTAAAACTGGCGCAGCGGCAATCGTCTCTCAATGAGGAAATAGCAAAATATGCGCTGTACATCAACTCAGAGTCAGCACTTAAGAGTGAAAAAAACTTTGGTGTAGCTAAAAACCGGATCAAATCAGCCCTTGCGGAGTTTGACAGGATACAGAGAGCACTCAACAAGGGAGATGCGTCTTTGGGAATCACCAATATCGAAAATTCGGACGAAGTACTTGCACTACTGTCGGATGCTGAAATTCGCTATAAGGAAGTAAGGGATGGAGCTCGTGAAATCCTGACAGTCAACTTTGACGATCCTGAAAATGAGAAAATCACCACACTCACACTGGCAGTAAAAAGTATCTTGGGACATGAAAGAGATCTGAGCCGAAAAATGAGTGAAATTGCGGATCAGTACGAAGAAGAAGCTCATGTGAAAAAATCAGGCTCGTCCATGGCAGAATACATCCTAACTGCGGGAATCATTGGCATTTTGCTTTTGCAAGCCACGTTCATTTTCCGACCTGCGGTAAACCTCGCCTACAAAAACTTCCTAACGGCCAACGAGGCCTTTGTCAAACTGCAGCGTTCTGAGGAGGGCTTGAGACAAAGTGCAGAGAAACAGCTGGAAGTCAACGAAAAGCTGATCATGTCGCAGCGTGCACTTGAGCAGCGAAACAAGAAATTGAAACTCTCTGAACAGGAAATCCTGAAAAGTTCGCGCAAGCAGATAGAAGTCAACGAAAAGCTGATCCGTGTACAGGAGGAATTGAGAAAAGCCTATGATAAGGTAAAATACTCTGAGGAGCGAATGAGGGGTATTGCGGAAGAGCAGCTCGAAGCAACTGAGAAGCTGATGATAACAGAAAACCAGCTCAAGCAGTCGCTCGATCACGAAAGAGAAAGTAAAGAGGAACTAAATAACACCCTGCAAAACCTGAAGAGCACCCAGTCTCAACTGGTACAATCAGAAAAAATGGCCTCCCTTGGTCAGCTTACTGCAGGTATTGCCCACGAGATCAACAACCCGATCAACTTTGTCTACAATGGGATCGACACCCTGAAGGTCTCCTTTGACGACCTCATGGATGTAATTCAGAAATATGAGGAGCTGGAAAACTCCAAGGATTTCAAGAAGACGCTTGACGAAATCAAGGAGATGAAGGACGAAATCGGCTTTCAAGACCTGGTGGGTGACGTAAGAGATCTGGTGACTGACATTAAGAAAGGAGCCGTTCGTACGATAGAGATCGTGAAGGGACTGAGGGTATTCTCTCGTCTTGATGAGGAGGAAATGAAGCCCGCCAATGTTAACGAGGCCCTCGATGCAACCCTTATTCTGTTGCGTAACAAGACCAAGAACAAGGTCGAAATCAAGAAATTCTACGACTCGGACATCAAGGACATCAACTGCTTCCCTGGCCAGCTCAACCAGGTGTTTATGAACATCCTGAGCAACGCAGTCCAGGCCCTACCGGAAGACAAGAAAGACGGAGAAGTCCAGCTGTACACTGAAAACCAGGAACAGCATGTAATGATCAAGATCAAGGACAATGGCGTGGGAATGTCTGAGCAGGTCAAAAGAAGAATATTTGAACCATTCTTTACTACCAAGCCCGTGGGAATCGGCACCGGACTCGGAATGTCAATTTCATTTGGTATCATCGAAAAACACGGCGGCAACATATATGTAAACAGTGAAGAAGGCAAAGGCACAGAATTTTCCATCCTAATTCCTAAACATTTGGATCAGGGAAAACCGGTATCCAAAGTGTCAGAATCACAACAAGCTTAAACTTTATAGAACAGAAATAATCAATGGAAGAAAACCAAACCTTAGAGGCTGAGGCTCCTGCCAAAGAAAAAAGGAAATACACCATTCTCTATGTAGATGACGAGGAGAGTAATCTCCGCATCTTCAGGATGGCCTTTAAAAGGGAGTACAATGTCCTCACAGCTATGGGTGGAAATGAAGCCATTGAAATGCTTCGGGAAAACGATGTACAGTGTCTGATCACTGACCAGAAAATGCCGGAAATGACCGGTACCGAGCTACTGGAGAAGGTGCTACCTGAGTTCCCCGATGTAATCCGAATGATCCTTACAGGATTTGCGGATATCGAAGCGATCGTAAAGGCCGTAAACAAGTGTGGCATCTACAAATACATCACCAAACCCTGGGACAAGGGGGAAATGAAGCTCACCATCGACAAAGCACTTGAGGCTTACGAGCTGAAGAGCGACAAGATGAAGCTCATTCGGCAGCTAGAAAATGCCAACAGCAGTCTGGAAGAAAAAGTAGAGGTAAGAACGAAAGAATTAGCAGAAGTCAACAAGCACTTGATGGACAGCATCAAGTACGCAATGACCATCCAAAATGCCATGCTGGTAGCTCCAGAAGCGCTCAAGGAGGTATTTGACGATTTCTTCCTGCTGTTTAGACCCTATGATGTAGTAAGTGGTGACTTCTACTGGTATGGCGAACTGGAGGGGGACAATCCCTTTACCTTTATCGCATGTGTAGACTGTACGGGTCATGGCGTTGCAGGTGCTTTGATGAGTATGATCGGTGAGTCCCTGCTCAATCAAATTGTGTATGAGCATGAAATCGTGGATGCCGATGAGATCATGGAAAATTTGGACATTGGGATACACGAAGTACTCAACCAGTCCGAAAACAGCCACCACCATGGAATGGATGCCAGCATCATGGTAGTAGATCGTGCTAATAAGCAAGTTCACTTCTCCGGTGCACGGCAAAACCTACTCTACTCCAATGGAGACAAGATCGAAACAATCAAAGGCGAGCGTGTATCGATTGGTGGCTTTATGGAAAAGAAAAAAGGTTTTGTAAAGCACTCGATAGATTTTGAAGAAGGAAAGACTTCTTTCTATATGTCTTCGGATGGATTTCAGGATCAATTTGGAGGCCCTGACAATAAGAAATTTAATGCGTCCCGATTGGCTAAGACTTTAGAATCCAATCTGGACAAATCGCTTGAAGAACAGGGAATTGAGTTGGAGAAAACACTCATTGAGTGGATGGGAAGTGAAAAGCAGACCGATGACATTATGGTCATGGGAATTAAGATTTAATTTGACAATATTTGCAGAAATTTTGAGGGAGATAGCATGAAGATCAAGGTAGCGACATTACAGGCATGGTGCAACAAGAACATAACCCCACTGGCATGGCAGCGGATAATCATCAAGGTACTCCCACAGCTTAGAGATAGAGGATTCGAACTGGAAGAACTGGAAAACCCAGACCCCAATCGATATTTCGAAGATGCAGAATTTAAGCTTTTTGTCGAAACCCTCAACACCATTTACAACGTGACCTTCCCAAAGGAAGTCCTCGACCGAATCCAATAATTTAGACAAACAAAAAAATCATTATAGCTTCAAAATCTCTTGAAGCTATTTTTTTGAGCATGAAAGTATCAGCCAGCGTATTCAAAGTCCTCTTAATCCTATTTGTTCTTTCGTCGGCTGTTTCCTCACCCGGCTGTAGTCCAAAACCCTTTTCACGCAAGACTGAAGTGGTCAAACCAAAAAAGCGGATTTTTCCGTACAATCACGCCAAGCACCGATACAAGAAACGTACAAAGAGGGTGAAGTATACCTCGCACTGACCCTATGCCTCTGATCTCCGTTTTGCTGCCTGTCTTCAATGGAGAGGACATCCTCGCCCGGGCTATCGACAGCATCCTTGCTCAAAGCCTCTCAGACCTAGAGTTGGTGGTTGTAAACAACGGCTCCACCGACCAAACAGAAGCTATTATTCAATCTTATAGCGACTCAAGGATCAGGTATCATGCAATTGATCAGGCCGATTTGGTAGAAGCCCTTAATTACGGACTGACGGAATGTTCTGCACCCTATATCGCGCGCATGGATGCCGATGACTACTCCTACCCTGACCGACTCGCCCTTCAATACGAGTATCTGAACAAGCACCCTGAGATAGGAGTAGTTAGTGGCCTGGTACAATATATGGGTGAGCATGAGGTCAATGAAGGATATGTCCACTATGTGAACTGGGCGAATACACAAACGTCATCCAAGAATCTGTTCCTTTCTCGGCTTCAGGAGTCTGCACTGCCCCACCCTACTGTGATGTTTCGTAGGGAGCTGATCTCCCAATACGGCCCTTATGAAAAAGACTGCCCGGAAGATTTTGAGCTGTGGAACCGGTGGATGGCCCATGGAGTAAAAGCTGCAAAAGTAAATCAGGTAATACTGGACTGGTACGACAGACCGGGTCGCCTCTCCCGGGTAAATAACCGATACAGCTCGCAGGCTTTTTCAGAGATCAAGGCGCGCTTTTTCTCCCAGTGGTTTCTCGATAAATTTTCTGACTCAGCCCCGAACATTTACGTCTTTGGCTATAGCCCAACGATAAAAAAGAAGATCGCACCGTTTGAAAAGCACGGTTTATCCATATACTCCTTTATAGATGTGATTGACCAGCCAAAACCGGGCTGCATTCATTATTCTGAATTACCTAATATCGATAACAAATTCGTGCTAAGCTATGTGGCCGATCGAAAAGGCAAACAACAAATCCATTCTTATTTACTAGAAATAGGAATGATAGAAGGAGAAGACTTTTATATGATGGAGTGATTAGAGAATGTGCTTCTCTCCAATTTCCAGCAGCAAACGATCCGAGCTGTTAAGTCGAGCGATGATGGACTCTGTCTTGGGTAGCTCGTATTCAAAGTAATACCGCATCGTCAGCAGCTTACTTTCGTAAAAATCGTCCTGACGGTTCTCATTCACAGCAATTTGACATGGAATGGCTTGCAACAACCATTGCCAGCCCACCGCCACCAAACCAAAAAGCTCGAGATACAACGTGGCGTCCATCAAAAAGACCTCTTTCTTTTCTTTCATGGCCAGGGTTGACAATCGCATCGTCACGTTTTGTAGTCTAAACAAGGCATCGTTGAGCTTTTCTCCGTATCGGGAAAGCTCGATCACCTCTAGCTTCACTTTCTTCACCGTCTTGGATACCTCCTCAGTAAAGGCTCGGAAGGCGATCCCTCCGCCCATGATGATCTTTCTACCCAAGAGATCCAGGGCATGGATACCGGTAGTCCCCTCATGAATGGTGTTGATTTTCATATCGCGGTAGTGCTGCTCCACGGGATGATCCTTGCAATAACCCGCACCTCCGAATATCTGTATGGCGCTCGCTGTGGTAAGGTCACCCTTTTCACTAGGGAAGGTCTTGGCTACCGGGGTGAGCAGATCCAGCGTCAATCGATAGATTTCTTTGATCTCCTGCTTGCCACCACGGGCCATATCTGCGTATTGAGCGCATTGCAGGAGCAAGGAAAGCGAACCCTCCACCATGGATTTTTGAAAGAGCAGCATACGCTTCACATCGGTATGCTCGATGATCCGAATAGGCTCTGCATCCGGATCTTTTTCGTCAGGCTTTCGGCCTTGCTTCCTTTCTTTGGCATAGTTAAGCGAGGCGTAGTACGCAGCCGAAGCAACTGCCGAAGCAGTGACCCCCACTCCAATCCGGGCTTCGTTCATCATCTGAAACATCAGCGAAATCCCCTCGCTGGGTTTACCCACAAGGTATCCGAAGCATTTCTTCTTTTCCCCAAAACTGAGATGAACAATGGGCGTGCCTTTGTAGCCCATCTTTTTGAACATACCGGTAGTGGTCACATCGTTAGACACCACCTGATCTTCTTTGTTGACACGTTTTTGTGGCACAAGGAATAAAGACAGTCCCTTCACTCCTTTTGGAGCACCCTTGATACGCGCCAGTACCAGGTGTACGACATTGCCGACCCCATCGTGATCCCCTGCAGAGATGAATATCTTTTGTCCGCTCATGCTAAAAACCGAACCCCGGTCGTCCAGCGGTTCTGCTGAAGTGGTGATGTCGGCCAACGAACTACCGACCTCAGGCTCGGTCATGGCCATAGTACCCTGCCAGGAGCCGTTGTGCAGTTTAGGGAGGAATTCTTTCTTGATCGCTTCAGATCCATGCTCGTCAAGTATCCGTGCTACCCCTGCCGACAAAAATGGATAAACGCTTGCCGAATAGTTGGCCGCACTAAAGATAAACTGCGCACAACTGGACACCATATTGGGAAGCTGCAGACCTCCATTGTCCTCGGAAGTGCCCGCCGATATCCACCCTCCTTCACCAAATAGCCCCATAAGTTTGCGAATCTGAGGGTGAACTTTCACCTGCCCTTTGTCATAGACCGGCTCTTTTGTGTCCATTTCCCTTAGATATGGCCTCATCTCCTTCTCCGCCAGCTGATGGGCAGAGTCCAGCATCATCTTGATACTTTCTTTGGTATGCTTACTAAAAATGTCAAGTTCAAGGATTGACTTAAGGTCAAAAACCTCATGCAAAAGGAAATCAAGGTTGCGGCGGGAATAGTATTCGGACATAGGGGTTTCTATAATTTTATCTGAAAGACATTTTCTCTCAGGGGTTATAAGTCATTGGGTTAAAGGTTAATCCAGTGCTGGTCAAAAGGTAGGTATTCCCATCAACTAATTAACCTCTAACTATTAACTCTGAAGAATGCCATGACATTCTTCAGTTTAATCCGAATCAATATAGCCCAATGGTCTTGCATAATCAAATACTCAATTGAAAATTCAGAGCCTAATCAAGGAAGCTTGAAGCGAATCGTGTAAGTCACCGGCATCTCGGTATTGGTGCCGTCTGTGGTGCCGGGGTTCCATTTTCCTAATTCTTTGACCAATCGGATCGCTTCCTCGTCGCAACCATAGCCTAAGGATTTGACCACCTGGATGTCGCGGATCTTCCCTCCAGGGCTTACGTTGAACTTGAGACGAACCCGTCCTTCTATCTCATTGGCTAAAGCCTCCTCAGGATATTGAAGGTTTTCCTTAATCTGCTTTTTATAGGCTGAATAACCTCCGTTTGGCTTGGGAGAAATAATCACCGAAGGACCATCAGAATCTCGTCGGGTACCATACCCGATCACCACCGCTTCCTCAAGTGATTCTACATCAACATCCAATGACACGTTCATCTCACTTTCATCCTCGTAAGCAGCCTCTTGAGTGGTATAGCCGATGAAAGAAAAAACCAAAATACCTTCTCTATCCGGCACCTCAAGCTCGAAGTAGCCATCAATATCAGTCACCGTACCCATCATGGTATTCTTAACCAAAACCGTCACCCCGGGTATCTCCCGCTTGTCGTCTGAGTCCGTGACCTGGCCATAGATAAAGAAGGTACTCGGAGCACTCGCACGCATCACTGCCCCGGTCGCCTTCATATTGGCGCGGTAGTTTTCGGCTAGTTCTTCTTCCGATGAAGTCTTCTTTCGTTCTTTTTCATTGGCAGCTTTTCCTTTCGCCTTAGCTTGTTTGGAAGAAGATTTGTCCAAAGGATCGATTTGATCTGCTTCTACACCGGCCACAGCACCTGTGATTTCATTTTCTTTCTGATCACCGTAACTAATCACCACCACCTCTTCTAAAATTTCCGGTTCTACTTTAGGAGCTTCCATCGCCAACATCTGCTCATCAGCAAACTCTTCCTCAGCGAAAGCATCCGCCCCCGCTCCAAAGGCTATATCCTCTTCAAATTCTATTTCTTCATCAGCATCGAATTCTTCCGTTTCCTCCTGAGTAACTATGCGACTTGAAGACTGGGGTTTTGCTGAAACTGCCGCCGGTTTGGGCGCGGGTTCGTTGATTTCTTCTACAACCTCTTCCATTACCTCAATTGACTCCATTTCCTCAGCCAATTCTTTAGACGGTTCCTCTTGGTCTCTTGTGGACTCTTCTACTTTCTCGTCCTGTTTCTTCTCCAAGGCCAGAGGCTCCTCCTCAGCCGGATACAAAAGCCAGCCCACAGTCACCAGCAGCGCAACTGATGCAGCTACACCAAGGTAGCTCCAGATAGGTGTTTTCTTTTCGGTTTTTGATTGCAATCGGGTGCTTAGGCGAGACAGATCGGACTTGATTTCTGCAGAATCGAATTGTACAAACCCCTCTAAGGCATCCTGACAGATCTCACAGTCCAGCAGATGCTTTTCAATGGCATGCATTTGCCGATCTGTACATTTGCCGTCCTTATAGGCCAGCAATTGCTCAGCAGGAATGTGGGTCAAGCGATATGTATCCTTGTCAAGCGCCATGCTTCTCCATGCAGTTTTTCAAATTCCTTTTTCCGTTTTGAATATAGCTTTTCACCTTTTTCAATTCGTACCCCGAATGCTCCACCACCTGATTGTACGATTTTTCCTCCAGGAAGAAAAGCTTCACACATCTTCTCTGTTCCTCAGACAGCTGATCCATGCATCCATTGAGCCGGGTTAGGTCTGTTTCTTTGTCTTCTTCATCCTCATGATGCAGTGCGATGGAATATTCCATACTTTCTGTCATAGAATTTTCTATTTCTACAGAATGCTGTCCTTTAGCCGAACGGATTTTCATCAGGCAATGGTTTTTAGCCATCACATGCAGCCAACTCTTAAAATTAGCGACCTCATGCTTTTTTAGCTGATCGATTAGTTTTTCAAAGAGCTGCATCACAGCATCCTGGCTTTCTTCCCGACTTTGGAGGTATTTAAGGCAAACTCCATAAACCAGGGGCATATACCGTTCATATAGCGCTCCCAGCACCTTCAAATCCCCTGAGGATTTATATTGAGTGATAAGCGCTATGTCGGTCTTTTCTGCCAAGGTTGATTTACGAATCTGAGGTCAAGATAAAATAATTTGAAAAATTTTTATGGAATTGTGTGAAGCCGTGCATCATGATAGCAAAAACATTAAAAGTCATGAAAAATTCAATCATAATCGCATCACTTGTTTTGTTCTGTTCATTTGCATTTAATGAACAAAACACAAGAATAGTCACAGGAACCGTCTTCGATGAGCAAGGCGTAGAGCTACCCGGGGTAGCGGTAAACATCAAAGGAACCAGCAAAGGAACCAATGCAGATGTCAACGGCTGGTATAGTCTGGAAGTCACCAATAAAGATGTATTGACCTTTAGCTTTATCGGCTATGTCACGCAAGAGATCAAAGTAGGCCAACAAAAAGTCATTGATGTCACCATGAATGTAGACGTTGAAACTCTGGAGGAAGTAGTCGTAATTGGGTATGGGGAGCAAAAAAAGAAAGATAAGACAGGTAGTATATCATCAGTCGGCTTACCCTTTCGTTCTCACATGAAAGCCACCGGAGCTGTCATGCGATCAGCAGAGGCCGATATGGCCTTTGGTTCAGGATATGCTGCACCAGTCTATTATGAAGACGAATCCAATTACAACACCGAAGAATACGACCATATCAAGGAGAACATCTTCAAAACGGCCAAAAACGCTCCATTGTCTACTTTCTCCATCGATGTAGATGCTGCCTCGTACAGCAACGTGCGACGGATGATCATGCACGGACAAAAGCCCTACGCAGATGCAGTGCGCATCGAGGAGATGATCAACTATTTCTCTTATGAATATGAAAATCCCACAGGCAAGCATCCATTTTCTGTGAATACGGAAGTGTCCACTGCGCCATGGAATCCCAAGCACCAACTCGTGCACATCGGCATTCAAGGCAAAAAACTGGACACCGACACTCGGGTCAATTCCAACTTGGTCTTCCTGATCGACGTGTCCGGATCCATGAGCGATGCCAACAAATTGCCTTTGTTGAAGAAATCCATGAAGCTCTTGACTAGTAACATGAATCCTGAGGATCGTATCGCCATTGTAGTGTATGCCGGGGCAGCAGGATTAGTACTTCCTTCCACTCCCGTTTCGCAAAAACAGAAAATATACAATGCATTGGATCAGCTACAGTCCGGAGGTTCGACTGCCGGTGGAGCGGGTATCAAGTTGGCTTATAAAGTAGCCCAGGAAAACTTCATCAAAGGAGGCAATAACCGAGTGATTCTTGCCACAGACGGAGACTTCAACACTGGGACTTCCTCATCGTCAGAGATGGTACGATTGATCGAGGAAAAGAGAAAAGGTGGCGTGTACCTCACGATTACAGGATTTGGGATGGGCAACTACAAAGACGGCCGCATGGAGCAGATCAGCAATGCCGGCAATGGCAACTACTTCTACATCGATAGCTATAAGGAATCGGTGAAGGTGTTCGGTGCTGAAATGCAGGCCAACCTGTTCACCATCGCCAAGGACGTAAAGATCCAGGTGGAATTTAACCCAGCGCTCGTGCAGGCCTACCGATTGGTGGGATACGAAAACCGAAAGTTGAACGACGAGGATTTCAACAACGACAAAGTAGATGCCGGCGAATTAGGAGCCGGGCATACAGTGACTGCCTTGTACGAGATCATCCCTGTCGGTGTGGAGTCTGAGTTTGTCAAAGACATCAACCCGCTGAAGTACCAGACTGCTCAAGGCGCCGCCAGTGACGAGTTGCTTACGGTCAATCTCCGGTACAAGCCCATCGATAGTGACACGAGCGTATTGATCAGTCATGCAGTGGCGAATCAAACTCAAAAAATCGATCAAACGAATGACAATTTCAGGTTTTCTGCCGCAGTGGCTCAGTTTGGAATGCTACTAAGAGAATCGGAGTTTAAGCAGTCGTCAACCCTTGAAAATACACTTCTTTTGGCCAAAGGCGCTCAGGGCCAAGATGATATGGGATACCGTCGTGAATTCATTGATATGATACGCAGCTATGCCGCCATGGAGGGTGAGCAACTGAACTAAAATATTTTAAAAATATTCCAAAACAGGTGTTGGATTGTAACGGTTTAGCTTCTACTTTTGCGGAGCATTTTCACGATGCACAGCAAGAAGGAGTGGTAGTTCAGCTGGTTAGAATGTCTGCCTGTCACGCAGAAGGTCGCGGGTTCGAGTCCCGTCCATTCCGCTGAAAATCAAAGAGTCACAAGAAATTGTGACTCTTTTTTTTTTGCCTTATTGCTTCTGCACATGCACATCCATTTGTGGAAACGGAATACTCAATCCTTCCTTGGCAAAGCCCTTGTAGACTTTTTCATTCATGTCGAAGAAGACACCCCAGTAGTCCGCAGTATTCACCCACACACGTAGCACAAGATTTACCGAACTGTCTGCCAACTCCGAAAGAGCCACAAAAGGCTCAGGGTCCGCATGAATTCGCTCGTCTTCGCCTGCATATTTCAGCAACACCTCTTTAGCCTTGTCATAGTCGTCTCCGTAGGCAATTCCAAACGTCCAGTCGACCCTCCGAGTAGCTTCTGCCGAAAAGTTGGTCATGGAAGCCCCGGAGAGCAGACCATTCGGCACGATGATTTTTTTATTATCAGGAGTTAGCAATAGGGTATTGAAAATCTGAATTTCCTTCACCGTGCCCATATAGCCTGCAGCATCCAGGAAATCCCCGGCTCGAAAAGGTTTGAATATGAGGATCATTACCCCTCCTGCAAAGTTTTGCAGTGTGCCCTGCAAGGACAAACCGATTGCCAGACCTGCAGCTCCCAGTATAGCCACAAAGGAAGTCATCTGTACGCCCAGCATGCCAACCACTGAGATAAACAGCATGGCCTTTAGGGTGATATTGGTCAAAGTGATAAGAAACGGAATCAATGACGGATCCCAATTTCTCTTTTCAAAGGCCCTTTTGAAGGCACGAGTGAGGAGACCGATGACCCACAGACCCACGATCAGGGTAACGATCGCCAACAAAAGATCCGGGCCTTTTTCCCATACCAGGCTGGTGGCTTGCTCGGAGAGCTGCTGAACAATACTTAGTTGTTCGTTCATTTTTTCTTCCATGAATAATAAAGGTAATTGTTTAACGCTTATGAAAATTACATTGCTTTTGAGAGATCAGAAAAGCCAACACCAGTTTATTCAAATAATTAATCATAATAAAATATTCAGCGTGACTAACTTAGACCCAAAGCCTGTTACAAAATGAAGATCCTCCTCTCCTCTATCGGCACCCGCGGCGATATGGAACCCTTCCTCGCTTTGGGCGAATTGTTAAAGAAAAGAGGCCATCAGATCATCTGCCTTTTCCCTGAACAGTTTCGCGGTATTGTCGAAGATGCTGGATTTGAATTTACCTCCCTGGGTACGGAATTTATCGAAATGCTGGAAAGCGATGTGGGGAAATTTGCCCTGGGCGGCGCGGCTAACTTCTGGCAGAAATTCATGGCCTACTTCAAGCTGGCAAGGATTCAAAAGGAGAACAACAAGAAAATGATCCAAATCCAGCAAGCGATTATCGAACAGGAAAGACCCGACCGGATCGTTCATAACGGCAAGGTCATGTACCCTGTGATTTGGGAAGTCCACCATCCCGGTGCCACAGTGTTTGTCAGCCCTGTACCTCTCCTCCATTATGTCAAGGGGCATACCCACCTGGCCTTTGGCAGCAACTTCGGAGCGTTCCTCAATAAACTGACCTTCAAACTGGCCGACTGGGGCTTGACTACCACCATCATGACCTCATTGAAATGGTTGAACATTACCGATATAAAAAAGTCGCAAATCAAGCATTCGCTCCAAAGCCACAAAGTGATCTACACAATTTCCCCTCTGCTCTTTAAACGGCCTGACTATTGGGCTGAAAACCTGAAAGTAATGGGGTATCATGAGCGCAACCGAACTTCGAACTGGCAACCCAGCCCGGAATTTTCTGCATTTCTGGAGAGACATCCTAAACTGGCCTTCGTCACCTTTGGTAGCATGACCAATCCGGAACCCGAAAAGAAAACAAAGATGCTCCTGGATGTTCTGGCCAAACACAAAATCCCTGCCATGCTTAACACCGCTGCCGGTGGTTTGGTTGAACCTAAGAGCTACGACAAGGATCTATTTCACTTTGTATCGGACATCCCTTATGACTGGATCATCCCCAGGGTATATGCGATGATCCATCATGGAGGGTCGGGCACCATCCATACTGCGCTGAAATACGGCTGTGCCAATATGATCATCCCGCACATCATTGATCAATTTGTATGGAACAACCTAAACCATAAATTGGGCTGTGGACCTAAGGGACTCAAAATCTCAAAAATCACTTCGAATAACCTCGAACCAAAAATCCTTGACCTAATCAATAATCAGAACTACAAAACATCAGCTGAAACTATAGGAGCTCAGATGCAGAAGGAGGATTTTGAGGAGGAGATTTGTGGGGAGATAATCAACTAATCTAAGACACCCAATTCCTCTTTTCTCCTTTCGCAAAGGCCTCAACATTCAAAGCCACCTCATCAATCAGTCGCTGCCTAGCTTCCCGTGTAGACCATGCCGAATGCGGAGAAAGAATCAGGTTTTTGACCTCTCCGAGCAAGGGATTGTCCTTTGGAGGTTCTTCATCGAGCACATCGATGCCAGCACCTCCAATCTGACCTTCATTGAGCGCCGTGGCCAGATCAGCCTGATTAACAAGAGCCCCCCTGGCTGTATTGATCAAGAGTGCATTGGGTTTCATTTTCTTCAAAGCAGTCTCATCGATCATATACTTATTTTCTTTGGTGAGAGGGCAACACAAGGAAATCACATCTGATTGTTCTAGCAGCTCGTCCATAGAAACCAATACGAAACCTCCCTCGTGTTTTTGTGACTTTCGATTGACCAGGACATTCATGCCAAATGCTTGTCCGATCCTAGCCACCTCCTTACCAATCGCCCCAAAGCCCACCACGCCCAGGGTTTTGCCCTTAAGCTCAAAGGTCGGATACTTCAATAGGGTGAATACATCCGACTTTCCCCATTCTCCATTTCTAATGTCCGCATCATAGTTGTGTATTCGTGTAGCCAGGTTCAGGATCATGGTAAACACGTGCTGTGCGACGCTATCAGTGGAGTAGCCTGGCACATTGGACACTGACACCCCCGCTCTCTTACAGGCATCAATATAGATATTGTTGAACCCTGTTGCGGTCTCGGCTACATGCTTCAGCCCGGGAAGCTGAGCGATCAACTTTTCAGAAATTGGATATTTATTGGTCAGCAACACTTCTGCACTTTGAAGACGATCAATGGCTTCCCGATCTGATTTCGTTGAGGCATGACACGTCAGATTTCCCAGCTTCTTCAATGTAGAATAATCAATATCCCCATCGAGGTTAACTGCTGCTTCATCAAGGTATACGATTTTCATACTCAACTAAATTCTTTCATTAATCCTGTCATTCTACGGGCATTGTTGGATATGTCCTGCAAACGTTGTTCACCGGTGTTTTCGCTTTTTAGCAACTCCCCGGCGACACCAAATGCAAACGCCCCGGCTTTGAGGTAGGCTTCAATATTTCCGGAATTCACCCCTCCTGTCGGCATGACCTTCACTTGATCTAGCGGGCCAAGCAGGTCTTTGATGTATCCCGGCCCAAGCACAGATGGAAAGATTTTTACAATATCTGCTCCCGCCTGGTGGGCTGCCTGCACCTCCGTAGGGGTAAATGCTCCGGGGATACTGATCGCTCCCAATTCTTTGGTCTTCTTAATTGTCGCTACGTCCAATCCGGGAGAAATAATAAACTGCGCACCGGCCTCTACCGCCTGCTGAGCCTGCTGGGCATTCAGCACTGTTCCGGCACCGATGCAAAACCCAGGAGCATCCATTTTTGAAGCTTTCTCTATGCATTCCAGGGCATTGGGTGTATTGAGCGTCACCTCTGCCAGGCGGATACCTCCATAGTAAAGAGCCTTTAAAATTTTAAGGGTATCGTCCACCGAGTAGCCTCTAAGGATGGCCACTATTTTATGCTTTCCTATTTCACTTAACACGTCCATTTCGACACAATTTTCCGTTTCTTCAAGGTGAGGCAAGTTAGACAATCACCTTGCGGATAAAAATGGTTTGTACGCTCAATTTTCGATTCTTACACCCAACCCACCAAAGTCCTTATCGTAAGTTTACATTTGTAATAAATGCCCGTTAAATTGTAACCTCGAGACCCAAACCGCATTTCTAGTTTTGACAATACCCAAATACCTTATCAAGCTCCTTCCTCATTTCTTACTCTTCGTCATCCTGTTGGTCGATCTCCCGTCGTTTGCGCAAAGCGTGCTGAGTGGTACGGTTACTGACGAAAAAGGGGAACCGCTACCCTTTGCAACCTTGTATGTAAACAACACCACACAAGGCACCACTACGAATGTGGAAGGTCACTACGCCCTCCCCCTCGATCCCGGCCAATACCAGCTGGTCTTTCAATATGTGGGCTATGAAAAAAAGGTTATCGATGTTGTCATCAGTAAAGAATCTCACATCCTAAACGTCACCCTGAGCAGCGAAGCACTCCAACTCAAAGAAGTGGTGATCAAAGCCAATGGCGAAGATCCTGCCTATCCTGTGATCAGGGCGGCTATTGCCAAACGGAAGTATCATCTTGAAGAAGTACAAGCCTACAAATGTCGCGTGTATATCAAGGGCCTGCAGGAACTCAAGAGCCGGCCTGATAAGTTCCTCGGCTACACGGTACCCGTAGATACGGGGATTGTGTACTTATCCGAGTCTATTTCGGAGCTTTCTGTAGAAAGGCCTGACAAAATCAAGGAAGTGATGATCTCCTCCAAGGTGAGTGGCAACATTTCCAACTTTAGTTACAACCAGGGCTCGCAGATGTTATTTAGCTTCTATGACAACCTCTTGCAGGTGGTCGGCATCAGCGAGAGGAGCTTCGTCTCACCGATTGCCTCCAATGCGATGATGTTTTATGACTACCAGCTGGTCGGTGTGATCCAGGATCAGGGTCGGATGATCAACAAGATCAAGGTGATCCCAAAAAGAAAAAATGACCCGGTATTTCAAGGGCATATTTATATCATTGAGGACTTGTGGAAAGTCCACAGTGTCGATCTGGTACTCACCAAGGAACATCAGGTGGAGTTTTTGGATCGGCTAAAAATCCACCAGGTGTATGCGCCGGTAGAGCATGGCATCTGGATGATGATTTCACAGACTTTCAATTATGAGTTGGATGCATTTGGTTTTAAAGGAGAGGGTAATTTCACCGGCGTACACTCCAACTACCAAATCGAGCCCAACGTACCGTTGATCAATGCCGAGCGTAAAAAAAACGGACAAGATTTGCTGGTACCTCAGCCAAAACTCTTTCCAGAGCGGTATTTCACCAATGAGATCTTGACTATTGACCGGGAGGCCGACAAAAAATCAGATGAGTACTGGCAGCGAATCAGGCCTGTACCTCTTACAAAAATGGAAATGGAGGACTACCAAAAAAACGACAGCCTTAAAGCATTGTATGAATCAGAAGCCTACATGGACTCGGTGGACAAATACGTGAATAAAGTCAGCATGGGTAACATTCTATACAGCGGATACACGCATCAAAACTCCAAAAAGGAGCTGTATTATGACTTTTACCCCTTAACACAAACGCTGCTGTACAACACAGTGGAGGGTGCCGCCATCAACTTCAAAATGAGAAGGAACCAGTACAGGGACAAAATCATCAAACACCGAATATCGGGTGAGGCGAGGTATGGTTTTTCGAGTGAGGACTTTTATGCTCGGATCTGGACGGATATCTACACCGACCCAATGAAAAGTACGCGCTATACCATAGGTGGGGGCAGGTATGTCTATCAGCTCAACGAAGATGATCCAATTTTGCCGCTGGTCAACACATTGGAGACGCTGATTCTAGGCAATAACTGGATCAAACTCTATGACAAGACCTATGCAGAATTCATCTACCGAAACGAACCGATCAATGGCTTTAGAATTCTCTCCGGGCTCAACTACAGTCAAAGAAAAATGCTCTCCAACACAACGGACTATTCATTCTTCGACAATCAATCCTTCACCTCCAATCAACCCGACAATCTTGAACTAGATGACACGTCTTTCGAAACGCACCAGGCCCTTAAATTATGGATCAAGTTGAGATTTGATATTAAAAAACAATACATCAACCGCCCCGATGGGAAGTTTACCATGCCGAGCAAGTATCCACGCATTGAGGTTTATTACCACAAAGGCATCCCGGTTGGTCCGTTGGAGGTCGATTACGATCATTTGATGGCAGGCATAATGGGTGAGGTTACTCTGGGACTCGCCGGTACCAGCGAGTATACCGCCTTGGCGGGGACTTTCCTGCGCAAAGACAGCCTGACATTCTTAGATTATGCCCATTTCAACACCAACCAGTCTGTAGTTGGTACCTTCAGCCAATATTCTTATGAGTTGTTGGATTATTACCTATTCAGCACCACTTCCCGGTATTTTACGGTTCACTACCGGCACCATTTCAATGGATTTATTATCAATAAACTCCCGCTGCTACGAAAAACGAAGGTGCAAGCCGTAGCCTCCCTGAGCTACCTCAACACCATCACCTCCGGGCATTATTTTGAGTATGGAATTGGCCTTGAGCATATCTTTAAGCTGCTCCGTTGCGGGATTTATACGGCTACCAAAGGTGGCTCCCCGTATGCAACAGGATTTCGGTTTGGACTGGGGTTTTGATTTGAACTAACATTCAATCCATAAAAAGCGCACAAGTCAAATTGATTTTATCCAATATCAAACATGGATTTTTCAAGGAATTGTACTTTGTGAAGATTTTAGCGTAAGAGTTTTACCTATACGTATAAGTATTCTACTTAATTTTATACTTCCATCTGTAAGTAGAGACCAGCTATCTCTTATTTAACCTACTAAAAAACCACTAGACCATGCAAAAGCATCTTAGCTGGCTCTTTATCGTATCCCTATTATTTACCCTGTCAAGTGTCAACGGACAGAATCCTGACTGTTCGGTTTCTGGATTGACTTCCGAAGTATACTATCACCCGTCTTACAGCGTATTGGCGGCTGACCTTTCATGGGATGCCACGGATGGAGCAGATCAATATCAGGTAAGCTACTACTCTGCTCATTCTGGTGAAGTAATTGAAGACCCTACTTCTAATACCTATCTTACGATTATTGGTCTATCTGAAGATGCAAACTACGACTGGAGGGTTCGGGCTAGATGTAATGGCTCCTGGTCAGGCTGGGGAGAATGGAATGGGTTCTTCACAACAGATGTCTTTCCGCCCTATGTCTTAGCCCGGGATGTCACGCTATCGCTGAATGAGGACGGAATGGTTGTTCTCCGTGCCCAAGATATCGATGATGGTTCATGGGACAGTAGTGGTGACTTGTTTCTTTACCCCTCTCAGGAGGAATTTTTCTGTGAAGACATTGGGGAACATGAAGTAACCTTATATGGAATTGATCCTGCAGGTAACGAGGCCTCAGCGACTTCCATCGTCACAATTATCGACGACTTGGCGCCTTCTTTGGCTGCAACCGAATTCACCTTGCAATTGGATTTAGACGGGTTCGCTCATACCGACGAAATCTCATATGACGAAATAATTCGGGAAAACTGTGGAATTGAAAGCATCGTGGTTGAAAATCTGATTTTGGATTGCGAAAACCTTGATGGTGTCACTTTGGAACTTTTCATTACCGACGTGAACGGAAATTCTGCTACTCAAAACTTACAGATTCACCTAATAGACCCTTATGCTCCTGTAGTGGATCTTCAAAACCTGTCTCTGAATCTTAATGATGATGGAGCGGCAACTATTGAGCTAGAAGCATTTCAGGGCACCATAAGCGACAATTGCAGCTTGACAGGCGTGGAATTAAGCCGTACTGCTTTTAGCTGCGAGGATTTGGGTGAGAATGAAGTAACCATTACTGCGACCGACCTTGATGGAAATACCACAGAACAAATTGTATTAGTTACTATAGGAGACGTAAATCCACCGGCCATAGAGGTACAGCCCCTCTCCCTCGATTTGGACAATGACGGACTCGCTTCCCTCGAGGTAGGCGATCTGGATGCCGCTGTTACAGACAACTGTGGGATTATTGAAGTAAGCCTTGGCCAAACTGAATTTAGCTGTGACGACATAGGTGAAAATGATGTGACTATCTACGCAACTGACATCAATGGAAATGAATCACAACTGACCTTTTCCGTAATCATAAACGATGTTACACCTCCGGCCATAGAGGTACAACCCCTCTCCCTCGATTTGGACAATGACGGACTCGCTTCCCTCGAGGTGGGCGATCTGGATGCCACTGTTACTGACAACTGCGGGATTATTGAAGTAAGCCTTGACCAAACTGAATTTAGCTGTGATGACATAGGCGAAAATGATGTCACCATTTATGCTACAGACACTAATGGGAATGAATCAGAGCTAGTCTTTTCCGTTACAATCAATGACCTTGCTCCACCGGTCATTGAGGTAGAGCCCATTTCGTTTGAATTGGATTATTACGGATCGATTTATTTGGAAGTTGGAGACCTGGGTGCCTCCATCACAGATAACTGCGCAATTATCGAAGTGAGCCTTGGGCAATCGCTCTTCAACTGCGACGATATTGGCGAAAATGATGTCACCATCTATGCTACCGACATTAATGGCAATGAATCCAGTGAAACCTTCACTGTAACGATCTTGGACAATTCCCCACCCTCTTTGCGCGTGAAGGACGCACAGGTCAGCCTCGACGAAAACGGAGAAGTTTGGGTCACAACGAATGATGTAGTGGATAGACATGGTGATGAATGTAGCAGCGAAGTTTCGCTGCGAGGTGGATATTTTAACTGTGATAACCTGGGCACCAATCCTATATTAGTTTCGGCAGCTGATGGGGCCGGAAACCTAACCTTTGAGTTTGCCTTTGTAGAAGTTGTCGACGATCTACCTCCCACGCTTCTGCTTAAAGACTACATCTTAGCGCTAGATGCAAATGGAATAGGTACCTTGTCGTTTGAGGATATTGATGATGGATCGAATGACAATTGTGGTATAACATCAGTAGAACTAGGCCAATCGGATTTTACATGCAATGACCTTGGAGAAGTCGAGGTATTGGTCACAGTGGCTGATGTGTCCGGAAACACCACGCAAGGCACTGCGAATATCTTGGTCGTGGATTATGCTGCTCCTCAGGCTGTGTTGGCTAATGTAGAAATAGCTCTGAATGACAATGGAATGGTGACCATTTCAGCAGAAGATATTGATGCCGGCTCAACGGATAATTGTGACATAGTCAGTTTCGAATTGGACAAGACAGATTTTACCTGTGATGATTTAGGTGAAAATGTGGTAACTGCTACGCTCACCGATGCTGCCGGAAATGAAACCATTGGATCTGCTATTGTAACGATTGTGGATAATACCCCTCCCAATTTTGAAGTGCAGGATATCGAGATTTTCCTTGACGAGCGAGGACAAGCACTTGCCACTCGGGACTTTGTCGTCGAAAACACTGACGCATGCGACGAACCTGCATTGTTCATCTTAAATGAAATCTTCAATTGTGAAGATGCAGGAGATAATCTCACGATTGTTGCCTCCTCTGACATGAGTGGAAATGTAGTGATTGATCAAATCACCGTTACAGTCACCGACAATCTACCGCCCGTACCGGTACTTATGGACGCCAGCCTGACGCTGGATGCGTCCGGTACTGCTAGCCTTACGACCGGTGCGGTAGACAATGGCTCATATGACAACTGTGGCATCCAATCCATTGCTTTGGGTCAAGCAGATTTTACTTGTGACCATTTAGGTGAAAACCAAATTGAGGTCACTGTAACTGACATTCATGGCAATGAAGCTACAGACTATATCATAGTCACAGTCACTGACGAAATAGCTCCAAGCCTAGGCATTGAAGACATTACGCTAAGTTTAGATGAGTACGGCCTGGCATTTCTATCTACTGAAAATCTGATCAATCAAACCTCTGATAACTGTTCGATTGAATCACTGACCGTGGATCAATCTGAGTTTGATTGTACTGACCTGGGCATCATTACAGTGACTGCTACAGCTACCGATCCTTCAGGCAACAGTGGGTTGACTACATTTGAAGTAACTGTTGTAGACGAGACAGCTCCTCTGGTATTGGTCAATGACATCACCCTGAGCTTGGATGATACGGGCAACGCTTCCTTGACATTTGAGAGCCTCGATGCGGGTACGACCGACAACTGCGGCATTGAGTCTGTCACTATCAATACTACAGATTTTAACTGTGAACACCTCGGAGAAAATGTAGTGGAAATATTCGTGTTAGATGCCAGCGGTAATAGCGCAACGGCGCAAGCCACAGTAACAATCATAGATGATATCGCTCCAACAGCGACCATTTCTCCGGCGACAATTCAACTGAATGACGAAGGAGTCGCCTTTTTTGATCCCGACGACCTGGTCTTTCAAGCTTCTGACAACTGCTCCATAGCATCAATAGATATCGAGCAAACCGTATTTACATGCTACGAGATTGGGGGACAAACAATTGGCGTCACTTTTACGGATGAATCAGGAAATTCCGCAGTGGAGCCTCTAGTACTGACGGTACTTGACGAAATCGCTCCGGTGGCCCAGCTCAACGACATCACCATAGCATTGGATAATAGTGGCACGGCCAACTTCGCATTCGAAGACATTGATGAAGGCTCCTTTGACAACTGCTGGATTGCCTCCGTTCAACTGAGTCAAACGGAATTCTACTGTGAGGAATTGGGTGAAAATATCGTGGACTACATACTCTCCGATGAAAGCGGAAATAGCGTGAGCGGTCAGGTGATCATCACTGTCGAAGTTGGTGAATTGGAGCTTGAATTGAGTACTGAATTGATCCCTGGCGACGAGCTGGAGTCTGGTGCTACGGAGTATGAAATCAACTATTCGATAGAGGCAACTTGCGGGATAGAGTTGGAAAGCCATGCAGTGATCACCGTGCCTAACGTAGAACTGATCGAACCACTCAACCTGGAACCTGTCATCACTCCGGTAGGGTTTAACCTGGAGATTGAGGGCTATTTTATCAACGTGATCGGCACGGATCCAACGTCATTGTTCAATTTGATCGTTGCTCACCAGGGCATACCGGTACACAACACCCAGACGGTGATCATACAAAATATCGACGAGCCCATCTACACCTTTGTATTTGAGGGAGATCAATTGGTTGAGGCCTCCGGCCCGGTTATGGAGCTGCTCCTTAGAGTCTATGATCTGGATGGCCTGCTCCATACTTCCTCGGATGACGTATCCGGTGATACTGGTTTCAAGCAACTGGCGACTGTAAACACAGGAATCACGCCAAGTGTGTTCCCCGTTCCAACTACAGACTATTTCAATATCAATTTCACTGAGGAGCTACCTGGTGGTGACATCAGGATTCGCCTTCTGAATGTGGTAGGCACGGTAGTACAGGAAAAGACAATTGACTCTTCTCAATTGCATTTGGGCATCAACTACCACATTGGAGGGCCGTCGTTACAATCCGGACAGTACATCCTACAGGTACATGGCCCGGGCATCAGCTACTCCACAAGGGTAATGAAGATTTGATAGTCGACTGGTTTCCTATTCAAAACATCTCTCCGAGATATTGCCCATTGGGAAAAGCCGCGGCGTAATGCTTTGATATCACTTCCTGCATATCGGACTTGCCCAACACACCGCAAATTTTGAATAGGATGATGTAATGGTCTTCATTGGCCCGGTCAAAGTTCCCTTTTTGGTTCATATAGTAAAAAGCCAGCTCGGCTGCTTCGAAGTGCTTGATGTTGTGCAGAAAGTTGTTGACATAGTCCAGCTCCTTTGGGTAGCCTGCGACTTGGTTTGGCACCCAAAATTGCCCCAAACTCTTTTCGTCAGCCACCCTAAGTAGGATTTTTGCCACCATACCATTGACATATGAGTTGTTCGGATAAAGGGCCTTTTGCCGCAGGGCGAAATAAAGGGCATAGTCCATAAAATACTCCTGCTCCAAAGCCGCATTCACACTCTCCATGGTTGCCTCCCTTCTGACTTTTTGATAAAATGCTGGGTTTGCAAAATAGCCTGGTGCTTTTGTTCCGGGCTTCATTCGGGTCAGCCTTTCGCCCCGCTCGTCAAGGTTAGGATGTGTCTGAAGCTCCTCCCGTACTTTAGTGGCCAGTATAAGCTCCCTGTTGTCCACCTTCACCCAATCAGCGTTGAAGGGTTTGCTTGGAAAATCCAGTGCCCGAAAAATACTACTCCCAAAATAGGGTGAATAGAGATAGGCTGAATCAAACTGCTCCATCACCATGGCCGGTTGATTCAGGTCGCCGTACTTTCGGGCATAGAAACGAAAGCCCATCGAGTCGGCTTGAAACTCCATCTCACGGCTGTAGCCAAAGGTGGTGTACATCCAACTGCGGATCTTGGCTATCTCCTCCATGGATATCTTGCCAAACTCTCCAGTCAACCTTTTGACTGCCTTTTCCGCATCTTCGCGCTGATCGGATTCCAGGGTCAGTATGATCTTCTTTCGGATATGCTCCAGCTCCCAATGCGCCAACTCATGACCTAGCACAAAGGCCAACTGCTCCTCATTTTGCAACCGGGCGATTAAGCCAATATTCACAATCATCGAACCAATCCCTGTACATCGGGCGTTGATGGTGAAATCCCTTGCTATCAGCACTTTGAAGGGCCGGGAGGCTGACGTCCCCTCTATCAAGCCATCTACCAGATCCGTGACATACTTTTCCAGGGCTTCATCCTGAATGAAATATTCTTCATCAATCATTTCGAGATGCCAGTCCACCATAGATTGGATGATGTCCGCAATATGTCCATTGCTCTTGGGTAAAGGGTCGATATACTTCCTCCCTTCTGCCTCTATTTCTTTCTTTAGCTCCAGAGAATTCTTGTCGTAGGTTTCTTTGGATTGATAGGCCCTGCCTTGAGCGCTTGCATAGCTCATGCTTACGATCAGCACGCAAGTTGATATCAAGATTCTTGTTGCACTTAAGCCCATAGGATTATAAAAATATAAAACTGAAGGTAACTTTCAGAATCTTGAGGAGGTAAGAGTTGGATGCAATGGGTTTATAGGAGTTTCAGGTGAACTGATAAGCCCACCAAATCAAGACAAACTGAAGAGGCAGCCTGGCCCATAAAGCCCAAAGAGGAATTTTCATCCCTGCTCCTTTCTGTTGTAGATGGTAGACATTCGCGGGAAACACGGCAATCAGAAGAGCAATCACTCCCCATGCGGCCCATGGTCTCATGGAGGTAAGCAAGGTGATGGCCAAAATAATTTCTGCAGCCCCGCTCAGCCAGTTGATCAAATCCTTATTCCCAAATACGGGTGGAATTATGCGTTTGTACATTCGTGGTTTGACGAAATGCATGATCCCTGCAAACAGGTACAAAGTACTCATCAGGTACAGGCTCAACTCGCTCATTGTCTACTCCTGTTGTTTCATCTGTTCGAGATTCTCTGACTTCCAGATCATGGCTCGGGTCACACGGTTGCGGCCACTGGGATGGTCGAAGAAGATGATTTCCTCCCAATAGCCCGGATCGATCTTTCGGTACTCGGCCAGCATCATGGATACCGACGCAAAGCCATCCGGTTCGCGTGCAGTATTCAACCCGTAATTATCGGCCTCCTCTTCATTGCTGCGTATGATGCTATTGGTCACCGGCTCCATGAAGAAGAAGTACACAGACATCAGCACCATGATCAAGGGAAAGCCCGCCACATCAGATATGCCGTCAACACCCCAATTGCCACCCCATTTCTTTAATACCCAGGGGTACAGCCCATAGATAAAGGCAAACGCCCCCAAAACAACGAGACCAAAATATATCAGCATTTCATAGACATGATTGAGCCTATAGTGCCCCAGCTCGTGAGCCATCACTGCCTTGATCTCGGCTTCATTACAGCGGTTGAGCAGGTTGTCGTTGAGAGAGATCCGAATGGTCGCTCCTACTCCGCTTACATTGGCGCTGACGCGATCGCTTTGCTTCGAGGCATCAAACTGCCAGACTTCTTCGGTCGGCACCTCATTGGCACGGGCCATGGACAGGATCGTCTCCTTGATCGGCCCTTCATCTAGTGGCTTGTAATCGTTAAAAATCGGCGCAAGATATACAGGAGTGATCATCATCAAAATAAACAAAAACAAGAGCGTAATGCCCGAACCCCACACCCACCAGGTTTTGGGTGCCCGACGGATCACGATGTAGACGATCATGAACAAAAGACTCATGAAGACCACAGAGAGCAGAAAGCCCTGGATCTGCTCGGTGAACCATCCTCCAAAAGACAAATTCATGAGATCGTACTGCTTCTCACGGTAGAATCCCTGGTAGATGGTAAGTGGCAAGGCCATGAGGAAGACAAAGACCGAATAGATCAACAGGTAGATCCAGTTGGAGAGGTTGGTGCGCTTGGAGACTTTTTGAGCCCAGCTTTTGATTTTCGTACTCAGTCCCTTGGCAAGGAATACCCAGGCCACCAAAATCTCATAGAGTACGCCCCAGAGGAGCAGCCAATAGCCTCCCTCGAAGTAGGCGTCTGATTTGGCCTTTTGTTCATCGCTTAGGCTATTGAGGTACTTATCGACAGCTGCGTTTACATCAAAAGGTTCAGCCGGAGCCTCTACCGTCATCAAAACAGAATCAGCAACAGAGTCGACCTCCTGCGCGAATATTGAAAAGCTAAGAAATAAAAACAGAATCAGCGAATAACAGGTTTTCATTGGGTTGATGTTTTGGTGCAAAATGAAAGTTACCTGATTTGTTGAAATCTGTGAAGGTTTATTACATGAGAGGGTTCAGATCTACCGTCTACACCTTCACGGACATGTTCTACGACCTGAATCTCAAGATGCCGGAACAGGTCCGGCAATTTCTAGGTAAATCGCCCATTTATTACTGATTTTGAGAGTTTGGCAAAGCCATTGCAGAAGTGTTGGTAGTTAATTCAATTATCAACAAAACAAGGGAAAAATGAAAATTTCAATTTTAACAAGTTTAGCACTTTTGCTAACATCTGGTGTATTTGCTCAAACTGCTACTTTCGAAGAAGTTTCTACTAAAAAGAAAAAAGGAAGACTAGAAACCTACATTAGCAAATCAGGGGAGTCTTTCTCTGTAGGTGATGAGATAACCTTAGGAACCTCATTTCGAAACGAAAACTTTGATTACATCCTTCAGAATGCGGGAATTTCTTTCTACCCACTTCAAAACATGGCTAGTGGCAGCAAAGTCAGAATCAAGAAGATAAAAGTTATATCAAAAACAGTCCAATTACAATTAACCAAACCAAACGGCTATGTATATGGCTTGATTGTTCAAAACTTCGAAGGAGCGTTACAAACTGGCGAAATCAAAGGAAATCAAATGTCAAGTGACGAGGCTTTGGCCGAACTGAAAAGATGGAAAGATAAACTTGACTTGGAAATCGTCACCGAAGAGGAATACTTATCGAAAAAGGAGGAATTGGTAAAGTATATTAAGTAGATTTTAGGTTGATATAGGGTGAAACCCAGTTCAAAACTGAACAGAGTGTTTTCACCTGAAGCTTTTCAATATAAATAACCCATCAGTATGAGATTTTATTCAAAACAATAAAATAGAATTAATTAGGCTGTTAACATTATCACAAGATGAAACGATTTAAAAAAAAACAATCCTCAATAATTAATTGGATAACCCTGCTTTCATTTTTTGTTCTAGTATCAACACTAAACTCGTGCAATGATGAGTGCGACTGCCTTGAGTGCGAAGAGGAAGAAGAAATAGAAGAGGAATATTCCACACTAGAAGTAGTTAATCAATTGGATGATAATCAAGACAGGTATATCAGCTCTGTATTTTTGGTAAATTATGATTTTGAAAATTTGAATATTGAATACGGAGAATCCCAATCATTTGTATTAGATCAGGGCATGCCGGCAGGAAATAACGATATAAATATAAGAGTTTGCCACAGTAATCCCCCTTATGCAGGTAATTGTGCTAATGTAAATGTGAACTTTGTAGACGGTGAAACAACGACCGTTTCTCTTGTTGGTTATAGCGAACTCGAATCAGATCGTTAATTCGCCAAAATAATACGCCTAATCGAATTGTATTCAAGGCCCGGAACAATAGTTCCAATTGAAAATGAGTGCGGGCCTGCCAGAATAGCGGGGGTGTGATGGCTTGAGCGAGGAAGCATTATTCTGGCTAGATTTTTCTTTGGTTCGTTTCTTTTCATCAATGGAAAAGAAATGAACATTTCCCTTTCAGCGGATTACTCATACGTACAGGCGTGCGCTATGCCCCTCGTGAACCTTCGCTGCACTACGGTTTCGAACCTGCGGTTCGATTACATCAGGTAAAAATTCAAACAAAAAAGGGTGACTCGATGAGTCACCCTTTTTTCTGAGGTCCCGAGCGGATTGTTCATACACACAAGGCATGCCGCACCTCCCCTCACGAATCGCTTCGCTTATTTCGAACCGCCCAGCCCCGGGTTCGAATCCATCAAAATCATGGCAAAAAGAAAGCCCTTCCAAATTTGGAAGGGCTTTCTTTTATGAGGTCCCGAGCGGATTCGAACCGCTGTACGAGCTTTTGCAGAGCTCTGCCTAGCCACTCGGCCACAGGACCAAATTTGCTTGCAAAAATAGGATTTAATCCCATCCTCTACAAGCTTCTTTCCTTATTACGGGAAAGAAAAGAAAGAGGTGCATTTACACCCCTTTCTCCTATTTATTTTTATTCAGCAGACTCTTCTGCCTTTTCTTCACTTGCTTTTTTAGCCGCTTTGGCGCCACCTTCCATCTTGTCTTTCAAGGCTGAAAGTGCATCCAAATCTCCCAAAGTTGACTTCTCACTTTCTGAGTTCAACTTCTCTACAGCTCTGTTCTTGACGCCTTTCTTCTTGCCGGCACCTTTCGTTGCAGCTGCTTTTTCCTCCTCAGAGTAAGACGCCACATGAGACAGGGCGATTCTTCTTTCGTCTTTAGAGAAATCTACTACTACAAAGTCAAGGCTCTCACCTACAGCAGGCTTGCCACCGTCCTCTTTCTTGAGGTTTCGGTTAACAGCAAATCCTTCGATACCGTAAGGAAGTTCCAATACAGCGCCTTTGTCGTTCAGACTGATGACCGTACACTTGTGAGTAGTACCCTTAGCAAACGTATCTTCGAATGCATCCCAAGGGTTCTCTTCAAGTTGCTTGTGTCCAAGTGCCAACCTTCTGTTGTCTACGTCAAGCTCCAGAACTCTTACTTCAAGCTCGTCGCCAACGTTTACAAACTCAGATGGGTGTTTCACCTTCTTAGTCCATGACAGGTCAGAAACGTGTACCAAACCGTCGATACCTTCCTCAAGCTCAATGAACAATCCGAAGTTGGTCAAGTTACGTACCACACCTTTGTGATCCGTACCGATCGCATACTTGGTCAATACATCTTGCTTAGTCCAAGGATCTTCAGTCAATTGCTTGATACCAAGAGACATTTTTCTGTCCTCTCTGTCGATGGTCAATACCACAGCCTCCAGCTCGTCTCCGATGCTGATGAAATCCTGAGGATTTCTCAAGTGCTGAGACCATGACATCTCTGATACGTGGATCAAACCTTCTACACCAGGCTGGATCTCAAGGAACGCACCGTAATCGGCCACATTCACGATCTTACCTTTCACTCCGGTACCAACATCTACGCTGGCATCCAACGAATCCCATGGGTGCTCAGACAGTTGCTTCATACCCAGAGAAATTCTCTTCTTGTCATCGTCAAAATCCAACACAACCACATTGACTTTCTCATCGAGGTTCAATACCTCGTCAGGGTGATTTACTCTACCCCATGAGATGTCAGTGATGTGGAGCAGACCATCTACACCTCCAAGATCGATGAATACACCGAAGTTGGTCATGTTTTTGATCACACCCTCAAGTACCTGACCTTTCTCAAGGTTGTTAAGGATTTCAGATTTTTGTTTTTCGAGATCTTTCTCGATGAGGACTTTGTGAGATACAACTACGTTATCGTTAGCATAGTTGATTTTCACAACCTTCACCTCCATTTTCTTGTCTACGAAGACATCAAAGTCTCTGATAGGCTTCACGTCGATTTGTGAACCAGGCAAGAACGCCTCTACACCAAAGATGTCTACAATCAGACCTCCTTTGGTTCTTCTTTTCACCATACCGTCGATCACCAGGTCCTTTTCGAAAGACTCCTGGATTTTTTCCCAGGCTCCTACGATCTTCGCTTTTCTTCTTGATAGGATCAACTGACCGTGGCTGTCTTCCTGCTCTTCCAGGTACACTTCCACTTCGTCACCTACGCCCAACTCAGGAGTATCTCTGAATTCAGAAGCAGAAACCAATCCATCAGACTTGAAGCCGATGTTTACGATCACGTCTCTTGGTGAGATGCTCACCACGCGACCTGTGATTACTTTCTTCTCTTCTACGGTGTTTAGAGTGCCTTCGTACAGTTTCTCCAGCTCCTCTCTTTCTTTATCAGAATAGTTGTCACCAAAGCTTTTGGTCTGAACTTCGTCCCAGTCAAAATCCTCTTCTACAACCGGATCTGCTGCTTTGGCAGGGGCTTTTTTCTCAGCTTTAGGCTCCTCAGCAGGTGCCTCTGCAGCTTCAGCTTTTTCCTCTTTGGGTGCTTCCGCTACGACCTCTTCTACTTTTTCAGCAGGAGCTTCTTCTTTTACTTCAGCTACTACTTCTTCCTTAGTCTCAGCTACCTCTGCAGGAGCTTCCTCTTTTTTCGCCTTCTTAGTAGTAGTTTTTTTAGCTGTTGTTTTTTTCTCTGTAGTTTCTTCTGCTACAGGTTTGGCTGCTTCTTGTTCTGCAGCCTCTTCTTTTTTCTTCGCCATGTGAATGGTCCCTTTTAGTACAATGCAAAACCGGGAATGAGTTGCATCATTTTGTTTGACATCCCTCCTGCAAGCAGAAAGGCCATTTACTCAAATGGACCGCAAAGTTATAAAAAATATTGGCTAAAATACCTTTTCAGGAAATTATTCAAAGTGATCCTCCACGTCATCCTCAAAGCCTGAGAGCATGCTGCCGAGTAGGTCGTCGATACGCAGACCATTTTCCAGGGTGTGCTTGCTCAGATAGCTAAACTCCACCAGAGCGTAGAGCACAAACTCCATCAGGAAAAACTTAAAGTTCTTGTCCTTCTGTCCCTTGATCTGGTCATCAATGAGCTTTGATAGTCCCGGTACCTTGTTCAGCTCAGCTTCATAGAGATCCTGTGGATAGTCGTGCAGCAGGTCGATGATATTGCCGCCTCCAAACCACTCAGCAATGCCCTTGTAGGGATCTGCCTGATCCTTGCTCTTTCGCACTTCGTCCGGGTCGGTGAAGTAGTCTGTAAATAAGGAGCGGATCGCCTTGCCGATCAGCGTCTGCGCCACAATGCCCGGCCCTTCCTGTTCTCCTTCGTACACAAGCTCTATCTTACCGGTAATGGAAGGGATAATCCCAATAAAATCAGAAACGCGCACGTACCCTGACTTCTCGTCATTCTTGAGTATCCGTCGCTCAATGCTGCTGATCAGGTTTTCGTAGGAAGTAATGGTCAGTCGGGCCGAAACCCCACTCTTTACATCCACATACTCGCTGGATCGGGCCTCTACGGCCACTTGTTCGATCAGTAGCTTGGCCAGTTCGTTGATCTTGATGTTCTTACCCTTTTCGGTACTCATCTCCTGCTCGGTGATCTTCATACTCGTGTGGATCGACTTGGGATAGTGAGTGATGATTTGGCTGCCCAAACGATCCTTGAGCGGTGTAACGATACTCCCACGATTGGTATAGTCCTCGGGGTTGGCCGTGAACACAAACTGGATGTCCAAAGGCAGCCGCAGCTTAAATCCCCTGATCTGAATGTCCCCCTCTTGCAGGATGTTGAACAAAGCCACTTGTATCCTTGGCTGTAGATCAGGGATTTCATTGATCACAAAAATCCCCCGATGCGACCTGGGCACCAGACCGTAGTGAATCACCCGCTCATCTGCGTAGGATAGTTTCAGCGAGGCTGCCTTGATAGGGTCTACATCCCCGATAAGGTCAGCAATCGACACATCCGGTGTGGCCAGCTTTTCGGTGAAGCGATCTTCTCTCTTGAGCCAACCTACAGGAGTATCATCTCCTTCTTTATCAATCAATTCTTTAGCCCAGCTGGTCAGAGGTGCCAGCGGATCATCATTAAGCTCACTACCCGCCACCACAGGAACGACTTCATCCAGCAGGTTGACCATCAGTCGGGCGATCCGGGTTTTGGCCTGTCCTCTCAAGCCAAGCAAGTTGATATTATGCTTAGAGAGAATCGCGCGCTCGATATCGGGAATCACGGTATCTTCATACCCCCAGATACCCTCGAATACCTGCTCGCCCTTTTTGATGCTAGAGGTCAGGTTTCTTTTCAACTCATCTTTGATGGACTGGGGTTCGTACCCGGCCTTTTTCAATTCCCCTAAAGTCTTGATGGCTACTTTCTTGTCTGTAGAAAGTTCAAAAAACGATTTTCCCATTATAGATTCTTTCTCCTGTTTTTTTTGAAGTCTTCGAAAACGATATGACCCAATCCCTGTAGGTCGCTGTAGTATGCGTTTCCGTTATTGATGGCTGTAAACTCTTTCACAAACTGTTTTAAATAGGGATCTGATGCGATCATAAAAGTAGTGATCGGAATGTTAAGCCTGCGGCAGCTCGCAGCCAGATTCATAGTTTTTTTAATGATTTTCGGGTCGAGCCCAAAGCTATTCTTGTAGTATTTAATCCCGACCTTCATGCATGTAGGCTTGCCATCAGTGATCATAAAGATCTGCTTGTTCTGATTTTTTCGCTTTCGCAAAATATCCATGGCCAGCTCCAATCCTGCCACTGTATTGGTATGGTACGGGCCTACACTGAGGTAAGGCAGCTCCTTGATGTCGATCTGCCAGGCGTCGTTGCCAAATACGATCACATCAAGCGTATCCTTTTTATACTTCCTCAATACCAGCTCAGCCAGGGCCATGGCCACCTTTTTGGCGGGTGTGATCCGATCCTCACCATAGAGAATCATAGAATGGCTGATGTCGATCATCAGAACCGTAGAGGTCTGGGTTTTAAATTCTTTTTCGACGACCTCTAAATCCCTTTCGGTCAACCGAAAGTCATTGAAACCATGATTGATCTGGGCGTTTCTGAGACTATCAGTCATTGAGATATTGTCCGGCGAATCCCCAAACCTAAACTCCCTCAGATCGACTGTACGCTCATCTCCCTGACCGGTAGTAAAAGTATCGTGCCCTCCCTGCCCGGACTTTCGGAGTTTGCCAAAGATCTCTTCGAGCGCCTTTTTCCTAAAATCATTTTCTGTCTTGGCGGTAATGACCAGTTTACCGTTCACAGGATTTTCATCAAGGTAGCCTTGCTTCTTGAGTTCCTCTATAAAGTCGCCAATGCCGTACTCATCAGAGGTGAAATTGTACTGCTTATCCAGATTGGTCAGCCAGCTGAGCGCTTCATTGGGATCGCCTGAGGTAATGAGCAGGAGTTCACGAAAGATATTAAATATGCTATCGAATCGGTTTTCAGGATCGACCTGATCGGGAATGTACTGCGTAAAACGATAACCGGACATAATTCTCTTCTGTGCTAAACTCTTACCATTAACTAAAATAAAGAAAAAGGGTTTAGCTAAATGAAAAGAATTCCTGCATTCTGCTATATAACGCAAAAGGCGCCCTAATGACGCCTCAATTTTTTTGGATAATTCGCAGAGCTACTAAACTATTTTGGCAGGGTCCGGAATATAAAATCCCAGAAGGGCATAGAAACACCAAAGGCTCGTTCCTGCTGCTTGTAGTGATGGATACCGTGATGCACCCATAGACGCTTGAAAAAGTTTTTAGGTGGCTGCCATGCATGTACCATGAAGTGCACCCACAGATACCAGGCATACCCCATCAAAAAACCGGGTAGGAAACCATACACCAAATCGCCCATAATCAATCGAAACAAGAAGAAAAAACCGGTAGCAATCGTAATGCTAAGCGGTACCGGCATAGCCAATCTATCTTTGTCCTTCGGAAAATCATGATGTACGCCATGCAACGAATACACAATTTTCTTTTTCGTTTCTGTGTCTTCATTCATGTGAAATACAAACCTGTGCATGAGATACTCCACCAATGTGAAAGCAAAATAACCTGCCACAAACAGCCCAATGATCTGTAGGGCATTCAACCCAAACCTCGTAGCTCCAAAATAGATAACGGTGGATGAGATCAGGGAAAAAGTGATAATAGGTAGAGAAATGTGAGTTCTGGTCAATTTCTCCAATACCGGGTTCTTAAATATTTGGCCGGTCCCAGAATTGTTAGGCGTGCGTTTAGTTTTCATTTCGGTTTCAAAGATATGCGCTAATCAAAATATTTTCCAAGGAGCGAATATGAATTTTCAATGATTTTGGTCAGGCACTCTCCGCTGTGAGAGAACCCGTATTTTTGTATTTCTTGATGATTTCCTCGTAATACTCCTCGTACATGGGAAGAATCTTTGTTATTTCAAACTTTCGGGCTGTCTCCAAAGCGCCTTCTTTGAACCTCGCCAGATTGGAATCATCGAGTATCTCCAACCCTTTTTGAGCCATACCATCGATATCCCCAATATCACATAGATGACCTGAGACTCCTGGCATATTTACCTCGGGTAGACCTCCGGCATTTGTACTTACCACCGGCACTTCACAAGCCATGGCTTCCAGGGCCGCCAGACCAAAACTCTCCTTTTCAGAAGTAAGAAGAAACAGATCAGCCACACTCAACACCTCCTCTACAGCTTCCAATTTCCCCAGAAACCTGATATCATCATGGTCACATCGCTCGCGTGCCAGGTTCTCGATCGCTGTGCGTTCTGGCCCATCACCTACGAGCAATAGTTTTGAAGGAAGTTTTTCACGAATCTTACAAAAGACCTCCACTACGTCCTCCACTCTTTTGACCTTACGGAAATTGGAGGTATGCACAATGAGCTTTTCGCCTTGAGGACAAATAGCCGTTTTGAAATGTTCTTTTTTCTGCTTCTTAAACCGTTTCAGATCTATGAAGTTTGGGATCACCCGAATGTCCTTATCAATTTTGAAATGGTCGTAAGTGTCGCGCTTAAGGTCTTCAGACACAGAAGTCAGTCCATCCGACTGGTTTATGGAAAAAGTAACAACCGGCTCTATCGATGCATCCTTGCCTACTATGGTGATGTCGGTTCCGTGGAGTGTGGTGATGAACGGAATATATTTTCCTTGCGACTTCAAAATTTCCCGTGCCATATAAGCAGCCGATGCATGGGGTACCGCGTAGTGCACATGAAACAAATCCAGGCCTTCGTGATCTGCCACATCTACCATCTTACTCGCCAGGGCAATCTCGTAAGGCGGATACTGAAACAACGGATACGGCTTAATATCAACCTCGTGGTACAGTAGGTTTTCACTAAAAAAATCGAGCCGAGTGGGCTGCGAATACGTGATAAAATGAATTTCGTGCCCCTCGAGGGCCATGGCCTTGCCTAGTTCTGTGGCGACTACTCCGGATCCACCATATGTGGGATAACAAACTACTCCTATTTTCATGTGCTGCAAAAGTGGTCAAAAAAATGACCTGTTCCATTGGGTTGAATTATTTCTATTGAGAAATGATCGATTCATACATGATGTCATGAATCTTAGTACGTGTGTTGTTCTCAATGAGTTTATAATTCTGTGCATCAGGATACACTCTATTGGATAAGAATATGTAAATCAGGTCATTTTCAGGGTCTGCCCATACCAGCGTGCCGGTAAACCCGGAATGACCGTAGGACTGATCTGAGGCATATTTGGAAGCATTGTACACTGCGCTGCTTGGCTTATCCCAACCTAAAGCCCGTCTATGCTCTCCAGGAATTTTGGCGGTAAACTGCTGCACCAGCGCTCCATCAAAGTAGTGCACCCCACCGTAATATCCCCGTTGAAGCATCATCTGCATGTACTTGGCCAGGTCATTGGCATTCGAAAAGAGGCCCGCATGTCCTGAGACACCTCCCAGCAATGCAGCATTGCGATCATGCACTTCACCAATCAATTGTACATTCCTTAATGACCGATCCTCCTCAGTAGGCACCAGGTACTGCTCCGACACATGGCCCTTTGGATTATAAAAAGTAAAATCCATAGACATAGGTTCGTATATCATTTCAGAAAGAAGGGTATCCAGGCGAGTCTGAGTATTCCTTTCAGCCATTTCTTTCATAAGCATAAAGCCAATGTCGCTGTATAAGTATCGATAGCTGCTGTCCTGATTTTGAAGGCTGTTGAATTTTGACCGGGCGATCCAGGCGTTCACGCTGTCCTCCCAGTTGATCCGGATCTTTTCGTATCTGCGTCTGCCTATGCGTTTTTTGTACAAAAACTGCTGATTCTCTTCATCAAAGTGGGCTTTGCGCCAAAAGGGGTAGTACGACTTGAGCCCCGACTCATGCATCAGGATGTTTTTTACTGTAAGGTCTGACTTGTCAGAGTCCGCAAAAAAATCGAGCTGTTCACCCAATTGATCCTCCAGGTTAATCCTTCCCTGCTGCACCTCATTCATCATCGCGGGTACAGTGGCCACCACTTTGGTCACAGAGGCTATATCGTAGATATGATCCCACTGGATTTGGGTCAGACTGTCGTAAGTAAGGTAGCCATAGGTCTTGTCCATCACTACCTGTCCGTCTTTGACCATCATAATCTGGCACCCCGGCATTTCCTCATTAGCAATGGCCTGTGCTACCACACTATCTATTTCTTGTAACTTTTGAAAGTCAATTTTGCTCACCGGATTAGCCCGGTACGACAGCCGACCGACAGATTCACGTCTGCTTCCAAGTGGCTCTCCATCCGCCAGATATCCTGGCACCCGACCAGAGATATTGTGTACCCCGAACATCATTTCAATCATGGTCTGGAGTTGATCACGGTTAATTTCTGATGAATACAATATGGGCGTAGTGCGCTCGAACACATCTATCCCTTTTAGCCTCCCCTGGTAAACAACCACCACCTGGTGTTTTTCTGCCAAAGTCAGAATGGCATTCAGTTCAGTCTTAGAAGTAGAATCAGTCGCATCAACCAGGATCAATCGCTCAGAAAGCAGCGTATCCAGGCTGTCCATAGGCAAAGTCAGAAGCGCCCTATCCAAATGAGCTGATTTCCTGTATCGATCCACCCAGGGTCGGGAAGAAGGTTTTGAAAGAAACGTGGTAATTGAATGATCTTTAAGATTGATAAGCGGTAGCAGATCATCCTCATCATTGATTAGTACAATCGATCGATCATCCATCTTGGCAAACATGTCGTCCAGATCAGGAGCAGGCAGTTTGATCCTATCTTGTACTTTCAACTCTCTCCATTGCTTGAAATAAAACCTGGCTGCTTTTTTCACCTCACCGGCTTTGGTCAGTCGATCCTCAGAGTACTTTTCGATTACCACCTCCCTATCTGCTCCCAATCTGATAAGGTCGGCTCCTTCTTTGAATTGGTTTTTCTTTTCAGTGAGATCTCGTTCGGCATCATACTTTTCTACAATAAATCCCGAAAAACCGCTTTCTTTTCTAAACTCACGACGTTGCTTGTGCTTGCTGCGAGTGTTTCCCTGGATACCATCTTCCCAAAACAATATATCACTCCAGGCCACATGCTTTCTTAGCACTTTATGGCTTCGGGACATATAAAACTGAATGCCTGACGTCCGGAGACCAATCATGTAATTCTTGATCTTGCGCAGATCCTGCTCATCGTATTGCTTATTCATCACCGGCAACTCCACGGCATCAAAACCAGCTTCCAGCAGCCTTTGGCCATAAGCCAGCCCCAAGTCATACATGAGGTAATCATCGGCCAGGCATTCTACCTGGGTATTCGATGGCCATGGCGTGCTTTCCCTGTAGGGGAATTCATAGAGGTTGGAAAATTTCGCCACATAGATTTGCTGAACACCTGATTGCCGTTGGGTGTCCATCCAGTTTTGGATAATGGAGAGATCACCACCCTCAACACTTACCACGCCAAAAGCATGACCTTTGCTACCATGGACTATTGCTTTTCCTTCGTGTAAATCCTGAATAGTGGTATAGAAAAACGGATAATCCTTTTTTTCCTTTTGCCACTGGGCATAGAGTGTGTCCAGAGAAAGCGTCGCATTGAGCTCACCCGCATTCCCGGCAAGGGCCAGATGCCCACCAAGAATAAAAATTGTCCATATGCCTGTCAAAATAAATCGCATAGCGATCAATTATCTTTAGCTTTGTGAGTCAGATAGGATAACAAGTATTGGTGGGATATAGGCAAAAAACAATATTTTGTCCTATTTCGCAACTTTTAGCATAATTTGTGCCAAAAACTGTCGGAGATTCCCTTTTAAAACGTAGAACACGCTATGAAATTTCCTTCGATCATAAAAACACCAAAGCATAGTCGGTTTCATTACGAGCCGAGGTACTACGATCCTGTCAAAGAAGAAATTAAGGCCAAGATAGAAGCAGCTCGTCGGCAAATGAACCCAAAAGCCGGTGGTGGCAGCTATCAATCGAATATCTCCCAGGCCTTTGGGCAACGCGAAAGAAAATCCAATCAAACTTCGGTAGTTCAGCTCTTGCTGGCAGCTGTGCTACTGGGATCATTCGTGGGCTGGTTGATATTTGGAAATGACTTTTTCTACGCCTACCTCGCGATCTTCCCTGTTTATGTCTTTTTCAGAATAAAAACTACCCGAAAGAAGACCGACTAAATGCCCGATATTATCAATCTCCTTCCTGATTCGATAGCCAACCAGATCGCTGCGGGTGAAGTGGTGCAACGCCCCGCCTCTGTGGTCAAAGAGTTGCTGGAAAATAGCATCGATGCGGGCGCTACCAAGGTCCAGCTAATCATCGGTGAAGCCGGCAAAAACCTGATGCAGGTAATCGATGATGGCAAGGGCATGAGCGAGACCGATGCGAGAATGAGTTTTGAGCGACACGCCACCTCCAAAATCAAAGATTCCGATGATTTGTTTAAGATCAAGACCATGGGCTTTCGTGGTGAGGCGTTGGCCTCTATAGCCGCGGTAGCGCGTGTGGAGATGAAAACTAAAACGGGCAGCGCCGAATTAGGCACCAGCATATTGATCGAAGCATCGGAGGTAAAAAAGCAGGAACCGGTGTCCACCAAGACCGGGACGTCTATTGCCGTCAAGAACCTCTTTTACAACGTACCCGCTCGTCGCAACTTCCTCAAAAGCAATCCTGTAGAAATGCGCCATATTTTTGACGAGTTTCAAAGGGTAGCCCTGGCCAATGCACATATTGCCTTTGTAATGTCCCAGGATGGTAAGGAATTGCACAACCTACCCGCAGGAAAGCTGAGTCAGCGGATCGTTTCCCTTTTTGGAAAAAACCATCAGAAGCAATTGATTGCCTGCCAGGAAGAAACCCATTGGCTCAAGGTGACCGGATATATCGGTAAACCGGAGTTTGCCAAAAAGACTCGGGGAGAGCAATTCTTCTTTGTCAATAACCGCTTCATCAAAAGCAGCTATCTCAACCACGCCATCAATGGGGCATTTGAAGGGCTTATCCGCGAAGAACAACATCCCTTCTACTGTCTTTTTCTCGAACTGGACCCCTCGCACATCGACATCAACGTACATCCAACCAAGACCGAGATTAAGTTTGATGATGAACGAAGTGTCTACGGTATCGTGAGATCGGCCGTAAAACAAGCGTTGGGCCAACATCACGTCACCCCCGCCCTCGACTTTGGTACGGATGTCAACTTTGAAAATCTGGCGGTAAAAAATTTAAACTTCAATACGCCCACCACAAAAGAAAAGAGCTACAGCAACTTCAAAAGCCTGGATCAGAAGCAGGGAAAAGAATCGCACTGGCAGGCACTGTATGAGACGGCACTCAAGGAGTCCACCCCTACCCCGGATGAAATCCGACAAGAAGAAATGGTGGGAGTAGAGCAGGCTGATCTCTCGGAAGGAATCACCAGGCAAGCCTCACTCGACTACCAGCAGGAAATAGAAAAAAGTACCGCTACGCCTCTATTGGTACACGAAAAATATCTGATCAAGCAGGTACCCTCCGGCCTTATGGTCATCGATGCGGTGATGGCTTACGAGCGTGTGCTTTATGAGCTATTTCTTCAGCGGCTCAAGAACAAAGAAGGCTCCTCTCAAAAATGCCTCTTTCCTGTATCGATTGAGTTATCGGCCGGGGATTTTTCTTTGGTTTCGGATCTGAAAGAAGAGATTGCAGCTCTGGGCTTTGAGATCGAGGAATTTGGAAAAAACAGCATAGTGCTCAACGGTGTGCCGGCGGAGCTGAGCCAGGCCAACGAAAAGGAATTGTTTGAGGGTCTGATCGAGCAGTACAAGTTCTTTAAATCAGAGCTATCACTCAGCGTGACCGAAAACATGGCCCGATCCATGGCGATACGCAGTTCGCGAAATATGACCTTGTCGAAAGACCCTGTGGAACACATCACCCTGATCGACCGTTTATTTGCCTGCAAGCAACCCAACTACTCGCCGAAAGGTACGCCTACATTCGTTATCTTAGGCCTCGAAAAAATTGCAAACTTTTTTAACAGTTAGTACATGTTTCAACTAACACCTATGGTCAAAAACATCCTGATCGCAAACGTCGGGATATTTCTAATTCAATCTCTTTTCAGTATCGAACTCTCAGGGCTCCTGGGTGTTCACTATATCTTCTCAGACCATTTTTTCATTTTTCAGTACCTCACCTATATGTGGTTGCACGGTGGTATGTACCACCTATTCGGAAACATGTTCGCTGTACTGATATTTGGTCCAATGTTGGAGCGAGTGTGGGGATCAAGGAAATTTCTTTTCTTTTATCTCGCTACAGGTATAGGTGCAGGTTTGTTGTATGGAGTAGCTGACACCATCGAAAAGGGCTCTCTTAAATCAGATACCGAAGCATTCATCGCTGATCCCAATCCAGATGATTTTTACATTTACATTCATGAGCATGCCAAAAGGTTCAACATAGTTGCCCTAACCGACTTTGCAGATGATTACTACGACAACAGCTCGGATCCATTTTATAAAAACAACGCCGTTGAATATGTAAAGCAGTTGTACTCCAACATGAGCAATGTGCCAATGATTGGGGCATCAGGGGCTGTTTTCGGAGTGTTGATGGCTTTTGCCATGCTTTTCCCCAATGTCCAATTGATTTTACTTTTTCCTCCAATACCCATTAAGGCCAAGTATTTAGTTTTTTTCTACGGTGCGTTTGAACTGTATTCGGAGATCAACCGCACAGGCGGTGACAATGTGGCGCACTTTGCCCACCTTAGTGGTATGTTGGTCGCATTTTTGATATTAAGGATTTGGGCCCGAAACGGCCGTGGATATTATTGAGAAGAATAGATGGATAGTTTTTTAGACGATTTTAAGAACGCCTGGAACCGGCCCAACAATGCGCTGCCGCAATTAATAATTATTAACGTTGCAGTATTCTTAGGCCTTGTTTTATTACAATTATTTGGTAAAGCATCATTTATTGCCCCGATTTCCAATTTCGTTCATGAGCAATTTCTTCTACCTTCATATTTGAACGAATTTATTTTCAGGCCATGGACCATAATCACCTACGCATTTGCTCACAGTTTAGGTGGTCTCGGTCACATATTTTGGAACATGCTATTCCTCTATTGGTTTGGCAAATTGATTGTAGAATACCTCGGCAGTCAAAAACTAGTAAATCTCTACCTATTGGGAGCCATAACCGGAGGGGTATCATACTTAGTAATCTATAACATTACGCCAGGGCTAAATGATGCCCCATCAGTGCTTGTAGGAGCATCAGGTGCGGTCTATGCCATTACCGTAGCAGCGGCAACGTTAATACCTAACTATACTTTCTACTTACTTTTTCTTGGTCCTGTAAAAATTAAATATATCGCTCTTTTCGGCATTGTCGTCTCAGTGGTAGCATTAAATGCAGGAAACAACCTTGGAGGTGAATTGGCTCATTTAGGTGGTGCACTTATGGGGTACTTTTACATCAAACAACTTCAAAAAGGTACAGACTGGGGTGCATGGATCAGCGGAGTGACCCGGTTTTTCAAGAGTTTTTTTGTCCGACAGGAGAAAATTAAAGTTTCACATAAGCGCACCTCTAGGACGTCTCATTCTCAGACCACCGGCAAAGGAAGTACTGCATCCAACATTGCTGACCAGGCTGAGATCGACAAGATACTCGACAAAATCTCACAGTCGGGATACGACAGCCTTAGCAAAGAAGAGAAACAAAAACTCTTCAACGCCAGTAAAAAAGGCTAAAAACCCAAATGAGCACAGTTCTTGTTTTCGCGGGCTCCAACAGCAGAAAGTCTATCAATAAACGTCTGGCTACCTACGCCGCTTCCCTTCTGGATAGCGTGGAATACGAAATACTGGATCTCAATGACTACCCCCTACCTATTTTCAGCGTTGATTTGGAAAAGGAAGAAGGCTTTCCTACTAACGCACAGGCATTTGATATAAAACTGGAAAATTGCTCTGGTATCATCCTTTCCCTTGCTGAAAACAATGGGAGTTATTCGGCCGTATTCAAAAACCTTCTGGACTGGCTCTCCCGCATCAGCCCTAAGATGTTTCGAAACAAACCTATGTTGCTCATGAGTACCTCACCCGGAGGGCGTGGGGGTGCCAGTGTAATGGCCGCCGCGATGGACAGATTCCCCAGGCATGACGCCAACATAATTGCCACATTTCGCCTTCCGTCATTTGATGAAAATTTCACCGAAAATGGCATCCCAGATCAAAATTTAGAAAAAAACCTTATAGATAACGTTAGAGAATTCGAGGCATCTCTTTAATTCTCAGCAAATTATACTTGTTAGAATGGGCTGGTTTACTAACTTTAGCACTTAGTTCGACCAACTATTGTCCCGATGAAGTATCTGTTTTTATCGATGAGTGTGCTCATATCGCTGACGAATGAAGCTCAAATCGGTGATCCGTTTCCGGAAATGAAAGCGGAAACACTCACGAATGAACTCCTGAATATCCCTCAGGATCTTAATGGAAAATATACATTGATATGCCTCGCATATTCCAACCAGGCTGAAGATTATTTGGGTCAATGGTTCTCCCCTATTTACAACAATTTCATTTACAAACCCGAGACGCCCAGTCCATTTTCTTTTTCCTATGATGTAAATGTGTACTTCGTACCAATGATAACAGGAGTAAAAAGGCCTGCTTACAAATCCACGATGAAGAAAACCCAATCCTCGGTGGATCCTGCAATGAAGCCTTACATACTTTTTTATGAAGGGTCTATTTCGGACTACAAAAAACCTTTAGCGATTCAGGAAAAGAAATTCCCACACTTCTTTATACTGGATCCAAATGGGGTGATCGTGCATAAAACCTCCGGCACCTATACGGATAAGAAAATGCAAGAGATCATCAATGATGTGAGAGACGCGCTGCAGCAATAAGGACCTAAAGCAAGCATTTTGAGAGAAAAATACCACCTAAACAAAATCATTGAACGAACAATATTTCGTTATAAAAATAATTTTTTGTTTAATTTTTTAATTTTTTGTGAAATATTGAAATATATGTTTAGTATTGCACAACCATATTTTGAGAATTTTAACCAGTACAACTATGAGAATTTTGAAAAGTATATTCGCACTATTGATTGTGGCATCGATTTTTACTGCCTGCGGGGAAGAAGAATATATCCAGCCTGATTTACAAATTGAGGACGCATCTATGGGTGATCGAAGTGAAGACCCATCAGGCCCTCCCTTACCTCCCGGAGATAACGATTAAAGTAGGGGAAACACCTATAATCCTAAGCGATTTGCTTAAAAATAGATTTAGGTAGACGTTTATTTCTGCAACATATTATATTTGGCACGATGAAAAAGGTTTTTATCGTGCTTTTGGCGTTAGTATCGGTTTCGGTTCTATACGTTATTTGGCCTAACGGCCCAAAGAGGAACTTACCCGCTACTTTGCAAAAAAGTGCAGGTTTTTTATATTCTGGAAATTATGACTCCTCTGAAGTGTATGCGCGTCAAGTGTTAACTGACGCTAGAAACCTAAACAATATAGCGTATGCCAACAACATTATTGGATACTGCTGGTTTGCCAAAGGTAATTTAGACTCATCTTACCATTATTATAACGAATCACTTCATGCATCCAATAAATCAGATAGTGTTGACTATGAATTAAAGATTAGGACACTCATGGCTCTTGGGGCGATATTCGAAAACTTCCAGATTAACAAAAAAGCAATTCAGTACTACTCGAGTGCTGTACAGTTACTCGAAATTTATGAAAGCAAGAGCATTGTCAGAGCATATTTCAACCTTGCTTACAATCAGAGCAAAATTAATGACATTGAGTGTGTTCAATCCTATTATTATGCTCTGGAATACGCTACTAAGTACAAGAATGATTTCTATGAGTCTCTTTGTTTGCATGATTTGGGGAATCTGATGTTGGACACCAAAAACTACGAATCTGCCATAGAATATTACAATATGTCGTTGGTTTCAGTACATACAAAAAACAACAAAGAAGATCAGGCATTTGCCTATCAGGGCATTGGAGAGGCTAACTTCTTCATGGGCAACTATGATCTAGCCGAGAAAAATCTACTCAAAGCAGAAGAAATCAAAAAAGGATTGGATAATCAAAAGTATCGATTTTCTTCTCATTTGTTTCTCGCTAGGCTAAACAAAGAAAAAGGCCTCTTAGAGAAAAGTGAGAACGAGTATAGGATAGCAATTCAGTATTACCCTCTCAACGAATTAAATAGGCAAAACATTAAGGTTTATAAAGAACTCAGCGACGTTCAACTCGCCCAAGGAAAAACTCAGCAGAGCTACGAAACCAATGTTAAGCACTATGCTGAGGTCGACCGATATCTTGACGAAAGAGAAAAAGCGACACAACTGGCCAAGCAGGATCAGTTTGATACCACCGTGGCTGTCACAGAGGCGCAGTACCGAATCCGCGATAAATGGGAGCTACTCAAAGAAGACCTCAACTGGGGATTGATCCTCAAGGTGGGTGCTCTGCTGTACATCTTACTGCTCGGATTCTTTGCCCATCATTTGATCCGCGCAGTAAAACAGTCCTTTACACTTCCTCCAGAGCTGATTCACAGAACCGCCTAGTAAATCAACCCTAGCCTTATTCCTCTCTATTCCATGCTTCAAATATTCTAAGCGTGACATTCTTTCAAATATTTAATTGCATATGCAACTAAATTAACTGCTAGCCGTTCTTCCTTTCTTATGACATTAAATGGCAAGGATACACTTGATCTTGAGCAATCTGTTCTACCTTGGCTGGGCCGAACGATGAAGGCCCTGGATTTCTTTATAGCTAATCAGTTTGCCAAGTATGGCGTAGCGTTAACCAAGGTACAGTTTGTACTACTGAGAGTTCTGTCAAGAAACAACGGAATTCCGCAAAACGATTTAGCCTTTATTACCAACAGAGACAAAGCCTCCCTGACAAGACTCGTAAACACCATGGAACGCAAGGAACTGGTCAAACGCGAATCAAGCGAGAGTGATAAGCGGGTCAATCTCATTTACATTACCCAAAAAGGACGTGACGTCCTGTCTGCAGCCAACCCCACCCTGCAAAAGATCAACGAACAAGTGCAAAATGATTTAAGCCAATCAGAAATTGAATCGACCATACGAACCCTAAAAAAAATATCAACAAACATTAACTCTGAGTTCATAACTCACTACAACGAATCCAAATAAAATGAGACAAATAATAATTGCAGTAATAGGTGTGGTACTGATCGCAGCTTCTTTTTTTGGCATGAAACAAATAGCGGGAAGTAAAAAACCCAGGCAGCAGCGGTCTGAAAAAGTAGTGAGCACCGCCTTCGTTGAAGAAGTAAATAATGGATCAGTACCTGTCACAATCCTGGAGAATGGTCGCTTGGTTGCCAAAACTAAAATGGATTTGTACGCTGAGGTTCAGGGTGTAATGCAGTCTACCAGCAAAGAATTCAAGGCCGGGTCAGAGTTTAAAAAAGGCGAAGTAATCGTACGAATCAGAAATAACGACTACTATGCCAACCTACAGGCTCAAAAAAGTGTTTTACAAAACCTTATTACCAGTATCCTTCCTGATTTACGACTAGACTACCCAGCAGCCTATACCAAGTGGGATGCCTACCTTAAGAAATTCGATATGGATCAGCCCGTGGCTCCCCTACCAGAGACAAGTTCTGAAAAAGAAAAATTCTTCATCACGGGCAAGAACATTTATACTACCTACTACAACACAAAGAACATGGAGCTGGTATATCAGAAGTATACAATCAGGGCTCCATACTCCGGTGTATTAACAGAGTCCTTGGTGAATCCCGGCACCGTGATTCGCACCGGCCAAAGGCTGGGTGAATTTATTGACCCATCGGTATATGAAATGCAGGTTTCGGTAAGTCAGTCGATGATTACCTCAATAACCAAGGGAAAGCAGGTGCAAGTGTACCAACCAGAAAACCCGGAAGAAACCTGGATCGGTAAAATAGTCCGAATCAACGGAAAGGTGGATCCCACCACCCAGACGGTACAAGTCTTCATCGATGTAAAAGGCAATCGACTGAAAGAGGGAATGTTTCTGGAAGCACGAATTCCGGGCACACCAAAGAATGATGCTTTTGAAGTAAACCGCAAACTTCTGGTCAATGAAACCAATTTGTACATGGTACAAGACAGCTCGCTATTGCTCACTCCTGTAGAGGTGGTGCACAAGTCCGAAAAGACGGTAATCGTTCGGGGGCTTACGAACGGCACACAGTTGCTCACTCGAATGATCCCAGGAGCCTATGAGGGAATGAAGGTCACTGTTCACTCTAAAGACTAAAAAGGATGAGAAGCGTAATAGCACATTTCATTAAATACCCGGTGGCCGGATGGGTATTGGTTTTGGGGTTTCTGGTATTCGGACTTGCCGGCCTTTTTAGCCTTAAATCCTCCTTCTTCCCTCTCGTTGAATCTCGGGACATCACAATCAGCGTGGCCTATCCCGGTGCTTCGCCACAAGAAATGGAAGAAGGCATTGTCCTAAAAATTGAGGACAATATACGAGGCTTGATTGGGATCGATCGGTTCACCTCCACTTCTCAGGAAAACAGCGCAAGCATACGAATAGAGGTGCTCAAAGGGTACGACATAGATGCGGTGCTGGCCGACGTAAAAAACGCAGTGGACAGAATTCCTTCATTCCCAAGCGGAATGGAGCCTCCCGTCATCGCCAAGGGTATTTTTGTCACAAGAGCCATTTCAGCAGTCATTACAGGAGATAACATCCCCCTCCTATCCCTGAAAAACATGGCGCGAGACGTAGAAAATGATTTGCGAAACATTGATGGTATTTCTCAAATTACGATTACCGGATATCCCGATGAGGAGATAGAAATAGCAGTAAACGAGGATAAAATGAGAGCCTATGACCTGACCTTCCAGGAAGTGGCTCAAGCAGTATCCAATACCAACATCCTGGTGACGGGCGGATCAATTAAGACAACACAAGAAGAATACCTCATCCGTGTTAACAATAGGGCTTACCATGGCGAAGAACTTGATCATATTGTGGTCAAAGCCGACAATTTCGGCAATTTGGTTAGGCTGAGCGACATAGCCGTAGTGCGTGACCGATGGAACGAAAACCCCGACCGAAACTATTACAATGGAAAATCTTCTGTCAGGATAGTCGTAGATGCTACCATATCTGAGGATCTGATCCATGTATCTGATCAAGTCACAGCCTATGTGGAAGATTTTAACGAAACGCATGACAATGTACGGTTGGAGATCACCCGGGACAGCTCGGAAACGATAAAACAACGTACCGAACTTCTCATGAAAAATGCAGCACAAGGAATCATGCTTGTTCTGTTCTTTCTTGCGCTATTCTTAAAACCACGGCTTGCATTTTGGGTGGCGTTTGGGTTGCCTATTGCCTTTTTGGGAATGTTCATATTTGCTCCGATGGTCGGAGTGACAATCAATGTCCTTTCTTTATTTGGGATGATCATCGTGATAGGCATTCTTGTGGATGACGGCATTGTGATCGCAGAAAACATATACCATCACTACGAAAAAGGAAAACCCGCCATTCAAGCGGCGATCGACGGAACTATGGAGGTTCTGCCTGCCATCGTCTCTGCCATCCTTACCACTATTGTGGCTTTTTCTACATTCTTTTTCCTTGACGGTCGACCCGGTGATTTCTTTAGAGAAGTCTCCATCATCGTGTTACTCACTTTGAGTATTTCCTTGATAGAAGCCTTGATCATCCTTCCCTCGCACGTAGGGCATTCCAAGGCATTGACCAAGGAGCAAAAGACTTATGTGTTCAATGCCATTGCTGACAAGTTTATCAACTGGATTAAAAACAAAGTATATGGCCCTTTCCTGAACTTTTTCCTGCATCACAAGATCTTAGGGTTTGCCATTCCGCTATCCATGCTATTTCTGACATTGGGTTCTATTGGCGGAGGCATCATCCGGATGACCTTCTTTCCCCAGGTAGCCAGTGATCAGGTAACCATCAACCTCAAGATGCCTCAGGGAACTCATGAGTCCATCACAGACTCAATCGCCGGAGTGATTGAAACAGCCTCTTGGACAGTCAGCGATGAGTATACAAAACGGCAAAAAGGCAATCAACAGGTTGTAGAAAGTGTAATCAAGAGGATCGGTCCGGGTAGCAGCTCGGCTACCTTGTTTGTCAACCTTCTTCCCGGCGAAGAAAGAGACTTCCCTTCTTATCTCATAGCTGGAGACATCCGAGACGAAGTTGGGGAGATCCATGGAGCGGAAAGTGTGGAATTTAGCTCCGGCGGAAACTTTGGAGGCAAACCTATATCCCTTTCTATTTTGAGTGACAACATAGAGGAACTCAAGGAGGTAAAGACTTTGCTCAAAGACTACATGCTGGAAAATCCCCAACTGAAGGACATTCAGGATAATGATCCGGCAGGTATCAAGGAAATCAAAATTACCCTGAAGGACAAGGCTTATGCCCTGGGTTTCCAACTCAACAACGTGATCAGCCAGGTGCGATCCGGCTTTTTTGGATTCCAGGCACAACGATTTCAACGAAGACGAGATGAGATTCGCGTGTGGGTGCGATATGATGAAGAAACACGCTCGTCCATCAAAAACCTGGACGACATGAGAATTGTGAGTCCCACAGGAGCTCGCGTACCTCTCAATGAAATAGCGAACTACGAAATCCAACGAGGTGAAATTGCCATCAACCACCTGGATGGAAAAAGGGAGATTAGGATCGAAGCGGATCTCAAAAACCCAACCTCCAGCGCCACGGACATTATGGCGGAAATCAAAAGCGAAATGCTACCCACTATCAAATCGCAGTATCCGAATGTAACGGCCATCTTCGAAGGGCAAAACCGTGAAGCGACCAAAACTACTAACTCAGCTAAGAAAGTGGTGTGGATCGTGCTGTTTATGATTTTCGTGATCATCTCGTTTACGTTCCGATCATTTAGCCAGCCCCTCCTGCTTTTATTGATGGTGCCTTTCAGCCTTATTGGAGTAGCCTGGGGACACTGGATTCATGATTTCCCTATCAACATCCTTTCCTTCCTGGGAATTATAGCCTTGATCGGTATCGTGGTAAACGATGGCCTTGTCTTGATCAGCAAACACAATGCCTACCTCAAGGAAGGAATGAAATACGACGAAGCGCTGTTGGCGGCCGGGAAATCGCGATTTAGAGCGATCTTCCTCACATCAATCACCACAGTGGCAGGACTTGCGCCACTGATTTTTGAGACCAGCCGTCAGGCCCAGTTTTTGATCCCGATGGCGATCGCTATCGCCTATGGCATCATCTTGGCGACCTTCCTGACCCTGCTCATGCTTCCATTGATGCTATCGACGGGCAATCAAATCAAAGTACATGCAAAATGGCTTTGGACCGGTAAGAAACCAAGCAAGGAAGACGTGGAACGAGCGATTAAAGAATTGAAAGTAGAAAAAGGTGAAGCACATGCAGCGTAGAGTATTAATTGTATTTGTAGGGATATTATGGATTTCCAGTCAGGTGTACGCACAGGAAATCCTGAAAAAATCGGATGCGGTAGCCATAGCACTGGAGAACAACTTCGACATCCGGGCGGCTAAAAACAATCTGGAGATTGCCAAAAACAATTCGGAGATCACCAACAGTGGATATCTACCGTCATTCTCTGGCACAGCGGGTGCTAACTACAGCAATAACAACTCGGACCTCACTTTTTCCGACGGTTCGGATACTACCTTGCTAGGAGTTGAAACCAAACGATACAACGCCAATGTAAGTGTGGATTATTTGGTTTTCAACGGATTAGGAAGGCGCTACAGCTACGCAAAGCTCAGGGAAAACTATAATCTGAGCGACCTGCAAGCACGTGCCGTCATGGAAAATACCCTCATCAATATTTTTAATTCTTATTACGAAATAGCCCGGCTTACGCAAAATGCCATCAATCAGTCACAGACCCTTGACATTTCCCGGGATCGGTTACTGCGGGCGAGGTATAGTTTTGACTATGGTCAGAGCACCCAACTGGACGTGCTCAACGCTGAGGTGGATTACAACAACGACAGCATCAATTACCTAACGATCACCCAGCAGCTTAAGAACGAAAAGCATAATCTGAATTTGCTTTTGGGCCGTGATGTGCGAACCCAGTTTGAGGTGGACACCACTTTGGCCTTTACCAGTGCGCTGACCTTGGACGCACTTGCCAACAACGCCCGATCAAGAAACGTGACGATACTGCAGCAGGAAGGCAACCTTCGCAATGCCACCAATGACATTAAAATCGAAGGCTCAAACATGATTCCCCAGATTGGCATCAATGCCGCTTACAATTGGCAAAACAATGATTTCGGACCGGGCAATTTCCTCGCAGAGCAGCAAACTACAGGCATTGCACTGGGCGCTACACTGTCCTGGAACATCTGGGACGGGGGCATGACCAGCACTCGCAAGCAAAACAGCAGGCTGCAACGGGAAAATCAGCAAGTGGCGCTGGAGCAAACCCAGCTACAGCTCGAACGAAACGTAAGTAACGCCTGGACGGTCTATCAGACGGCCTTATTCGTCATGGAGGCCCAAAGAACGAACCTAAACACAAACCAGCGGAACTTTGATCGGACACAGGAGCAACATAGTCTTGGACAGGTGACTTCTATCGAATTCAGACAGGCGCAATTCAATCTACTCAACGCTCAGCTGACCTACAACCAGGCTCGCTACAGTGCAAAGAACGCCGAGCTAGCACTACTGCAGCTCAGCGGGGATATTTTGAATGCGGAGTTTTAGTAACTTAGTTTCCAACTAAATACATCGGACTCGTGTCTCTCTGACTGTACTCACTAACAACCTATGAAAACTATTATTTTACTGTCCTCTTTATTCCTGATCTCACTCCTGGCCTGCAATGATGACTCACAAGAAAGCGACAACTGCCTCAAAGCCGATAGCTGCTATCTGGAACCGGAAACAGGACCTTGCTTTGCATTGATCAACGGATACTACTATGACCAGGAGGAAAAGAAATGCAAAGAATTTCTTTGGGGAGGCTGCGGAGGCGTGAGGCCGTTTGCCACGATAGAAGAATGCCTGGAATGCGAGTGTAACGAAGGCACTACTGAATAAGCCCCTCCTCCTCTAGCTGATCACGGATTTTTTTGTGCTTCAGCCAGAATTTGTCTTCGATCTTGTCCATCAGTCCATCGAACTCAGCATTTCCCTCGAGTGGATCAAACAACGGATCGCCCCTTAAAAACAAAACCGTCCAATAATGGTAATCCTCCTCCTCTGAAAAAGCCCGGAGCCCCTCTATAGCCGCATCATAATCCTTGACATACATATAGTATGCTGCCAGTCCCAAGTATTTGTATATAGACTGGTCGCTGTCCGCCCACGTTTTAAAATCCCTTATCAGCTCATCGGCCCTTTCTACCTGCCCTAGCCTCCGCAAGGTCTCGCCTATGATGGCATTTTGATGGCGATAGATATCCAGATTCTGGCTTTCGCGAATCTGTAGAAACCGATCATAATGGAGATAAGCACTATCAAAATCCCTTTTGTAGTAGTACACCTTACCAATATCTTGTAGAATGTCCATCCGCGTAGAGTCCTTTTGATACTCCTTCAGGAGGATATCAATGGTCTTATTGATGTCTCCGGTTTTCGGATACATCATAAACGCCTGGAGGTATCGGGAAAAAGGGTTCTCAGGATTGAAGTCCAGTGACTTATCGATATAAACGATCGCCTCATCCACAAAACCCACCTGGGTCAGCGCATTAGCCAGATGCAGATAGGTGTAGCTTGTGGTCAGCGAATCCTTCGTGCCTACTTCTAGCTGATGGCCTTTCATCGCAAAGGTCAAGTACTTTGCGGTGTTGGGGCTGTAGTTGGCATAGAAGTCCGATAGGGTGTTGACGATGGAAGCCGAGTTGGGTTGCAGTTCGTAAGCCTTGAGCAGATAAGGCTCGGCCAACTTGTACTCAAATCCATGCATATAGTAAAAACCCTTGGCCAACAAGCTCTCGGGTAGGTTTGGATCGAGGAGAACGGCTCTATCCGCATAGAAGTTGATCGAGTCAGAATATTTCTTATCCACCGCAAACAAATCAAACAAATAATAAGAAATAGAAGCCATGGCATGGGCCTTTGCAAAGTTATTATCTCCTTCAATGGCCCGAAGAAAATATGGCAGTGCCAATTCAACGCTCTGGTTGTTTCCTACATAGAACTTACCAAATTCTCCCATTCCTTTGAGGTAATTATCATAGGCTTCCAGGTTCTCCGTAGGTATCTTCGTGATCTGGTCTTCTGCTGCAGGAGTGATCACTACCTCTATCCGATCAGCAATCATCCGTGATACCTCGGCTTGCAGCTTAAATACATCCTGCATCTCCCGACTGTACTCCTCCGACCAGATATGGTCATCACTTTCTCCCTCGATCAGCTGGATATGTAGCATTACCTGATCTCCTATTTTTTGCCCGCTCCCTTCGATCAGGTAGGACACGCCCAGCTCCCCAGCGATCTCAGGAATGGTCTTGTCAGAATCCCGATACTTCTCCACAGAAGTGCGACTCACGACTTTCAGATCCTCTATCTTCTGGAGGTTGCTCAGAATGGATTCCATCAGGCCGTTGACAAAATAGACATTGGTGGAGTCAGCACTGTTGTTGACAAAGGGTAGTACGGCGATGGACTTCTCTACTTCCACCCTCTTATGTTCGGCCGGCCTGGCAAAAAAGTACAGAAGCACAAATCCTATCACGATCCCGACGAACGCAAAGACATAGTGGCGCTTGTTTTTGGATTCAGGCGGTGCTTCGGCAATGCTCTCCTCCCTTTTGCCCACCTCTCCCGGCGGATGGCCATAGTATTCGCGAAAGCACTTCACAAAATACGAGGGACTGTTGAACCCTACCTTGTACGACACTTCGGAGACAGTGAGCGAAGATGTTTTCAACAATTCCATGCCGTGCTTCAAGCGGACCTGTCGGATGTACTGGCTGGCAGAGAGCTTGGTTTCCTTTTTGATGTTGCGCAGGAGATTGGATCGGCTCATTCCCAGAGCTTCTGCCAATTCAGATACTCCAAAATGTTCGTTGGACAGGTTCTCTTCTATCGATTGGTTGGCCTTTTGCAGGAATGTACTCAGTGATTGCGGGGAGTCAGACATGGATTTTCGACAAAATTTTCCTCGATTGATACAGCTGTTTTAACACCTCAATTTATGACACAAATCCCGAACAAAAGGGTGTTTTGCGTCATAGTTTATATCCATGCTTCATAATTAACAGGCTCTGTGCAAACTTGATATCATCTGCTTTTTTCTTGATAAGCCTTGCGCCGCGATCCTGCCGTACTTAGCCACATCAAATAATTGTAAAACCAAAAAAACAAAATCATGAAACCAATTTTTAAATATAGTACGACAGAGGCCTTCACCGTTTTTCTTTTAACGGCAGTCATCGCCCTGAGCTCATGCAGCACCAAGGCACAAAACCAGGAAGGCTCGCAAACCGAAAAAACCGGGGAGGCCCCTCAGATGGACATCCATATGGCGATCATGACCGATCGTATCGACGTGCTGCAGCTCCACATTAAAAGCGGTACTGACCTCAACGCAAAGGAGCCGTTCGGCGGATCTACCCCCTTGATCACTGCCACCGTATTTGGTAAAACCGAAGCAGCCCTGCTCCTGATCAAGGCCGGTTCGGACCTCAGCGTCCAAAACAACGATGGTGCAACTGCCCTGCATGTAGCGGCGTTCTTTTGTCGGACAGAAATCGTCAATGCCCTGCTAGAAAACGGAGCGGACAAAACCATGAAAAACAACTTCAACGCCACCCCATACGAATCGGTCGCCGGCCCATGGGATCAAATGGCACCGATTTATACCCAGGTAAGCAATAGTCTGAAACCTATGGGATTGGTGCTGGATCTTGCTCGAATAGAAAAAACCCGTCCGGTGGTAGCCCAACTTTTGAAATAATAGACAGATGACCAGAAGATACGATATAGACTGGCTAAGAGTGATCGCGATCGGATTGCTATTGATCTACCACATCGCGATCACCTTCCAGCCCTGGGGCGTGTTTATAGGCTTCATGGTAAATGACCAATTCCTGGAGAACCTTTGGATACCGATGTCCCTGATCAATGTATGGCGGATACCACTGCTGTTCTTCGTGTCCGGTATGGGGGTGTATTTCGCCATCCAAAAGAGAAACTGGAAACAACTGATGACAGAGCGAAGCAAGCGCATACTGCTTCCCCTGGTGTTTGGCTCGGTGGCAATAGTACCCTTGCACATCATGGTGTTTCAGGATTACTACAAGGCGGATCTGAGCTTTATTCCCGACCCGGGACACCTATGGTTTTTGGGCAACATATTCTGCTATGTGCTGATCCTGACTCCCTTGTTTTTTCTATTGAAAAAATATAACAACGGAACATTCAGGCAATGGCTGGACTGGGTCTTTTCAAACCCCGCCACACTTATGATCATAGTTCTTCCCTTTGCGGCAGAGGCCTATATCATGAACCCTAATATTTTCGAAATGTACTACATGAACTGGCATGGATTTACCCTGGGCCTGTTGGCATTTTTCTTTGGGTTTCTGTTTGTCTACAGCGGGAATAGATTTTGGCAGACCGCATCGAAATGGCGATGGATGTATCTTGGCATGGCATTCAGCCTATACCTGATCCGACTGCTGATCTTCGATATGAAGTCTCCCAACATCATGCTGTCTGTGGAGTCGAATCTATGGATACTTGCTGTTTTGGGACTCGGGCATACATATCTTAACCGACCCAGCAAAACGCTGAGTTACCTGAGTCAGGCTGTGTATCCTGTTTATATTATTCACATGGTTGCCTTGTACCTGGCCTCATATTGGATTCTACCGATGGACATCCCGGCTATCGGAAAATTTATTGCGATCGCGGCATTGACTTTCCTAGGGTGTTTTGCCATGTATGATCTGGTAATCCGAAGGACCAAATGGCTGAGACCCTTATTTGGACTCAAAATGTCACCAGGAAAACAGGCAGAAAAAAGCAAGGCATTGAAACTTCAGGCTATCCCTTCCTCTAAGTGAGGAGGGGGGATTGTTGTCATACAACAAATAATTACCAATCACGGACGGCTTAGTTAAGCTCAGCAAATTAATTCGTTACGATTCAAAAGTTTGGCTAGTTTTATGTCCGAATATATCTTGACCTAACTTACTTCGATCAATGACTACCAATTCTAGCGTTTTAACTAATAAGCAAGTTCAATTCATTAAATTCTCTGTTGCAGTATCATCCCTTGCATTGATCTTATTTTCATGCCAAAAAGGCCCTAGTACATCTGATAAAATTGATACAAGCCTTATAGCCTGCTATCCCTTCGATGGCGATGCCAAAGATGCTAGCATCAATGAATATCATGGAACTATCTACGGAGCTGTACTCGCAGAAGATCGATTGGGCAACTCTAATAGTGCATATCTTTTCGATGGAGACGATGATTATATAGAATTATCCAATTCTCCGGAAATGAAACCTGACTTCCCATTTAGTATATCACTATGGGTGAAGATCAATGCCAAGTCAGAGATAGCCTCAATTTTGTATGGAAGTGATAATAGCAGCTCGATATACAGTGGATTTTGGTTAGGTTATCTTCCGTCCGGACAAGTTTCTGCTGGTTATGGAGATGGAGAACGGGGTCTGTCAAGCTGGAATCGTGTCACGAAGCATTCTAACCAAGCTCTTGAAATCAACGAATGGTACAACATTTCCGCTTCCTTCAATGGGCCCAATGACATTGACCTTTATATTAATTGTGAAGAAGAAATTGGATATTATTCAGGGTCAGGAGGCAACATGGTAGATTTAGGGCTTATTGGCTCAATAGGTGTAAGGTCTGCCTCTTATCACGACGGTTTGATTGACGACATCTTGCTTTACAACAGAGCACTAAGCAAAACAGATATTCTGGAATTGTGTACTGATTAACCGTCCATCATCTTTTGTCTTGGGTTTATGCTCTCATGATACCTTGCTACAACCCCACCGTCTCCAAACCACGCCCCATTTGTTTCCGGCCCTTGCCTTAGTCCCAGGTATTGGATAAATTCCAATTCAAGAAATAGGCAGCAAATCCTTCATCCCCCTATAGAGGCACACCTGCCATAACATTGAATGATATGACAACATTGAACTTATCCAAAGGATCAGCCAATGCAGTAATCCTGATGCGGCTGCTGATCGGCTGGCACTTCCTGTACGAAGGTGTGCTGAAACTTTTCAATCCCGAATGGACTGCCAAAGGCTACCTCATGAGCGCTGACTGGCTCACGGGCTTGTTCCATTGGCTGGCAAGTGACGGTATGATCGGGATCACCGACTTCATGAACGTCCTTTGTTTGATAGCCGTAGGCATCACACTCGTATTGGGCCTTTTCGAGCGGATTGGCGCAATGGTTGGCATGATGCTGTTGGTTCTATACTATTTGGCACACCCTGCCCTCCCCGGTTCAGACCCTGCAGGTGCAGAAGGCAGCTACTGGCTCGTCAATAAAAACCTCGTCGAAGCAGCGGCCCTGTGGGTCGTTTATTCCATTCCTACCAGCCACAAGTTTGGCCTGGGCATTTTCATGAAAAACAAGTCAAACACATAACCCCACAAATCATGGCAGAAGAAAAAAATTCAGGTAGCTGGTCCAGACGAGACATCATCAAAAGCATCGCCGGAGTACCCATCGTAGGTGCCATTGGGTGGGCAGGGGCCACCTCCACCTCCAAAAACACACAAGCCCGAGACACCATACTCAAAACCCTCAACATCCAGGCATCACCGCCACCCTCATCCGGTTCCATGGCCGGTGATCCCATCCGTATCGGCATCATTGGGTTTGGTATTCGCGGGCCTCAGCTGTGCAGGGCGATTGGTTTTGCACAAAAAAGCTGGCTCGAAGATATGGCTGAAGCCAACAAAAGAAATCCCAACGACACCCGGCTCAGTTCCTTTCTGGAACAGGAAAACCTGAATGTGCAAATCACAGCCGTGTGTGATGTGTTTGATGTACATGCGCAAGATGCGGTGGACTCCTTCAGTACAGACGACATCAAGGTGAAAAGGTATCGAACCTACCAGGAGCTGGTAGAAGCAAAAGACACGGATGCGGTGATCATCGCCACTCCAGATCATTGGCATGCGCCAATCTCGATTGCTGCCCTGCAAAACGGAAAGCACGTATACGTCGAGAAACCCATGACCCACAACATCAAGGAGACTTACGAACTAGTTGATGCTGTGAAGGCTGCTGACGGAGTATTTGCTGTAGGGCACCAACACCGGCAGACGCAGAGCTTCCTTACAGCGCAGGATGTGGTCAAGAAAAACATCCTGGGACATGTCTCACTCATCCAGGCCAACACCAACCGAAACGACGACAATGGCGCTTGGCAGTATCACATCCATGAAAAGGCCAATCCTCAGACGATTGATTGGAACCAGTTCATCGGCAATGCGCCCATGATAGATTTCAACCTGGAGCACTTCTTCCGCTGGAGGAAATGGTGGGCCTACGGATCAGGTCTATCCGGGGATTTGATGTCACATGATTACGACCGCATCAACTGCATACTTAAAATGGGCATTCCTCAATCCGTAATTGCCTCAGGAGGGATCTACACCCACCGCGACGGCCGTAATGTCCCCGACGTGATGCAGGTAAATATGGAGTTTCCGGAGTACTCCACTGGCAGTAGCCAGGAGACAGGCAAGGAAAAGGGCATGACCATGGTATACAGTGCCACGCTGGGGAACCAGTTTGGGCGCACCACCACCATGATGGGTCACGATGCGACCATGGAGATTGGCAACAGCCTGTCCATCTATGCAGATGGCCGCTCGACCCGCTTCAAGGACATGATCAACAAGGGCCAGATCGATCCGCACATCCCCATGTACCAGTACGATCCATCCTCAAGTGCTGTAGACGGAATCACCTCCGCCACCACCAAGTACTTTGCCGACAAAGGGCTCCTTTGGACGTATCGTGATGGCAAGAGGGTGGACTCTACACACCTTCACTTGCGTGAATGGCTTAGCTGCATTCGAAATGGCGGTACCCCTAGCTGTGATATCGTGGCGGGCTTTGAAGAAGCGATCACTTCCCATATGGGAGGCCTCTCTTACAAGCTTGGCCGAAGGATCGACTGGGACAGCGAGAAAAACCTAATTGTACCCGTTCCGGGTTATGATTTGGATGAAGCATTGCTGGTGAATCAGGAGAAGGTGGTTTGAGTTATGCCCAAAGACAAAAGAACCCTTTACGCTGAGCTGGTCTCCAAATGCCCAAGATTCGAACTGAAGGGTAAAAACAATTTGTACACTTCAGCCAATGGCCATATGTTCTCGCAACTCAACAAAGACGAAGAATTGGGCATCCGTTTTTCTAAGGAGGTTCAGGAAAAGCACATCCGGGAGTTGGATACGGATTATTTCAAATCCTACGGTGCTACTATGAAGGGCTATGTCCTAATGCCCGAGTCCCTATGGGATAATCTGGATGAATTGGCTGGATATCTCAATGAAGGCTATGACTATGTCATGACATTAGAGCCCAAATAGCGCTGTCCTTCACTATCTTCGAGCCTCAATTGATTTCTGATGATCCAGGTAAGCAAGGTAGAAAAGCATTTTGAAGAAAAGAGGGTTTTGGGCCCTGTCAGCTTGAAGGTCAATGAAGGCGAAATCATCTATTTGCTTGGACAGAGCGGTTCTGGCAAAAGCACCCTCATGAACATCCTGGCCGGATTGGAAGATGCCGATACTGGAGTGGTCCGAATCAACGGAGAAAAAATCACCGGCCCTGAGCACAACCTCGTACCCGGATACAAAAACATCAACCATGTGTCCCAGGATTTCAAGCTCGATCCATTTCGCACCGCAGCGCAGTTTATGGCTCGCAGGATTCCCTACCTATCCCCTACGGAAAAAGAAAAGAGAATCAAACGAATTTTGCGTGTATGTGGACTTGCCAAGAGGGCGGATGCCAAACCGCACGAACTCTCAGGCGGCGAACAGCAGCGCATCGCCCTGGCCGCATCCCTCATCAACGAACCGGATGTTGTTTTGCTGGATGAGCCGTTCAGCAACCTGGACATTCCACTTAAGCGACGGCTCAGGTTTGATATTTTGGAGATTTTAAAATCAGAAAATGTCACTGCGGTAGTGGTGAGCCACGACCCCTACGAGGCTTTGGCTGCTGCCGACAAGGTCATGATCCTAAGACAGGGAAAGCTGGTACAAATGACCTCTCCTCAAGACCTATACGAAAAACCCCGATCGATCTATGTGGCCTCTTTCCTCGGGGATATCAACAAGGTACAGCTCAACGGTGAAAACATTCTTGTCCGTCCCGCATTCTTCATTCCTGCTCCCAAGGGGGCGTACGAAGGTACTGTCATTCAATGCATCTATCAGGGAGAAAATTATCACCTCAAAGTGGCTACAAAGATCAGTGATCAGCCTATTCTTATTTTTTCAGATAAGCCCGTTTCCAGGGACGAAAAGCTGCGATTTAATATAAAAGTGTAAGTATTAGTAATCATTCTATATACCTGACAGGTGTATTGCGCGCTTATCTTTGCCCCTCATTTTTAAATTATTACTCGACAAAATGTTTACGACTAAGAACTTAATAATTGTATTGGGCCTTGCGCTCGCCACCCTATCCTGCCAACCTCCTCAAACCAAAACCGAACCTCTACCTAATTGGGCCTTTGACCCCAGCCTTGAGGCAAAGGTCGACAGCATCGTAGGCCTGATGACCCTGGAGGAAAAGGTCGCCATGGCCCACGCCAACGGAAAATTCTTCTCAGCCGGTGTAGAGCGGTTGGGTATCCCCGAAGTGACCTATGCCGATGGACCCCTCGGTGTACGTGAAGAAATCGAAAGAAACTCATGGAACCCTGCCGGATGGGACAATGACTCAGCCTCATTCTTTCCTGCCGGTGGTGGATTGTCTGCTACCTGGAACCTGGAGCTCGCTCGTACCTATGGAGAGTGTATTGGTGCAGAAGCGCGAGCTCGTGACAAAGATTATCTTTTGGCTCCTGCTATAAATATCCAGCGGTCTCCGCTGAATGGTCGAAACTACGAGTACTTCTCGGAAGATCCATTTTTGAATGCTCAAATCGCTGTGCCTTATGTACAAGGTGTACAGTCTGAGGATGTAGCGGCTTGCGTAAAGCACTATGTGATCAACAACCAGGAAACGAATCGTGGCAGCATCAACGTATTGGCCGATGAGCGTACGTTGAGAGAAATCTACCTCCCTGCCTTTAAGGCGACAGCCATAGAAGGGCAAGCATACTCCATGATGGGGGCGTACAACAAGTTTCGTGGCAAGTACATCTGCGAAAACGATTATATGCTCAACCAAATCCTGAAAACCGAGTGGGGCTTCCAAGGCACCGTGATGTCTGACTGGGGAGCTACACACAGCACCGTAGGTTCTGCCAACGGCGGACTTGATATTGAGATGGGTACCGAAAGCGAGCCGGACTACAACAAGTGGTTTATGGCTGATGCCTTGTTGGATTCTATCAAAGCTGGGGCAGTAAGCCAGGAGACCATCGACGAGATCGCCCGCAGAAACATCAGGGTATTGCTCAACCTCAAGAAAATCGATGAGTCGAGATCCAAAGGAGCCATCAATGTAGAAAAGCATAGAAAGCTCATGTACGATGCAGCTTCTGAGTCTATCGTATTGCTCAAAAACGAAAAGGAACTGTTGCCTTTGGACAAAGGAGCGATCAAGAGTATCGCAGTGATCGGCGGTAATGCTAAGCAGAAGCACGCCTCAGGTGGCTTTGGTGCCGGGGTGAAGGTTCAGTATGAAATCACTCCAATGGAAGGAATCGAAAGCAGGTTCCCTGACGCTGAAATCACTTTCGCCGAAGGGTATGAAAAGAAATTCATCAAAGATGGTGACAAGCCTCAGTTCTTGCTGGATCCGGACAACAGACCCAATAAAAAGCTGATCGAAGAAGCGGTAAAGGCCGCCAAGAGCGCTGAGGTAGCGATCATCTTTGCGGGAACCAATCGCCTGATCGAATCTGAGTCAAGCGACAGAAAGACCATGAACCTGCCTTATGGCCAGGAAGAGCTGATCGAAGCGGTAACAGCCGCCAACCCTAACACTGTAGTGGTCATGATTTCAGGAACGCCATTTGACTTGCGTCGAGTAGAAAAGACTTCTTCTACTTTGGTATGGGCATGGTTCAACGGATCTGAGGCTGGTAACGCTCTCGCCGATGTGATCACCGGAACGGTTAACCCATCGGGTAAGCTACCTTTCACCATCCCACAAAAACTGGAGGATTCTCCGGCGCACGCGACCAACAGTTTCCCTGGTGATGATGTGCAGGTGGAGTACAAGGAAGGCATTTTCGTGGGCTACCGATGGTTTGACACCAAAGGCATCAAAACCATGTATCCATTTGGCTATGGCTTGTCTTATACCGGCTTTGATTATGCCGGAGCGAAGGCAGACAAAGAATCCTACAAGTCTGATGAAATGATCAGCATTTCTGTGAGTATAACAAATACAGGCGATGTAGACGGAAAGGAAATCGTACAGGTGTACATGGAAGATATGGAGTCAAGCCTTGAGCGTCCTAAGAAGGAGCTTAAAGGTTTCACCAAAGTAGCGCTCAAAGCTGGCGAAACCCAGGAAGTGACGATCGACATTGCTGTTGCATCACTGGCCTTCTATGACGACTCCAAAAGTGCATGGATCGTTGAGCCCGGGGAATTCAAATTCCATGTGGCCTCCTCAGCAGAAAGTATCGAAGAGACTGTTTCTGTGACAGTTTTATAAGAAATTCAGCAATCATAAGATGTAGAAACATGGCTCGGCAGGGCCATGTTTTTTTTGTTAACTTGTTCTCATGTGGAGCTACTGGGATCGAGAGACATTCATACGACAGCCCGACCTGCTGGTCATTGGCAGCGGGATTGTCGGCCTGTCGGCGGCCATCTTTTACAAAGAGCAAAACCCCGCCCATGATATTCTGGTCGTAGAAGCCGGCCCCCTACCCTCAGGCGCCAGCACCAAAAATGCCGGGTTCGCATGCTTTGGCAGTCCCTCCGAGCTATTGATGGATCTGGAGCATATACCCGCCGAGGAAGTGTTTTCGCTTTTGCAAAAAAGGTACGAAGGAATACAACTGCTGAGGAATTGGATCGGAGATGATGTCCTGCAGTATGAAGCACCGGGGAGTTATGAGCTTTTTACCGATAAGGCACTCCAGGAGGAATGCCTTGAAAAGATTGAATTCCTCAATTCAGAATGTGAGAAAAGAATCGGTTTGAGGCCTTATGTGAATGACGATCTTGCTATTCGCAAGTTTGGCTTCCAAAACTTCCACGGTGCCATTGGAATCATTGGCGAAGGCCAGATCCATACCGGAAAGATGATGAAGGCCCTAATCCAAAAAGCGGAGCATCACGGCATCAGGATCATCAACGGACTCGCTATTTCAGATCTTGAAAAAACCGAAAAGGGTATCCTTGCCAATACACATCAGGGACAAATCCTAGCTTCCAATTGCCTGGTCGCCACCAATGGCTTTACCCGAAGGCTACTCCCCGAGCTACAGGGTGTACCGGCCCGAGCCCAGGTGTTGATCACAGAACCGATTCCTGACCTGCAAATCAAAGGCACCTTTCACTTTGATCGTGGGTACTACTATTTCCGAAATGTGGATGACCGTCTGTTGTTTGGAGGGGGTAGAAACCTGGATTTTGAAACAGAAACTACAGATGAGTTGGAGCTAAACCAAAAGATCCAGGACCACCTTGAGGATTTGTTGAAAAGCAATATTCTACCCGGCACGAAATACAAAACCGATCAACGATGGTCAGGCATCATGGGGGTCGGCGAAACGAAAGAGCCAATCGTAAGACAGCTCGACGAGCATTTGTATTGCGCAGTGAGATTGGGCGGAATGGGTGTAGCGATTGGCACCCTGGTCGGCAAGGAGGCGGCTGCTATGATTCACTGAGGAAACTCGTCCTCAGCCAGATAGTCCTTGGCCTCCTCCAAAGTATTGAAAACCCTGAGCTTGCTCCCGGTGAACCTGATATAGCCCTGTAGCAATATCTGCTTCAGCCCTGTAATGCCCGTGATGGCCGTTTTCATGGGGATGTTTTTCAGAATGTACTTTCCATCGTCCTTGATCTGGTTCATCAGCTCCACACCAAAAGAAGCATTGGTAAAATCGCAGAGAAATCGGGTCGGCTCATTTCTCTCGATGATGGTCTTGGCAGCTTTTTTGGCATCCTCGATCAACACATCCTGCTCGGTCATCCCGTTGATGTTGAGGAACAAAAATGTCTTGCCTTTGTATTCAATATCGTTGAGTGGCATAGTTGGGTATTTTATGGCTTATTACGATCTTAATTTAACAAAATCCTGTGTAATTGTCTCTACCCCAATTAACTTAGAACAAAACCTAAAACTATGAACAAAGTCAAATGGGGTATCGTGTCCACAGGGGGCATAGCCAATTCCTTTGCCGGGGATCTAAAATACTCAGAACTCGGTGTATTGCAGGCGGTGGCCTCCAGAGACCTGGCTAAAGCCAAAGACTTCATCAAAAAACATGGCGGCCAATCAGCCTACGGAACCTACGAGGAGCTTTATGCTGATCCCGAGGTAGATGCCATCTATGTGGCCACACCACACAACTTCCACATCACCAACGCCACCGATGCGCTGATGGCAGGCAAGCCCGTATTGAGTGAAAAGCCCCTCTGCGTCAACCTTAAAGACACTAAAAAACTTCTGAATACTGCAAAAGAGCAAAACCTCTACTTGATGGAGGGCATGTGGTCGTACTTCCTACCCTCTGTAAAAAAAGCCATGGAGTGGATAGCAGCGGGAGAAATAGGTGAGATCACACAGGTACGAGCTGACTTTGGTTTTGCATCGCCCTTTGACCCAAAGCACCGAAACTTCAACCCCGACCTGGCCGGTGGGTCCATGCTGGACATTGGCATCTACCCTATCGCACTCAACTGGCTCGTAATGAAACAAGACCCGAAAAACATCACAGTCTCCGGAAAGAAAGCCCCAACGGGAGTGGATCTAGAGGTGAATTTTATGTTCGAGTATGACAACAGCGTGTCGTTTCTGGCCTGTAGTTTCAGCAGCAAGCTCCAAAATACGGCCTACATCGCCGGTACCGAGGGCTCTATCGAGATCCCCAACTTTTGGATGAGCCGGGAAGCCATCCTTCACAAAAACTGGGAAGTGAAAGAGCACTTCAAAGCCCCTCGCCATGGTTTTGGGTTCCAATATGAAATCGATAGAGTAAGCCAGGACCTCCTCGAAGGGAAAAAAGAATCAGAAGTCTTTCCTCACGCCTACAGCACTAAGCTCCAGGAGCACATGACCATGGTGCTGAAGGAGATGGGGTTGGAGTATTGACTGCTTGCCATATGATTACTTAGATTTTTTTTAATAAATAGCTATTCAAGATGAAATACTTAACCGCGTTTTATTTATTAATCACTGGCATCCATGCTTTTGCTCAAAGCGAATGGATAAACGATGGTAGCTTGATGGTCATTGACTCCAAAGGTGTTGTAATGAGAAAGGGGGCATCTATCAACGCTGACAAAATTAAGGCAATTGCCTTTGGAGAGAGTGTTATTCAGTTTTATGACTCAAAAAAACCTGTAGTATCCGATACTGTTAACAATATGGCCGACATATGGATTCCCGTTCTTCACAAGGGTGATTCAGGGTACGTTTTCAGCCCCTATGTCAGTGACGAAATTCAAAAATACAATCCTGGTTTGAAGGACAACTGGCCTCAATTCTTTTACCCAAATCCAATTTGTGGTACCATGTTATACTTCAATTCCAACTTGAATTGGTACGGTGTATACGAAACGAGTAGAAAGGATAAATGTGAAATAAGGAGTATGAACTTAACTTTTCATGTTTCTGATCAAGAAGAAGGGCTAGATGGTTATGGAAATAATTTTCTCAAAATACTTACCGGTGATGAAAATGAACCCTCGTTTTTCTTTGGAATTATGGACTCTATCCCGAATCGGGAATTCCGTGTCTCACCCTTGCCAGTCAAGTTTATGCAGGGTAACATTAACTCTGAAAACCATTTTTTTCCAGGAGATCAATACATTCTTGGACATAGGGAATCAACAAAGGAGAGCTATCACCTTCAATGCTATGGTTCAGTCCCTGAAAACGGATTTGATCGTTTCTTTGGAGATAGTAGAAATACTTTTGACGATTATAGAATCGACATTGTGTCATACAAATGGACTGGGAACGGGAACGGAGCATCAAGAACAAAAAAACTCGTTCAAAAACTGGATTTATATCAAAATGACGAGTTCATGTTTATTGGTGATCTTAATTACGACAACTTAAGTGACTTCATTATAAGGAGAAGACTTGGTCATGCAGAAAGTCAAACGTTCCTCCTTTTGAGCAACTATGGGGACAAACTATATACTCTCGTTGCCTCCAATTACTGGGGCAGTTGTCATTGAATTTCACGCCTGTGATAACGAGTTTGAGCACAACGGAAACCCATGCCTCTTGCCCAGGTTCGTGTCCTCACGAACCAAAAGACATTTTCAATCAAAACACCCCCTCCCGGCTTTCAGATATTACCAGGTCATCAAACCAAATGTAGCAATCTACGCCCGGCTGCCAGCCCTCACCCGATCCTCCGAAAAAGGTAGAAAAGTAGAGATTGTCCACCAGGTCTCCGTTAGTCACGAACTTGAGACCATTCAGGCTGATAGCCTCAACGTCATTGAGCCAGACCTGTACCTCTCCGTTGGATTCAGCTTCTGAGTTTATTTTTACCCGCTGGGTTACTTTGATCCATTCACCCCTTTCGGCCAGGAATGGCTTGCCCTCGCTGTCTAGCAAATCATAGTCATCACCACATCGGTTCTTCTTCGCCATCGAGTACAGATACAAAACCAACTGACCGTCCTTACGCCACATGAGTCGTGCCGTGAAACCATTCGTACCGTCGCAGATGATGCATCCGCTGCAGTTCTCGTCAGAAGCCAGGCCGGGCAGCTTACCACCGTGATACTTCGTTCCCCAGGAAAAATTGTCACTAAACCGCAACTTATAAGAAATATAGTACTCCGACCTGGGTGCCACCTTGAGCGGAGCCTGAGCCCCTGACTCCCCTGGCCCCACGCCATCCACAGGATAGAATATGCGGAGCGACTGTGCACCGGAAGCCACAACAGCACTATCGATTATCGCTCGCCCTTTATCAAATCCATTGGTATAGGGAATAGACTGCACATCCAGCTTTTCCAAGTCATCAGCCCTTACCGCTCCGGCAGAAAAATTTTCAAAATCAATAATTATCTGTGCCCGGCATAGAAAGGGAGCGATGGAATAGATAAATACTAAGGCAATAGAAATTTTGATCATATCAGGAAAATTAACCAAATCAGACCACTCTGGCTTAAATAGTCTTTGCCATGGTTCGTATCCTCATGAAACATTTTCCCTGCCACGGTTCGTGTCCTAACGAAACATCTCCACTCCCAATAATCCGCACCAGACTATTCAATAAATCACCAGATATATTCCTGAGACCAGTTTTCACCCACTCCTTCAACTTATTCTCCGCACAATCACATATTCTTGTATATTAAAACTCACTACAAACAACAACACAATGAAATCAATCTTTACGCTAGCCATACTGGCTACTGTCAGTATCGCATCCTATGGTCAGGATGAAATTGGGGTACAAATCGAACAGATAACCCAATCGGCCATCCCTAACGGAATCGAAATAACCACTGCAGGAGACGACCGCTTCTTTGTCGTAGATCAGCTTGGGAAAATTATGATTGTCCAAAGCAATGGATCTGTATTGGGCACTCCATTTTTAGACATCACCAGCCAGGTACCCTTCGCTGACAGTCAGCACGGGCTCCTGGGGCTGGCCTTTCATCCGAGCTACGCTTCGAATGGTAAATTCTATGTTTACTACATCGGCAGCAGCAACACCGGTACACTGTCTGAATATACCGTATCCTCCAACGCCAATGTCGCGGATGCAGGCTCGGAGGTGAAACTACTCACCTTTGATGCACTAAGCGAGGATCACAAAGCGGGTTGCATCAAGTTTGGTAAGGATGGTTACCTATATATAGCTGTTGGCGATGGAGGTAAGAGAACCTGGGGTGCAAATTCCCAAGATCTGACCAATCACCTTGGTTCGCTACTCAGAGTAGAAGTACCAGGTGACGGCACCATAGCTATACCATCAGATAATCCTTTTGCAGGCCATGCCACCAACAAAGAAGAAATCTGGGCATATGGACTCAGAAACCCTTGGAAATTCAGTTTTGACATGGAAACCGGTGATCTATGGATCGGTGATGTCGGAGGGGATGTCTGGGACGAAATAGATTATCAACCCTTCGGTGCAGCCGGGGGAGCCAACTACGGATGGCCGTGCTACGAGGCTGATTTATCAAACGAAGGCAATTCCCAGTTTGAAACTTCACTATGTGATTTTGATGGCGAAATGGAGTCGCCAGTGCAAACGTATTTCCAGCCCAGCCCTGCCATCAAGGTAAGTATCACGGGGGGATTCGTCTATCGGGGCAGCGACAAACCCTACTTCGACGGATGGTACATATACGGGGAAGCCTATACCGGGGAAATCTATGGCACCTACAAGGAAGGTGACTCCTGGGAGAAAGTATTGTTAGGACAGGAAGATCAGTTCTGGGTGTCCTTTGGGCAGGATATCAACGGAGAGGTATATGGTCTGGGATTAGACTTTAGCCAGGGAAGCCACATCTACAAGTTGAACCTGCAAGGCCCGGATGTTGGAGGCCCTCTCTCTATTGATCACCAGGGGTCAGAAGTGAAGGCATATCCCAACCCTGCGACCCGGCAACTAAACATCAAAGGCTTCACTCAAGGGAACAGCGTAAGCCTGATCAACCTGAGTGGCAGCCTGGTCAGGGAGTTTGGTGCTTTGAATACAGGACAAATCAATCTGGACGGAATCGGTCGGGGTGTTTACCTTTTGAAGGTAGCAAACCCAGATACAGGAGATCAATTCACGCAAAGGATAATTGTACAATAGTGAAGCGCTATTTTCCAATACTACTACTTGCCCTGCTCAGCACGGGCGTGATGAGTGCGGACCTTGAGCGGCATCTGCACATCAACTCCGGAGCAATCTACAGCATAGATTCGGTATTAATCCCGGTATTGATATTCAATCAAAGCGAGCAGTTCAGTCCCGATCCGGCGATCATTTCGGTCGCCGCTGATGATCAGCTTACGGTTTGGTTTCACAATCATGACACCATTGCGCATACGCTTATATTGGCACAGGGCGATGACCAGATGCAATTGGTCGTACAAGCCTCCGACTCTGCCAGCGCGAGTTTGACTTCCGATGATTTGGAGGTAGTGCGGGTATTTGATGAAAACCCAGCCTATAAATATGCCGGGTTGGCGACCATGATTGTGTTTGAAGCAGAGGGCGACAGAAACTTCTACTGGAACATTCGAGAATACAAGGTGGGACTCACTGAGCAGTTCGAAGAACCAACAGACACCTACGAACCGGAGTATTTCACCATCAACAACCGCAGTGCCCCACGTACGATGATGGATCCTCTGGGCAGGATCACAGGGAAAATCGGAGAGGTAATTAACGTCTACATATACAACGCAGGCCTGATGCATCATAATGTCCATCTACACGGCTATCATGCCGAGATCATTTATTCCTCGAGGGCACCTGAGACGACAGGCAGATCTAAGGATTCCATACCTGTGGACGTGAACGAGGCTTTGGTGATACAACTGGTTCCGCATCAGGCGGGTATGTTTCCAATTCACAACCACAACCTGGGAGCTACCCTTGGCAACAACATTTACCCTAACGGCATGGTCTCACAAATAAACATTTCGGCGCAATGAAAAGGTTGATGATGATCATTTTGGGCTGCCTATGCCTCACCGGTTCTTTGCATTCTCAGGATCGGGAAATTACGGTTATCGCCCATATGCTGGGAAATATCACGTTGTACGACGGGTACTCTATGCCTATCTGGGGTTTTATTTACCCTACCGATCTGTCGGCGGATCAGTTGCCGGGCCCTACTCTCGATTTCAATGAAGGGGATTCGGTGCACCTCATACTGGACAATGGGAGCAGCATGCCCCACACCATCCATTTGCATGGAATGGATGTCGGACAGGCCGATGATGGTGTGCCCTCCACGTCCTTTCAGGTAGAGGCCTATCGGGACGGTACGTACCATTTCCGTGCCCATGACCCGGGTACCTATTTGTACCATTGTCATGTAGAGACGGTCATCCATCTACAAATGGGAATGTACGGTGCCGTGATTGTACGTCCGGATGACAATCCCATGAGCGTGTATGGCCCAGGCTCAGAATTCAGCAAAGAATACCTTTGGCTGGGAGGGGAAGCGGATACCACGTGGCACACGGAGGAGTTTGTGAATGGAGAACAACCCCGGACTTATCGACCACAGTATTTCTTAATTAATGGCAAGTCTCATCAGCAGATTACTGAGGATCAGAACATACGATACGAAGCCCAGCAGGGAGACACGGTATTGCTCAGACTAGCCAATATGGGCTATGGCATTCATCGGTACATTCTGCCTGCTTCGCTCAAGGCAAGAGTCATGGGGTCTGATGGTCGACAGTTTGAAACTGCCATACAACAGGACACCATCGATGTATATCCCGGCGAAAGGTATGCTGTCCTCACCTATCCGGATCAAATCCTAACAGACAGCGTGCGTGTAGAGTACCTATCGAATTACAAAAAGCAGGTGTGGGGTGTGAATTACATTCCCGTCACTATAACAGAAAGGCAAGACCCGCTAGGCATCGATGACTCGCAAGAACCAAATCTGCTATTTCAAGAAGGCTCTGTACATTTTTCTTTTCCTACATGGGCCCCCAGACAGGTCACTTTGTATGATTTGAATGGACAATTGATTAGAAAAGAATCTTTCAGGGCTCCTAGCATTAAATTCGGCATTCCTGAAAACCTACAGGGCTTGTACATTATTAAAGTCGATTCGCACAACACCACCCTCTCGTATAAACTATTCCTAAAATAATCCATGAACAAACCTGTACTGCCTCGTCAAAAGCTGAACCATACCTCAGTTTTCACTCTATTGTTCGTTTTGTCTTTTGGTTCCCTCGCACAGACCACCGAATGGCGTATTGACGGTTTGGGGCCTATCAATGACATTCCTACGAATGTTTTAGGCAACCCCTTTGTCGCACCCGACGGTGAATATGGTGATGTGGTACACTTTGATGGTACTATGGATCAAATGATCATAGAGGGCAATCCGCTTTTGGGTGATGAATTTACCGTAGAGGTCAATTTCAATCCTGACGATGCCCATGCCATCAGCAACGAGCCAAGGTTTGTCCATATCCAGAACCCTGCCAACGACAATCGCCGAATTCTTATCGAGCTTCGACTCACGTCTGAGGGACAGTGGTATCTCGATGGTTTTGTAAAATCAGAAGACAATGATCTGGCTCTGATCGATCCCTCTCTTCTCCACGAAACCGGCGAATGGCATCATGCAGCCCTCACCTACTCCAATGGAACGCTTACCACCTACGTCAATGGTGTAAAGGAATTGGAAGGTTCGGTTACCTACAATGAAATTGGATCAGGCGGGCAGGTATCTGTGGGTGCTCGTATGAACCAGCGGCACTATTATGCAGGTGCAGTGCACTCGCTCTATTTTACTGATGCTGTGCTAGCTCCCGAGGACTTTCACATTTTAGGCTCAGAGCCGGAGGTACCATTGACAGCATCTCTTGAGTCATCCGGCCAAATCATGGCTTACCCCAATCCGGTAATAGCTGACGATCTGTTCATAACAGGCGCTGAAGTTGGGGCCCCAGTTTCGGTAATCTCTATGGACGGCCGATCGCTAAGTCACACAGAAAGCCTCTTCATCGAGCAGGACACAAATGGCTTCCGTATCCATGGGTGGGATCAGCTCAGCTCCGGAGTTTATTACATCCAAATCCATGGACAGAATAGTCAGACACTGAAGGTGGTGAATCGTTAGTCGCGGATCGCCAATCGTTCGCTTTGGTTCGTGTCCTTACGAAACATCAATTCCCCTCACCGATCCAGCCATGCTTTAAAATCCCCAACCCTGTCGCGAGCAACGATCATAAGATCACGAGGCTCGGTCAACCCGTCCACATTGATTTTCAGGCGGCTGTTGGACCAGGCAGTGATATCCTCACAAGCCTCCAAGGCGACTAGAAACTTACGGCTCCCGCGAAAGAATAACTGAGGGTCAAGCAGCGTCTCGATATGATCCAGCGAATAATCCAGCACAAAATTTCTTTTATCCCGGGTATAGGCAAAGGTCGCCTTGTCATGGCTATAAATCACCTGTACGTCCTCCAGGTGCACGCTCTTGATCTTGTCACCCACCCGCACGACGAATCTTGACTTGTACTTCTTCTGGCCCTGTGATGCGTTGGCTATGCTCAGAAGATTTTCCAGGGATAGGGACGGCGACATTTTTTCAGCCTTTTTGATAGCACGATCGAGATCATCGGCCAGTATGGGCTTCAGCAAATAATCGATTCCATTGGCCTTGAATGCCTCAATAGCATACTGGTCATACGCCGTGGTGAATACGATCGGACACCGCACCTCCACCTGCTCAAATATCTCAAAACTCAACCCGTCGCCCAGCTGGATATCCGAAAAGATCAGCTGCACCTCCGGGTGATTGTTGAGCACTATGACCCCCTCGGCCACCGACTCAGCCCTGGCGATTACCTCTACGTGGCTGCCGATTTCAGATAAGAGTTGTTCCAGCCGCCTGGCAGCCCGGGATTCGTCTTCTATAATGATTGCTTTCATGGTTCGTGAGTCAGTATAGGCACTTCGATGGTCGTTTCATACTCATTCATTTTGATGATTACCTCCATTTCTGTAAAAAAACCATAACGCCGATTTAAATTATCAATAATGCCCGGATCGACAGAGCGTTTAGCAGGAGAATGTATCCTCACCATTTGTTCGTTTCGGGTGATCCGCAGGGTCAAAGGGTCGGAGCTTTGAGTAGGCAGCAGCAATTCGACCATGGTGAGCAAAGCCATCGGGACTACAATATCAGCGGCTTCCTCAGGCACCTCCAATTCCATTTTGAGGCTTTCCCCAAATCTCAAACCCAAAATATCTCGGTACAATCCCAGTAGTTTTAACTCGTCACCCAGAGGAACCAGCTCCACATCTTTATTTTCTAGTACCTGCCGGTAGAGTCGGCTGATTTTTTGGATCAGGGCCACACTGCCGGCCGTATCCTGGTCAATCAGGGCCTTGAGCGCCTCAAAGCTTTCGAACAAAAACGATGGGTTGATCTGGCTTTTTAGCGACTCGAACTTATAGGCCATCATCTCGGCTTTCATTCGCTCTTCTTCTACCAGAGACTTCTTCCAGTTCTTAAAGAACCCAATGGTGGTCGTAAAAAAGATAACCGCGGTTGTAATCACAACGGGCAGCCACCAATAGACACCAAACCAATAGATCGAATCGCCCATCGACATACCAAACAGCACTTGAAAAAGTATGATCTGTATGATGAAAAATGCGATTACTGAAAACACTGTATGAAACAGAACACCGGAAGCAAATCGTGCCCATGTTTTTTTGATCCAATCATAATTTTGATCCAGGTTGTAGAAAATCCAGATATGTCCCACAGACATGACCAGGTCATTAGCAATGGAAAGACAAAATACCTTCATGTACCAATCTAACCGATAATGCCCCTGAAGAAGGACAATGCCTAATGCAACAGCCATCGACAAAAGGATGTGCGCTCCAATCCTCAGCGGAATGTTCTTGTAGGGGCCAACATATAAGGATCTGGGTACTCGATAAAACTTCATAGTCTTCCCTCCTTTCTGATCAGCGGTATGCTCACCTTAAATTCCACATTGTTTTGCTCGATGCGCACCTCCGACTCAGTCAGCAGGCCGTACCGCTGACGGATGTTTGCCAGGCCCGTCTTAGTAGATGGCACGGATTGCTTTTTGAGGTTGAGGTTGTTGATCACCATCACATAGTCTCCCTCCCGTTGGATTCGGATAGTAAGGGGTTGTTTGCTTGTAAATGCGTTGTGCTTCACAGCATTTTCGATCAGCAACTGCAACACCATCGGGGCGATTTGTTCGTCATTTGCTGGATCAAGGCTTATGTCAATATTGAGTTGATTTTCAAATCTTGCCTTGAGCAAAAAGCAATAGGACTCTATAAACCCAAGCTCCTCCTCCAGCGGCACCAGCGTGCGATCCTTACTCGCCAACACATAGCGATACATTTCGTTGAGCTGATCGATAAATTTCTTGGCAAGGGTTTTGTCATCATAGACCAGTTGGCTCAGTACGTTGAAGCTGTTGAACAGAAAATGCGGATTGAGCTGGTTTTGTAGCGACTCAAACTTGTACTGCATCATTTCAGCTTTCAGCTTCTCCCTGTTGACGACCGAAGTGCTCCAGTTTTTGAAAAACGCCACGGCGCACACGATGAGGAGGCTGGGTAGAAAATTGATCGCAGGAATCATCCATGCGTACAAGAAAGCCTGTATTCCAAAAGAAAAATCACCTTTCCCGACCCAAAGCCCATACAGCATCGATACCATGGCGAAAGAGAGGATTGCGTAAAGCTCCCCGTAAAAAAGACCGAAAAAAATCCTCTTTCCGGTCTGCTTTATCCAGTGGTAGCGCTTATCCATTTCTATCCAGATAAGGATAAACCCATACACATAGCTTGCAGAGATTGCAAAACCATAGAGTGATCCAGGGAGGAAGTATTCGAAGCCTTCAAAAGCCCGGGGGTTATAGTATATTGATACCAGTCCTCCCCACACGTAGTTGGCCAATAGAAACCACCAGATGTTTTTGAAGAACTTTATGGGTCGGTAGAAGTCCACGAATCTAATTTAGTACAATCCTAATTACTCGACGCATGGGCACGGCACTTGTCTGCCTGGCTCTGCAATCCCTGCTTTCCCCAAGTGGGATGGAGCTCTGATTTTATCTCATAGTCGTCCCAGTGATCCATGAGAAAATCGACCTCTGCACAATATTCACTGATGTCGCTGCCAAACCACTCGGCCTTGCCGATTTTGTTGGACAGGTCTAAAAACCGTGCTCTCGGGTTTTCCGGTTCCAGCTTCAATGCCCGCTCGATGGCGCTGTTGTAGTTACCGATATAGAGCATCCCGTACACCATAGGCTTGAGTCCAATGCGGCTGATCCAGTACCAGCCGTCCAGTGCCTGTACCTCCGCCTCCTCGGGATGGGTGTCCAGCAGGCTTAATACCGATTCTCGGGCTGTCGCCAGGTACTTTTCCTTGACATCATCTGTCGCTTCGTTGTCCACATAGATCATCATGATGTGGAGGTGGGCATGATAGTAGCGTGGCAGCCACTCGTCAGGTTCGGTCTGTGCGATCACCGAAAAGGTATTGGCCACCGCCACATGTTCCTGCAGCGTTTGAGCCTTGTGCATCTGATCCAGAGTTGTTTTCATTTTCCTGATGTAAGCAGGGCCGGCTGATTGCGCAGGTATGTCAGCCAGTGTCAGCAATAGCGCCAACAGAATAAGCATTTGAGTTTTCATGACTATTGGAGTTTTGTTTACCCAAATGTGCCCGGCTTCTTAAAAGATTCTTAAAAAGAGATGACGGATCGTAGAATATGGAGGACGAGTCGTAACTTTCAGCTATGGCCAATAAGTCAATCTCCACCATAGAAGAAATTCTGCAGTTTTACACCTTACCCATGGGCCCAGACTACAATGCTTATCGCAACCATGTCTATCGCGTCTACCACCTCACCCTATTGCTGACCCAAAAGGATTTCACCAACCGGGAATTGGGCGAACTACAGGTTGCCTCGGCCTTTCATGACCTGGGCGTGTGGACGCACCGATCTATGGACTATCTGGATCCCAGTATCGACCTGGCAGCCAACTACTGCGAAGACTATGGAATTGATCACCAGGTGGTCACGACCATCATAGACCATCACCATCAATTGTCCACATATAAAGGAAAGCACTCCTTGTTGGCCGAACCTTTTCGTCGGGCCGATCTGATAGACCTGAGCCTGGGTGTCATCAGATTTGGTTTGCCCAAAAAATTCTACTCCGATCTGAAAGCCGAATTTCCTACCCTTGGCTTTCATTCGCTGATTTACAAAAAGGTCTTTCGTTTTGCTCTTCAGAATTTGCGCAATCCATTTCCAATGCTCAAAAAGTAGGACTAAAACTGAACTCCAACCCTTATAATCCACCCTCTGATCTGGCCAGTATAAATTGCTTCTTCCTTAGGAAATCTCACGTACCAAATGCGGTAACCTGCTGCTGCATACCATCGTCGGTTAAGGAAATAATTAACCTCAGTCATCGACTGATAGGTAAATTGATCTCCCAGAATAAATCCCACATCTGTAAAATTCTTTAAAGTTAGATTGGGTATAAACCTCCAAGAAATATGCGTTCCTATCGCTGGATCGATCCAGTTTCTCTTTACACGATAATCTATTGGGAAATGACCTATAATATCAGTTCGTCCGCTAGCTTCCGCAAAGAACCACTTAATTCCGAGGGTACCATCCAATTCAAATTTGGGTTTCTTAACTATCCGATATCCAATAGCCGCATCTCCTCCGAATGTAGCTAACCGAAGATCTATATTTTGAAAAATGATGTCCCATCGGGTTTTGGCTCCTCCATCCAATATCAGTCCAAAAAAATGAAAGCGAGAATAGGTGTGTTCGGTCATTTGCTCTCCAGCGAGCATCAGAGCAAACTTAATTGAGCTCCGTAATTCACGAAAGCCTATTTCCACATCAAAAACGGGTTCAATATTGGGAAGATTCGAAGGTTCTGGTGGGATGTACACACTTCCCTTATAGCCTACGAACCAAAAATATGGACTTATTCGAACATGCCAATTGTTTAATGTGGAGTCTGTCAGCTGTCTTTTTTGACCAAACGAGACAGATTGATTCAAGACAAGAATCCCCAGAATGATTAATGTCTTGACTTGTTTCATAAAGTGAGTTTGAAGTATTAAATATAAAATGATAAATAAACTTTTTAAGCAATTATGAAAAATATGGAGCTCAGGTCCAGGCTAGTTATCTTCGAGTTCTTTATTAGCCATGAGTCAAAATCAAATCCAGGAAGAACTAAAAAATCTTGTCCAGCTTCTCGCGAAAGAGAAAGAAGAGGACTTGCGTCAATACCGTCAGAAAATGCTGGGTACTTCGCTCAAAGAACGCAGGGAGCAGGGCGTGGCCTGGTATCCTGTAAACCTGGGAAAGACGAGGTTTGATGCGGGTGAGCGACTCATTATTAAAGTATCTCGCCCACCGGAGCATACCGATTCACATCTGTTTCAATCCGGAAAGCTGGTGAGTCTCTTCTCCAATGCCGCCGGACTCGGCGACCATGAAGACCAGGTAAATGGAGTAGTCAACAATGTCACCAAATACGACATGTACATCACCCTCAACGCCGATGACCTACCCAATTGGGTGCATCATGGGCAGCTGGGGATACAGCTACTCTTTGATGAGAATGCCTATCGGGAAATGGAAAAGGCACTTCAGTCGTTGATCAAGACGAAGGAAGAGCGACTCATTCAGCTCAAGCAAATATTGCTGGGAGATCGTTCCGCCCAGTTTGATCAGACTGATGTCATTCCCGACCTGGGGCTCAACAACAGCCAAAACGAGGCACTAAACCTAGTACATAACGCTCAGGATGTAGCCATCATCCATGGCCCTCCCGGGACCGGCAAGACTACCACCCTGGTACAGGCTATCATGGAGACGCTCAAGACCGAACAACAGATAATGGTTTGTGCACCCAGCAATGCAGCGGTGGATCTATTGGCTGAGAAACTGGGAGAAAGAAAAATCGAGGTGCTGCGTATCGGGCACCCAGCCCGGGTCAACGATGAAATCCTGAGCAAAACCATGGATGCCAAAATTGCCCATCACAAGGACTACAAAGACCTCAAAGACCTTCGTAAAAAAGCAGACGAACTGTACTCCCTGGCGAGCAAATACAAGCGAAGCTACGGCAGCGCTGAGCGAACCCAACGTAGGGCCATCAAAGCCGAAGCCCGCAAAATGCAAGACGATGCCCGTCTGCTTGAGTTCTACATCACCAATGACATACTGGCCAAAACGCAAGTGATCGCCTGTACGCTTGTCGGTGCCAACAATTCAGCCATCAAAGGCATGACCTTTAACACTGTCTTCATCGACGAGGCAGCTCAAGCCTTGGAACCAGCGAGTTGGATACCCATTCTGAAGACGCAACGGGTCGTATTTGCCGGGGACCACTGTCAGCTCCCTCCTACCATCAAGTCCCTCGAAGCTGCCCGTGGGGGATTGGAGGCCACTTTGTTTGAAAAGGCCATCCAACGAAACAAGGCGGATGTAATGCTTCAGGAGCAGTACCGGATGAACGAAAATATTATGGGCTTTTCCAGTCGGTATTTCTACAAGGACGGGTTGATCGCCAACGATTATGTGAAGGACTGGAAGATCTTTCCGGAGGATCAGGAGGTTGAATTTGTGGATACGGTGGGTACAGGCTTTTATGAATCTGTGGACAAAGAAACCCGTAGCTCCTACAACGAAGAAGAAGCGGATCTTCTCATCAAACATCTAAGACAATACCTGGAGCAGGTAGAGATGATAGGTGCTACAGACGATCTTGGAAGCATCGGAATCATCAGCCCCTACAAAGCGCAGACTGCCCTAATCACGGAAAAACTTGCTGATCTTGGGCTGGATGAAACCATCACCGACAAAATCAATGTCAACACGGTTGATTCCTTCCAGGGACAAGAACGGGATGTCGTCTATATCAGCCTCGTTCGCTCCAATGAAAAGGGGGAAATAGGTTTCCTTTCTGATACCCGCCGCATGAACGTCGCCATCACCCGCGCCAGGAAAAAACTGGTAGTCATCGGGGACAGCGGCACCATTGGACAAAACCCGTTCTACGAGCAGTTCCTCGATTACATCAATGAGATTGAAGCGTATAGGAGTGCTTTTGAGTTTCAGTGATCACGTCAAATCCAAAAGGCACATTTTTTAGTGACTAACATCAGATAATCACTATTTTTATAAATCATATAAACCTGACCATGGCATATAATTTTTCCTATAGAGTTCAATGCTTGACCCTCATCATACTTTTTTCAATCTCAATAAACAGTTATGGTCAAAAAATAGAAAAACTATTAATCAAGGCTGAGGAAGCCTATGATTTTCACAAGGACAATACGGCAATTGAGCTATGTACAAGAGTTCTGGAAAAAGACTCTTTGAATCAAAAAGCACTGTACATCCGTGCCAAATCTTTTAGGAGAAATGCATTTCTGGATAGTGCTTATTCGGATTTGAATAAGGTAACAGAAAATGTAATTGAGAAACCGGATTTGTTTAGATCCTGGTACACCTTAGCTAATTCTTATAAGGCCTCTTGTTCTAAAGGTTTGCTTGGCGTAGATAAATATGATTTAAAAGCTATTTCCGAGAGTTTAGACAAGTATTTCAATTTAAAAATTGAAGCGAACGTTAAAGCAGTTGTATGTTTTGAAAACGCTATCAAGAACTTAGAGAATAGTTCATGGCATCCAATTTATTATGACACTGGTTTAGCCTGCATTGATTCAGAACAATACGATAAAGGAATTGCTTACATAACACAATGTATTAATAGGTTCCCAGAGAAAAAGGCTTTTTACTATTTGAGAGGAAAATGCTATTATCATAATGAATCACCGTTTCTTGCTTTATTGGATTACCAAGAGTCGCTAAAAGCGATTGACAAGGCCTTTGATGGTTACAGCCATACTGGAATAGGCAGAATATTATTTGATCAAAACAAGTACAAAGAGGCCATTGAAAAATTTGAGACAGCTATCCGTTGTAAAAACAAGTATAATCCTGAAATCTACTATTATCAAGGGCTATCAAAATGGAACATTGGAGATGAATCAGCTTGTTTTGATCTAAAAATTGCTGCAGGCACTCCTATTCGACAATACATAGAAGATTATCAAAAATATTGTCCTGAGAATTAAACGGATTCCAGGAGTGATAGGGAACAATATCTTCTAGAACAATTCCTCGATTACATCAATGAGATTGGAGTGCTTTTGAGTGGGGGTGAAAAGCTCAGCTCTGTTCAGAATTCTCCGAATTTGACCAGAACATTGTAGTCACCAATGATCTGGAAAAACTCATCGTCTACGACCTCACACCACTTTTCGTAAGAAACATCGAAATCACCCTTCAATCGCAGATGCTTCTCAGCTTCGATCTCTATGACCTCACTCTCAACGATTTCAAAACTATTGGAAATACTGTCTAGAATCTGCCCTGTACAAAAGGTATTGACATCCTGATGTAGCCAGGTAACAAAATCAATATCTTCGGCTTCCACCAGGTTTCCGCTTGGTATATAGCTGAGAATTGATTCAGGATTCTTGAAGATCGGATCCCCCTGGTTGTTGATCACAAACTCCTCCAAGGGTATACCAAAGCCATAGTAGAAATTGACGGCCATGGTTCGTTCTGCCAATGTTGGATCTTCGAAATTGGCCCAAAACTCAATGTACACATAGACAGAATCGGAATTAGAATCATGCCAGGCATTGACATCAGAATTGTTGATCTGAAGACCTGAAACATTGTGTTGCCTATGATCAATTCCGTCGATACTAAATTGAATAACCCCGTCGGCTGGATAAGGGTCACTGTCTGAGCATTGAAAAAGTGGAATTAATAAAAGGAGATAGATTAAGCGATTCATGGTTATTAAAGTTTGGTTTCGCTGTATGAAGCAATTATTATTCCAGAAACGCGGACGGATGGCAATCTGGAAATAACCTTTACCTAAACCAGTCGTGCAATGAGTTCTAAAAACTCTATGTCCTCTTTGCGATCTCTGTGACACAACCACCCATTCTAAAAAACATTCCATACGTAGTGTTGGAGGAATAATTCATAAATTGGATTCGATTATTCCAGAAAAAGCCTACGCTTTTTCTGGGGTTAATAGTTAAGGGTTACTGAGTTAATGTAGTGCAGTGTTGTCTGGGATTGAAGCACGTACCATTCAGCGCAATTAGTTGCCAGTATTTTTCAGAAAGACTGCATGGCATTTCTAATGATCTACCTTATAACCATTAACCCAATAACTTTTAACTTCTGAATTAGCAATTCAGTTTAACAGAACCCATATGAATGACAGACACACCCTCAAAATTTGGGCTATTGGCCTGCTTGCGCTCATCCTTTCCATTCCCTCATTTGCTCAGAAACAAAAAGTGATTTTCGATTGTGACCTGGGAGGCGATATTGACGATGCTTTTGCCCTGGCGCTATTGCTCACCAGTCAGGAAGAATTGGATATCCTCGGCATCACACTCGACCATGGCAATACGCCTGGCCGGGCAGAAATGGCTTGCAAAATTCTTTACGAAACAGGCCTTGACCACATCCCGGTATTTGTCGGAGATCACACGCCAACTGTAGTGGGAGAAGGAACTGAGCTCGAAGGCTACTCGACACAGATGATCTGGTCAAAAGGGTTTGACAAGCTCCTGCCACAAAAAGAACATGCAGCCGACTTTATCATCAGGATGCTCAACAAATATCCCGATGAGGTGATCTTATTCACCGTAGGGCCGGTAGACAACATCGCTAGTATTTTAGACAAAGACCCCAATGTGCTCAAAAAAGCGAAAGAGGTAGTATCGATGTTTGGATCCATTGATGTGGGCTATGGAGGTGGAGAGCCTGTCTCGGAGTGGAACGTTCGCGGAAGCATCGCAGCAGGCAAGCGGCTCATGCAATCCGGAGCCAACATCACATTGGCACCCTTGGACATTACCGATCATGTGATCTTCAAGGACGACTACCTCACGGCTATCGGAATGCGAAACACGCCACTCACTGAAGCCGTCAGTTCGCTTTATGCTTTGTGGTATCGTCATGCGGATTGGGCTGTGGCCGCCAAGATGTTTGATGGAGTGGCCATCGGCATGGTACTATGGCCGGAGCTGTTCACCACCAAGGAGGCGCATGTCTATGTTGACGATCAGGGCTTCACGAGAGTCGATGAAAACAAGCCTCCCAATTGCACCATTGGCACCACGATCAAAGACAAGGAATTTCTCGACAGGATGGCGCGCCGGATATTGCATCAGGATTTGAAACGGACTAAGCCATGAGTAGATGAAATGACTCGATGTGAGCGCATAAGTCCGATTGTATTCTTTTTTAGGCGAGCGAACTAAGGATTACGATCTTTCCCACTTTAGAAAATTGAACATGGATATAAAAATCACGAAATACCTATTGATCTTTTCATTGGTGACGAATGCCTTATTGTTATTCCGGGTGCTTAACAGAGATGAAATGGAAACGGAACCTGTAAAAGAAGAACCTACGAAGGAAGAAATCGAAGAAAATCCAACCATCAACATTGTGATGCTGGGCAATTCGATCACTGCACAGGGCAACTGGGCTGAGGTATTGGGTCGTGAGGATGTATTCAATGGTGGAATGCCGGGTTGGACGACCCAGCAGCTTTCATGGGTGATCAAAAATTATATTGGATCAAACCGTCCCAAGCTTTGCTTTTTCAAGGGCGGGATCAATGACTACACTTTAGGGATCACTACGGATCGTATCGTTCAAAATATTTCTCAAAACCTCGATTCGATCAACGCCCTGGGGACAATGCCTGTGTACCAGACTACCCTCTACCAACGAGGAAACATCCGCACGAATAGGGAGATTGACACACTTAATATGCAAATGGAGCGATTCTGTGCCGAGCGCGGGTATGAGTTCCTTGACCTGAGGCCCTTCCTATGCAAGGATGGAGACATACTGGATGAGTACATTCAGGACGACAACACTCATCTGCAGCCTGGTGCCTACACAGTTTGGGCAGAGGCACTTAAACCCATTCTCAAAAAATACGAACTGGACTAAAACATGAAGTACTCGACCCTAATTCTTTCAATACTATATCTGTCACTCACGCAATGCAGTATGCCTGAGGAACCCAATGATGAAGTGGTCAGTTCAGTGAACGTCTTCATCGGCACTACCTCCGGAGGGAACACCACCCCTGCAGCTCATGTGCCTTTTGGGATGATCTCATTTGGGCCGACCAACTGGTTTAGCCCCGACGAGCCGGATCCTTATATATCCCGAGCCGGTTACGACTACTCCAAGGACAGCATTCTGAACTTTTCGCTGACACATGTAAGTGGGTGGGGCTGTCACGGCGCCTTAGATATTCCTACGATGCCGGTGACCGGAGACATGGAGCAAAATCCTATGAGTCACCCTTCTGCCTATGCCTCTTCTTTTTCACATGAGCGTGAGTCAGCAGCACCGGGCTATTATGAAGTATATCTTGAGGATACCAAAGTAAAAGTGAGTTCTACTGTGTCAGAGCGGTCTGCGGTTGTTTCCTATAGTTTTGAGACGGATCAGCATCCTAAAATCCTCTTCGCTCCCACCCAGTGCTCCAATGGTATAACGGCTGCCGAACTGCACATCGACACAGATCAAAATGAAGTATATGGCTTTGCCACCAGTGGAGGCTTCTGCAGCCGAGATCCCTCGAAATATGATTACACTGTTCATTTCGTGGCACAGTTTAACAGAAGCATCACCGCCTTTGGTGGATGGAAAGATTCAGAAAGTGGTTTGAGCGAGGATTCGGATTTTCTTGGTGACTCTATTGCCTCGTATGTGTCTTTCGCCCCGAGCGAAAAACCCCTGGAAATGAAAATCGCCATGTCGTTTGTGAGTGCAGAGAATGCGCGTTTCAATCTTGAAAGGGAAATTGCCAATAAAAACCTGGAAGAAGTAAAAACCGAAACGCAGCAAAAATGGACTGAGGGCCTTTCTAAAATGCAGGTGGAAACCTCTGATGAGAACATGAAAACCCAGCTCTACACAGCCCTGTACCATAATATGCTCCATCCAAACATTTTTGAGGATGTAAATGGCCAATACCTCGGGTTCAACGATTCGGTGTACGCGATAGAGCCTGGACGAAACAAGTATGTAAACTTCTCCAACTGGGACACCTATCGCACCACGGCTCAACTTCAGGGGTTACTCTTTCCCGAAAGGGCATCGGATATGATCCGATCGCTATACCTCGACTCGCAGCAAGGCAGCCCAAGCGGCTTTCCAATCTGGGGCTACTTCAACAACGAATCATGGATCATGAATGGGTACAGTGGTTTGCCCCTTATCACCAATCTCTATGCCTTTGGTGGGAGAGATGTCGAACTGAGCGAACTGGTAGACAAAATGGTCTGGGCGGCGGACAATAAATACAAACGTGGTGACGATTATATCCAACACGGATATGTGCCTGATTACGAGAGCAAATGGAACTACAGCGTGTCCATGACATTAGAATACGCCATAGCGGACTATGGTGTAGCACAGATGTGTGCTGCGGCCGGAGATACCATAAATTACCAACGGTTTTTGGATCGATCCCAGGGCGTTTTTAACCTGCTCAATGAATCGCATGGCTACCTCCAGAGAAAAACCGATGGGGGCGAATGGGTTTGGCCGTTTGACAGTGCAGAGGAGATGGGCTTCAACGAAGGCAACTCTGCTCAATACACATGGAACATCCCGCACGATTATCCGGGCCTGGTCAAGCGCTTGGGCGGGAATGAAAAGACCATAGAAAAACTGGATCACTTCACCTCTCAAATCCTTCGTGATGGGTGGAACGTAGACCAGCCCTTTTACTGGCCAGCCAATCAACCCAGCTTCGTCGCACCGTATGTGTACCTCTATGCCGATGCCCCTGAAAAAACACAAGCTTTAATCCAAAAGACTATCACGACCCTTTTTTCCGACAGCCCATCGGGACTACCTGGCAATGATGATCTTGGCGCCACATCCGCCATGTTCTTGTTTCAGATTGCAGGGTTTTATCCATTGATACCCGGTGTGCCGGAGGTCGCCCTGTCAGGTAGTTTGGTGGACAAAGTGACTTTTCATCTGGATAATGGAGCTCAATTTTCACTTAAATCAAATGGAAAGAGCGGCAACAAATCTTTTTCTGAGATCCTAATCAAGGGAAAGCCTTCCACCTCTTACTTCATCGATTTGGAAAGACTAATTGAGAGTGGTGAAAACATGAATGTCGAGTTTCGGTATTAATTCTTATACCCAAACCGTTTGAGCATCTTATCTTTCTTTCGCCAGTCCTGTTCAACCTTAATATAAGTTTCCAGAAACACTTTCTTGCCAAAGAAACTCTCCATGATCAATCGTGCTTCGGTGCCCACTTTTTTGATGGCTTCCCCGCCCTTACCAATTAGGATGGCTCGCTGAGTTTTGCGCTCGACATAGATTTCTGCACGGATACGAATGATATCCTCCTCTTCTTTAAAGGAAGTAACCTCTACCTCTGTGCTGTAGGGAACTTCCTGTTTGTAGTTTTTGAAGATTTGTTCGCGAACGATCTCAGAAGCGAAAAACCGTTCCGACTTATCCGTCAAAGTATCTTCCGGAAAGTAAGGAGGATGTACCGGCATCAAGTCAACAATTTGTCCCAATAGCTCAGCGACGTTTTCATTTTTCAAAGCCGAGACGGAAGCAATCTTGAGGTTCGGGTAGATCAGACTCCAGTAGTCTATTTTGTCTTTGAGGCGTGTGCCTTTGTTTTGGTCGATTTTGTTGATCACAAGAATGATGGGAGTGCCGGAAGAAGCTAGTTTTTCAAGCAATGCATCTTCATCATTTTTCTCCATAAGTTCGACCAGGTACAGGATCACATCCGCGTCTTCCAGAGAGGAATAGGCAAACTTCATCATGGACTTTTGCAAGGAATACTGGGGATCCAAAATACCCGGAGTGTCAGAATAGACAATCTGAAAATTGTCTCCATTGAGCACACCCATGATTCGATGACGGGTGGTCTGAGCCTTGGCGGTAATGATGGAAAGGTTCTCTCCGACCAGGGCATTCATTAGGGTGGATTTTCCCACATTGGGCTTGCCGATGATGCTTACAAACCCCGACTTAAAATTTTCTTGCGACATTTTAGAATTAAAGCTCAAAGGTACTTGTTTTTCTTACTCGCCCCTCCTACTTTTGCCTTCCAATTCACAAAGACATGCCGAGAAAGACGGCATAATGTGAAGAAAAATGAGCCAAAAGAAGCCATTTAAGATATATCGCGGGGTGGAGCAGTTGGTAGCTCGTCGGGCTCATAACCCGAAGGTCGCAAGTTCGAGTCTTGCCCCCGCTACAAGTAAAAACCTCAGCAAATGCTGAGGTTTTTTTATTTATTTGCCTTTCCATTAAATCAACACCTGGCTTGATACCACTCAACGACCTACTACTTTTCGGCCTGGCAGCACTGATCATGGTCCTTTCGCCCGGGCCCAATATGATCTACCTGATGTCGAGATCCCTGTCTCAAGGAAAAAATGCTGGTGTCATCTCCCTCCTTGGAGTAATGTGCGGATTTCTATTTCACATCCTTATGGTATCATTTGGACTGACGGCCATATTCTTTGCCGTGCCGTATGCGTACATGACCGTCAAGATCCTGGGTGTGGGCTACCTGCTGTACCTGGCATACAATTCTGTGAGATCCAACAAGCAGATTTTTGATGCGAACCGGAACCTAAAGTCAGATCGACCACTCAGGTTGTTTAACATAGGGCTCATGACCAATGTCCTCAATCCCAAGATGGCGGTTTTCTATCTTTCTTTTTTCCCGCAGTTTATCAAACCGGAAAACGGATCGATCCTCAGCCAAAGCTTCCAGCTGGGGATCGTACAGATTTTGATCAGCTTCACGGTCAATTTCCTGATCGTACTGTCCGCAGCGAAAATGGCCGGATGGTTCTCCAAAAAACCCATATGGATTAGGATACAAAAATGGTTTATGGCTTCTGTCCTGACCGGACTGGCTGTAAAAATGGCCTTTGCCAAGGCGAAGTAGATCACCTATGCCAGAACCTGGCAAGGTGTGAATGAAACAGAATCATCTTGGCTCGCAACTTCTAATTTCCTATCTTAACCATGCGATTATCCGCACCCCGCAGCACATCAGAGAAAAGTCAATTATTGTCAGCGAATGTGGTACCTGATTACGCACCGGTAAACCGCTGACTATAAACAACTAACAAAAAATAAAACAGATAAACACAAATCCAACAACACACAGTGTGTTAGTCAGTGGTATGGTGTGCACAAATAACGAGATTATGAAAAAGTACGGTTTTGCGATATTACTTTGTTTGACTACCCTGGTTACATTTTCACAGGACGGCGAAAAAGATTACACAGAGGCATTCGAACTGGTAGAAGTATGGTTGGATGCTCAAAAGGATTTTGACCGATTACCCGGCCTCAGCGCCATCGTAGTACAGGACCAGGATGTCCTCTGGTCAGGAGCGTTTGGTTCAGCCAATGTTGAAAAGAAAGTTAATTCAGATCCCTCTACGATTTGTAGCATTTGCTCAATATCCAAGCTATTTACCTCAGTAGCTATTATGAAACTATATGATGAAGGAAAGCTTCGCCTGGATGATCGCATCAGTGACTTACTTCCTACTTTCAACCTGGAACAGAAATATGAAGAAAGTGGTCCCATCACGGTCAGAACCCTATTAACTCATTCGTCCGGATTGCCCAGAGAGGCGGCCTTTCCCTACTGGACCGGTCCCGACTTTCCTTTCCCAAGCCAGGAACAAATCGAATCAACACTAAAGGAGCAAGAAACTTTATACCCGGCATCCACCTATTTTCAATACAGCAATCTTGGTCTTACATTATTGGGGCAAATAGTGGAAGAAGTATCAGGAGTCCCATACGATGAATACGTGAGACAAAGCATTTTAGAACCCCTAAGTCTATCTAACACCCAAACCAAACTGCCAGAGCAGCTGTATGGCACCGACCTGGCCATTGGGTACAGTGCCCTGACCAGAACCGGAGACCGTGAAAAAGTCAATTTGTTTCAGGCCAAGGGAATAGCACCGGCCGCCGGGTTTTCATCAAACGTTTTGGATTTGGGGAAATTCGCCTCCTGGCAATTTAGATTGCGGGATAGCACGATCACAGAAATTCTAAAACCTTCTACGCTCAAATACATGCAAAACGTACACTGGACTGACCCAGACTGGAATACCACATGGGGTTTGGGTTTTGTAGTCTTCAAAGGACCGAATGGAAATACCTGGGTGGGCCATGGTGGGAGTTGTCCCGGGTATCGTTCGTCGTTACAACTTGACTTAAAAAGAGAAATGGCCTTTTCGGTAATGATCAATGCCAGCGGCACCAATCCGGGCAAATATATAAGGGGCATTAATTCAATCATCAGCAAGGTAACACCACCGAAAAATGAAGACGAGACTCCCGAAAAAGTGGATCTAAGCGAATATGCAGGATACTATAGCCCCATGCCCTGGTGGAGTGAAGAGTACATCACCACGTGGAACGGAAAGCTGGTTTCCATCCCCCTCCCTTCTGAAAAGCCCGGTGAGGCCATGACATTTTACAAGCATATAGAAGGGGATACTTTTCGCAGAATCAGAGACGATGACGAGCTGGGTGAGACCATGGTCTTTGAGCGAGACAAGAAAGGGAAAATCATTCAGTACAAACAGCACGGAAATTACTCCAAGAGACTAAATAAATAGCATGGCTCAAAAAACTATTCCCTGTTATGGAACCTTCAAGAGCCTTGCCAAAGGAACAAAGGGGTGGCAAAAATCTTCTTGACTCGCAACTTCTATTTTCCTATCTTAACAGGGTGGTTCTCCACATGCAGCACTTCTGAGAAAAGTTGAATTGTTAGTCGACGTTTGCTTGTTCGATTGCAAACATGAACAAGCCGCTAAACAGACCAAGGTTTGAAGGCCAGTAATTCAACAAAAACCAACGAGCATGCCCGTTGTACACAATTATGTATGAGTCTAAAAACAACATGGAGCCCCATGCAGAAATCACTTTGAAAGCACATGTGACAGGTACAACCCAACCAAAAACATTAATGGAGACCAGTGACCATTTTAAAAAACGGGGCGAAACCGAAAAGCCTTACGAGTAGGAATAATAAATCAATAGGAAATAATATGAATTGGTATTTGAAAGTCTTAAAACAATACGCTGACTTCAGCGGAAGAGCAAGAAGAAAGGAGTATTGGATGTTCGTCTTGTTCAACATAATTTTTGCTATGATGGCTGTGATTTTTGACAACCTTCTTGGTCTTGCCATTGAAGGCATCGGATACGGACCCATTTATGGTCTTTATGCCTTGGCACTTTTAATCCCTGGCCTAGCCGTCGGGGTGAGAAGGCTGCACGATGTTGGGAAAAGTGGATGGATGATTCTGATCAGTTTGATTCCATTGATTGGAACCATATGGCTAATAGTATTGCTGGTGACAGACAGCAATCCCGGAGAAAATCAATACGGACAAAATCCCAAGGAGGTTCCCGCTTGATACGAGACTCTGATATTTATTGGGCTTAACGGGTAAGGTGCAAAATCAAAGACCTTTTCTAATCGGTCTGACGATGAATATTACCGATTCTGTTAAGCTCAATCATTTACCGCTTACGCATAAACAAAACCAGTCCCACAGGGCGGCTGTTTGAGCCAAAAAAACTTCGAAGGCAGCAAAAACCATCTTGACTCGAAACAGCTATTTTCCTATCTTAACGCCGTGGTTCTCCACATCGCAGCACTTCTGAGAAAAGTCAATTAATATCAATGGTTGTTGTACCCGACTGCAAGCGGCTACAAACGCTTACCATCAGATAAGCCACTGACAAACAAAAGTTTAACTTAAAAACGATATAGTGCGAATAAAGTGCAAGCACTATAGCCGTACGTTATCTGCAATTAAAGCAACGAATAAAGATATTCAACCAAAAGATCGACTCCTGAACTTGTAGGAAGATCATATTCCCTTACTCCATTCTGGATATCAGCCTCATTTTGCTTTCTAAGCCATTTACTATTTTCTAAACCAATGTCCTTAAAATCATCTAGCGTTTTAAACAAATTCGATGATTTTTCATATTCCGGGATGTAGTTGGATTTCTTGATATATGAAATCACATCATCACATTTTGTAAATGAACGAGTAGTTTTTTCAAAGTGTAGCAAAATGAAATACTCGAAACACGGACTAGTAAATGCTATTTTTATAACAGGATTATTTGTCCTAGCCATTTCAAAAGCATCAGGAATTCCCTGATGACCATCTCTGTCAAATACCACCCAAACAAAATCATACTCATTGCGTTCTCGTTTTGCTCTTTTAATCAGACCCTTGGCATGTTTAATGAGACCAATTGGAGAATGATCTTTTGGCTTAAAAATCTCAACATCTATTGAGGAAAATTTTCTCCTATATTTTTCCTGACTTATTAGTCCATTGAAATAGTTCTCCTCTGTCTCTCCTTCACAAAGGATGAGACCTCTCTTATTGAACTTTACTGATACATTCCTTTTACCTCTTCCTTTACCCATCAATACTGAAAATCTAGCTCATATTCATTGATGACTGGCATAGCTCCAAATCTTCCAGACATGTACCATTTTTCATATGGAACATTTGACCTTATTCCTGGAATGTCGGAAATGGCATAATAATGACTGCACCCCTCATATTCCTTCTCAGCAAACCATACTTGATCTCTTCTAAAAAGCTCATTGTCAAGCAATGAAACATCATGAGTCGCAAAAATTAGTTGAGCATTGTTCGGGTTGGTCATCTTGTTATGAAATAGGTTAATCAAAGCCTTAGTAAGCTTAGGATGGAGGCTTTTATCCAGTTCGTCAATTATTAGCACTTGACCATCAGCTAGTGCTTCTAGAATGAGGCCCCCAACCGCCAAAAGCTTCATAGTGCCAGTTGATTCATCTAACAATCTAAATTCTACCTCTCCAGAAATTTTACTTTTATCAAATGTCTTATGAACTGTCCTGACCTTATATTTATACTTTTCTATTAACTCCCTTTTTTTATCGGGACTCATATCCTCTGGCAAAGAAGTTTCATCCATCTCTTCTTCTCGAATGATTATTCTATCTATACCTGTATCAGCGACCTTCATCAACTTGTCAATATTTTCCTTGAAAAATGGAATGTCATTTCTTCCCATTTTCGTCGTGAAAATTTGAATTAGCGCATTGTCGTAATCAGTATCATGAATTGTTGAAACGAAAGTGCGCTCAGAAAAAAATGAATACGGTATCCTAAGTTGCTCATTTTTTTCTGTGCCCACTTTAGATAAGAATAACTGGTTTGGATATAGTAGATACTCAATATCCTTTTTTCTTCCAGTCAAATACTCTCCGTATTGCGTCTTTTTATTTTTAACTCTATTAAAAAGCGTAGCAGGCTGTGACTTAGGATAAAAAACGAGATTTTCATATTCAATTTCAAATTCCGTAAATCCAATTGAATAGATATATCTTATATCATCCTCGGCTAAAAAATCAACAGAGAATTCAATAGCTTCCTTTGTGTTTTTGGAACATAATCGATAAGGTTCATATGGGGGTATTCTTTGATTGTTTTTGAATTCAGCCGACTCCATAACTAGAAATTGTAATGCTCTAAAAGCTTCTAATAAATTACTTTTCCCAGAAGCATTTCTTCCATAAACAATTGCAGAAGGAAGGAAATTATACCCAGATTTATCTATGACCGTTTCATTCAGTTCCTTCACTTTGTTCTCCGCTAACATTGAAAAACTTTGCCAATCTCCCACTGAACGGAAATTTTTAACTTTAAATTCTAGTAGCATTTTTCTGTTTAAGTCTGATATTTGTAAATAATTTACAAATATTCGGCGAATATAGAAAATTTAAGCAGATAACAAACACTATCATCCATAAGCTTTCTTAGCTTTTTGCAAAGGCCATCGATAAGAGATACATTTAATCACATTAGAAATGTCCAGCATACGGATGATAGTTGGTCGTTATGTACCATAACAAAGAATCAATAGCCTGACAAATATGAAATTTTGCAGTTTCACCCTATTACTATTGCTAATCGCAAGCTTTGCTAACGCACAAATTGTTGTCACAAAGGATGTAGATTATATAGAGGGTTCCAATTATAAGAATGGCAGGGATTTATTGGATATATACATGCCACAAAGCAAGAAGAATGTACCCGTTATTGTGTATTTCCATGGTGGTGCCCTGACAATGGGAGATAAAAGTTGGGGAGAGGATATAGGTACCAAACTTGCGAAGACTGGAATCGGAATGGTAAGTGTCAACTACAGATTATCTCCAGAGTTTCAACATCCATCACATGTAAATGATGCTGCAGCAGCTACTGCATGGGTACTGAAAAAAATAGATGAATATGGCGGCGACCCCCAAAAGGTCTATGTTGGTGGACATTCAGCTGGGGCCTATTTAGCTGCACTCCTTGCTATTGATTCTTCTCTTCTAAAGATTCATGAAATAGAATATAATATGCTGAAGGGTGCCGTACTTATAAGTCCATTTCTTTACGTAGAAGAGACCGCTAAAAATCGCATCGAATTGGATTCAACTTATCAGCCCTGGGGCGATGACCCTCTAAGTTGGAGACGAGCCTCTGTAAAACCTCATATCCTACCCAACCGAGACAATATCTTACTTATCTATGCTGACGGTGACGATGCATGGAGAAAAGAACAAAATGAACGATTCGCCTCAGCAATGTTAGCTGCAGGTAACGATCGGATTTTTACTGAAGAGGTGCCAAACAGAACTCACTCGACCTTGCTCTCTGCAATTCTCGAAAGCTATGATAAGATAGTAGATCTACTGCATGACTTTGTAATGAAAGAGTATTAATAACACGTTGCATAACATTAGATGTAGCGAATGGCCCTATGGCTCATTTGCTATCTTCAATGGAAAAGAAATGAAGGTTGCGGCAGATTCGCTACTTTAGTAGAAATTAGAATCCTATGTAGCCACTCGCCATATTAGGACGTTAAAAACTACCATGAAAAACCTACTCAACCTTGCATCTATTGCCGCAATAATCTTTCTGTCTAGTTGTTCAGAGGAGGAGGATGGCATCACAGTCAATCTCGCAGATTTCGATCCGATTGCAGAGCGCTACCCGTTTGAAGATCTAACCCCTTCGATGGAGGTTAACTATTGGGAGCTGGTAGAATCGCAAGGGTTCCCGGATTATAATACTGTACTTTCTTCCGGAACCAAGTGTCTTGATATGAATACGACCCAATGCTCTAACACCTACGATCTTGTATATCAAACCAACACAGGATTTGACCCGGAATGCCTGCCAGATTATTGCTATAAGTATTTGATCTATGAATCTCAGCAAACTGTCAACGTGGCCAATGATGAACCCGGAGTAGTGGATTTTGTAAAACCCATCGGCTCATTTTCTGATGCTTTGCTTGTGGTGATGGCCCATGGTTATAGCTTTAGCACCACCAATAAGAGCATCGGTGCGATAAGAAAAGCCGATGTGGGATACGAGATATTAGCCACTAAATTGGTTGGATACTGCGCTCCGATCCAAACGAACCGATTCTTGCTTCAGGTAACAGGTAGTGGAGAATTGAACATTTTACAAGAAGAGGTCTATTCCAGAGATGAAGGCTCGTGCATTTAAAAAGAGTTCGCCAATCTCATGCTTTAACATGAAACCGGCCATTTTAATATCAATGCTCCTCCTCATGCTCGCATCGTGTAATGAGAACAATGTCTCTCCGCAGGACATCACTCCCCTGGAAGAAGGACTTCTGGCTTATGATTCCGATTTGGTGGACAGTGAGATAAATAAGCTGACAGTCGATTTGGAGCCTAAGGCTGACATTCACAGAACCAACCTTGATGCTTTAGTACAACGGGTCGAGAATCAAAATCAAAGAGTGTCAGTCATTAACTATTGCTACGCCTGTGTCAAAACTTTGCCCGCCATTTCTGAAATCTATATTGAGATGGACTCCCTCGGAGCAACAGTATCCAGAACCCTGGACATCGTCACGCCGGACGATGGTCTATTGACTTCTTCAGGGGTGCATGAAACCACATTTATTTTTCCGGGTAATTGAGAGTAGGCATTCTTGTTTATTCATTTTATGTCCTCAAGCCGGACGGGCTCTTCATTTTTGGCTTAGCCCAAAAACGAAGCAAAAAACCCAAGGCTGTGAATAAATTCCTAAAATTCAGTTCGAATATCCAATAAATCCAAACTCTCCCGCATCGCTACACTCGCGGGATCAAACAGTGGATTTAAGCTCACTTATCGTCATGCTGAATTTCTTGACGGAATTTCTTCAAGGCCAAATCAATGGAGGAATTAGTCAAACAAAACTCGTGTTGCATCTCTTTCGAGAAAAGTGAACATCAAGTAGATCCTTAGAAAACTTGAAAGACTACGCTTACTTCTCCACCCTCACCCAATCAACATTTATTGAGCCCGGCGCCCCTTTGGTAGACGTTCGGGTTACGGACAAAGCAATCTTCGCTCCTACCCATTTACCTTCTTTCATCGTGAAGGATGAACCAAGACTGGTAAACTTCTTGCCTTTTTCGCTGTATCCAAAGGCGGCTTTGCCGTCTGCTGTTACTTTGATTTGTAGCCATACTTGCTCTGCTCCTATTGTGGCTTCAGCCAAAACCTTTGGTTCGGCGTTTTGATCCGCTTTTAGACATTCTACCTGCTGAACTATGATTTCTTCTCCTTTTCTTTTTATCTGAATCGAAGCATAGTCCAAACCAAAGATGCTGAACGCAGCCGTCTCTCCTTCTTTGAGATTGGAAATGTCCACTTTGGCCGTAGTGGTAAATTCCATCGCTGGCAGCTTTTGCGCCAGTACATTCGGTGACAGCCAAAGGTTTCTGGAACCCTCAGGAATGTTCATGGCATTTAATCTTATGTTACCCGGATTGCTTTTCAGCGAATACCAGCTTGGATTGGGGTTGGCACTCCACTGCCATTGCAGGCTGAGTTTTTCTCCATCGAATTCATCCGACTCGGCAGGGTTAAAAACTCCGCTGCTTTTTAGGCCGGGCTTTTTGTAAATCAGTACAGGATCACCCGTTCCGTCTCCATCTTCGTCGATACCCATGATCGGCCAGTCATCGATCCAGTTGACCGGCTGCAAGTGAACTATACGCCCATAGGCTTCCTTGTCCTGGAAGTGTACAAACCAGCTCTCTCCATTGTCGAGTTCAACCCACCCTCCTTGGTGAGGGCCGTTGATGTCTGTTTTTCCCTGGGCCAAGACGATTTTGTCTTCGTAGGGTCCGTAAATGTTTTTTGATCTAAGAATGGTCTGCCATCCTGTAGGCACGCCTCCTCCCGGAGCGAAAATGTAGTAGTAGCCGTTTCGCTTGTAAAACTTAGGACCTTCGATCGTAGGGTGATCCTTGTGCCCGTCAAAGACGATCGTTCCCTTATCCAGAATTTGATCCCCGTCTTTGTTGAGCTCTACCACTTGAAGGATACTTTTTACTCCTGCCCGGCTATGCGCAAAAGCATGCACCAGGTAAACCCTTCCGTCATCATCCCAAAGCGGACAAGCGTCAATGTTTCCATAAGCCTTCTTCACCAAGACAGGAGCTGTCCACTCACCGGCAGGATCATCAGTTTTCACCATGAATATCCCTCTGTCCGGATCTCCCCAATAGATATAAAACATTCCATCGTGATACCGAAACGAAGGAGCCCAAACAGCATTCCCGTGCTGGGGAATATCGAAGTGCTTGTCCACATTCGCAGGCAGTGCATGATTGATCAGTTTCCAATTCACCAAATCCGTAGAATGCAAAATTGGCAATCCCGGAATGGAATTGAACGACGAAGAGGTCATGTAAAAGTCATTTCCCTTCCTGCAGATATCCGGGTCGGAGTAGTCTGCATGGATGATAGGGTTTTTGTAGGTGCCGTCGCCCTGGTCGGGAGACCAGACTTGAGACTTATAATCCTGTGCATGAATCAGGTATAGCTGTGATATCAACATCACAACGGATAAGAAGGTGGCTTTCATAACTCTATTTGTTTGTCGCTCAAGCCGCTAGGCTCTTACTTTTTGCTTGATCAAAAACTAAGGAAAAAATCAAGAAAGATTTAACGCACACCGCACACAAATCTTTCGGCTCCCCTCCTTTTCGTATTTGCTTGCACGTCCCGATAGCTATCGGGACGTGTCCTAACGTTCATTATTTTTCATTCGACGGCTTACCAATAGTAGCCAAAATACCGCCATCAACATATATCACCTGGCCGCTGACGAAATCACTCGCCTTGCCTGAAAGGAAAATAGCCGCTCCTTCCAAATCAGAAGGATCGCCCCACTTACCTGCAGGAGTCCTGTTCACAATAAAATCGTTGAACGGATGCCCATCTACACGGATTGGTGCAGTCTGGCTTGTCGCAAAGTATCCAGGGCCAATTCCATTGACCTGCACATTGTGCTTGGACCATTCTGTGGCCATGTTTTGTGTCAGCATCTTCAGACCGCCTTTGGCAGCTGCGTAAGCGCCTACGGTGTTTCGTCCCAGTTCACTCATCATAGAGCAAATGTTGATGATCTTACCACCGCCTCGGCTGATCATGCCCTTGATCACAGACTTGGACACGATGAACGGGCTTACCAAATCCACTTTGATCACTTGCTCGAATTCCTCGACTTCCATATCCTCCAAGGGCACCCTTTTGATAATCCCAGCATTGTTCACAAGGATATCAATGGGTCCTACTTCAGATTCGATTTTGGCTACCGCCTCTTTTACCTGGGCTTCGTCAGTTACGTCAAATTTGTAACCCGCTACGTCCAGCCCGGCTTCTTTATACTCTGCGATGGCATTGTCGATCTTCTCTTGAGAAGAATTTCCATTGATTACCACTTTAGCCCCGGCTTTACCGATTCCCATGGCCATGGCCATTCCAAGGCCGTGTGTTCCCCCAGTGACTAATGCTACTTTTCCTTTTAGGTTGAATAGTTCTAATGACATTTTTCTAATTGTTGTTAAAGAATGTTGTCACATTGAGCTAGTCGAAATGTAAAACAACATTCTTTATTATGTAATTGCTCTTCGATTCATCTCCCTTATCCTTCGAGAGCCTCAGGATGACGGGAGAAATGACAAGAGTTGAAATATTTTATCTCAATTCCGGAACCGGACAAACATCCATATCTCCATAGTCCAGGTTTTCACCGGCCATACCCCAGATGAAAGTATAGTTCGATGTACCCGCTCCTGAGTGAATCGACCATGGCGCTGAAATCACCGCCTGCTCATTTTGCATCCAGATGTGTCGTGTCTCGTCAGTAGGGCCCATGAAGTGCGAAACCGCTTGTCCTTCCGGCACCTCGATGTAGCAGTAGATCTCCATCCTTCTGTCATGCACGTGAGAAGGGAGGGTATTCCAAACGCTACCTACATTCAATTCCGTCATTCCCATTTGAAGCTGGCAAGTTTCTACCACGCTTGCTACGATCATTTGCTTCACCGTTCTGGCATTGGCAGTTTCGAGTGAACCTAGCTCCAATTTGTTGGCCTCAGCCTCGGTCACCTTTTTGGTAGGGAAGCTGTGGTGTGCAGGAGCAGAGTTTACATAGAACTTAGCTGGAGCAGAAGAATCGTCACTGCTGAAGATCACTTCTTTGTTGCCCGCACCTACGTAAAGCGCTTCTTTGTATCCTAGTTTGTACTCAGTACCGTCCACTTTTACCGTACCGTTTCCTCCGATGTTGATCACGCCCAACTCTCTTCGATCAAGGAAGTTCTCAGATTTCAAAGGATCGATGGTTTCCAAATCCAATGCTTTGGAAACAGGGAAAATACCCCCTGCCATGTAGCGGTCATAGTGGGTATAAACCCAGTTGATCTCGTCTTTGGTAAAAAGGTTCTCAATAAGGAAGGTATCCCTCAATTGAGTAGTGTCCATTGCCTTGGTCTCGTTGGGCCCAACAGCATATCGTACTTCGTAGTTAGTATGACTCATGGTTTATTATTTCTTTATAGTGAAACCCCTCTTTTCCAGGGGATAAAATCTTCTTGTCTTAATATATCAGCTCTGCAGGTTTGCTCACCACTGGCTACTCTGATCACCAAGTCGAGCATCTCCTCGCCCATCTCAGCGATGGACTTCTTCCCTTCGATCACATCGCCCGTCCCGATATCGATGATATCAGACATACGCTCTGCCGTCTTGTTATTGGAAGAAACCTTGATCACAGGCACCACTGGGTTTCCTGTTGGCGTACCAAGACCTGTTGTAAACAAAATAACGTTACATCCTGATCCGGCAAGACCGGTGGTTGACTCTACGTCATTGCCCGGTGTATTGAGTAAGCTTAGCCCGTCAGCCTTGGCGTATTCGGTGTAATCCAAAACAGCGTTCACTGGTGAATTACCTCCTTTTTTGGCGGCACCGGCACTTTTCATCGCATCGGTAATCAGGCCGTCTTTGATGTTGCCCGGTGAAGGGTTCATGTCAAAACCGGAACCTACCGCTTCCGCAGACGCTGCGTAGGCCTCCATCAAATCAGCAAATTTCTTAGCATCCTCTTTGCTGCCCATGCGATTGATCAGGACTTGCTCCACACCGCATAGCTCAGGAAACTCAGCCAAAACTGCCTTACCTCCCAACACAGCCATCATATCAGATACATGTCCCAAAGTCGGATTTGCAGAAATACCGGAGAAACCATCCGAACCACCACATTCCAAACCAATGGTTAGCTTAGACAATGGAGCAGGCTCCCTTTTCAGTTTATTCGCTTCGATCAGACCTTCGAATGTTCCTTTGATCGCATTCTCCACCATCAAAGCCTCGTTTCCGATTTCCTGCTGACCATAGATCAATAAGGGCTTATCGAAATTGGGATTTATGTCCTTGATTGCTTCCTGCAAGGTCTCAACCTCCGCATTCTGACATCCCAGGCTAAGAACAGTCGCTCCGGCTACATTAGGATTATTCACATAACCTGCAAGTAGCTTGCACAGAACCGTGCTATCCTGACGAGTACCTCCGCATCCTGCCTGGTGGGTGATAAATTTCACACCTACATTTTCAAAAACAGAACTGGTCGCTTTTGAGCTTGAGGACGCCAATTTCACATCAGCGATAGAACCTCCGTCAGAATTGACAGTAATTAGCTCACTCACGAAGTTTGCATACGGATCTTCGGCTTCATAGCCTAGTGCCTTGTCAAATGCTTTTTTGATCGTAAGGATGTTTCTGTTTTCGCAGAATACCATTGGAAATACCAGCCAATTGTTGGCTGTACCTACTTGTCCGTCAGAGCGGTGGTAACCTTTGAAGGTTCGCTCCTTGAAGCGAGACACATCAGGCTCAGTCCATCGGATTTCGCCACTTTTCTCATCACTAAAGCCCGTGGCTTTGTGAACGGTATTTTGCACCGTGATCGCCCCTCCCTTTGGGATGGCGTTTTTGGCCGTACCTACTACCAGGCCGTACATAAACATCTCGCCACCTTCGGATAAGTCCTCCAGGGCAAATTTGTGCTTTGCATTTACAGCGTCAACAAGCGTCACTGTTTGGTCATTTACCACGACTTCCTGCCCCGCCTTCAAGTCCGTCAATGCAACGGCTATATTGTCATCACTGTTGATGGTAATTGCTTGCTTCATTTTTCTATTAAGCTACTAGATCGTTAATTTTTGCTCCGCCTTTGATGGAGTCCATTTGAGATACCATCAGGTCTTTCAACCCGGCTACTTGCGTCAAATCCTGTCCCCAGAAATCTGCATTGGACAGCACCGACGAAATGACTTCCTCAGAAGAACCGCTAAGTCCTGAGAAGAAATCCTTCACAGCCTCATCATCGTTGATTTCGAACGAATCGCTCAAATACAACTGGATCAAATGCGTGAACGCTGCGACCAACCCTACAGGCAATTCTCCTTTGGCAGAAAGGTAATCTAACAGCGTAGGCAGTACTCTCACTTTGTATTTTGAGATTGAGTTGAGTGAAATAGACTTCAACTCATGATGGATGAATGGGTTTTTGAACCTCTCGATGATCTGTCCGGCAAACTCCTTCAATTCCGCCTCAGGAAGATCAATCGTAGGAAGGATCTCATTGTAGATAATGTGCTCTACAAACGCCCCTACTTTTTCATCCTCTACAGACGCTCGCACGGTTTCAATACCATGAAGCAATCCCACAGGTACCATGCTCGTATGTGCACCATTCAGCACTCTTACTTTTCTGGTTCTGTAGGGAGCCTGATTATCTGTGAAGATTACGTTCATTCCGTACTTGTCAGCCGGGAATGCATCCTGCACAGACTTAGGCCCTTCGATCACCCAAAGGTGGAAAATCTCAGAGGCTACAACCAATTGATCATTGTACCCGATTTCAGAACGGATCTCGTCAATATTGTCCTTAGGGAAACCCGGAACGATTCTATCCACCAAAGTATTCGCGAAAGCATTAGCCTCATCCACCCATGCCTTGAAATCGTCAGATAGATTCCAAAGATCTGCATAGTTTAGGATCGCCTCTTTCAGCTTGATCCCGTTTTTGTCGATTAGCTCCACAGGGATGAACGTCAGTCCTCCTTCTTTCGAACCATTGAATTTTTCAAACCTCTTAAGAAGGAACTGGGTCACCTTGCCAGGGAAAGTCTTCGCCAAACCAGAAGCCGGAAGTGCATCACCATCATCAAATACGATACCTGCCTCTGTGGTGTTAGAAATGACGATTTTCAGGTCTGCCGAAGTAGCCACTTCCATATAAGCATCAAAATCCTCAAAAGGGTTGATCGCCTTTTGAATGGACTTGATGAGACGGGTTTCGCTAGATGCTTTTCCGTCCTTCAATCCCTGGATCACATGATGGTAGAGTCCATCCTGATCCGCCAGCATGTTGACCATCCCATGCTCGATGGGCTGTACAACCGCAATGCCATGATCGTAACCGCCCTGCTCGTTCATGATGTCGATCATCCAGTCAGCAAAGGCACGTAGAAAGTTGCCCTCTCCAAACTGTAGTACACGAATGGGAAGCGATCCCGTCAGGTTAGCATTGTCTCTGGTTAGTTCCTTCATTTAGTGTTTATATTTTGTATTTAAGATTTTACTTCTTGTAAGTTTTCATCGAGTGGAGTCATTGTAGGCATCAATAAGTGGATGATTCCTAAAATGATCAGGTAACAAGATCCTGCGATCACGAATGCCCAGAAATAACCTGAGTTGCCCGCAGAGTCAAGTACTGACCCAAGGAGTTTATCACCAATAATACCTGCTACAGCTCCCATCATACCACCAATACCGGTAACTGACGCAACCGCCTTTTTAGGGAAGATATCAGATACAAGGGTGAAAATATTCGCAGACCAGGCCTGGTGACCTGCTGCGCCAATACCGATCAATATAATGGCCACCCATTTGTCGCCAGTAATTGCTACATAGCATACGGGAAGAATGATGATCGCGCAGATCAACAGAGTCATTTTACGTGCTTTGTTGATGCTCCAGCCCTTATTCATAAAGTAGCCTGAAATCCATCCACCGAGGATACTACCGCCATCAGCCAGCATGTACATTACGAAGAACGGCAAGCCAATTTCTTTGATTTTCACATCAAACGTCTCCACGAGGAATTTCGCTCCCCAGAACAGATAGAACCACCAAACGGCATCTGTTAATTTAGCAGCAGCAAAGGCCCATGCCTGACGCTTGGCAGCCACTTTGATCCATGGCAAGTTCTCAACAGATTCGACAGCTCCCGCAGAGTCACTTTCTATATAGTCGAGCTCTTCTTTTGTAAGGTGTTTATTGTCTTCAGGTTTCGTATAGACACTTCTCCACAAGATCACCCAAAGCGTACTTAACGCACCAGTGATCAAGAAAGGAATCTGCCAATTGGCTCCGGTAGTCTCTTCTACGATCCAGCCTACTACGAATGGCGCAGCAATCGCTCCAATACTAGTTGCCGCATTGTACAATCCTGTTGCGAAAGCTCGTTCTTTCTTAGGAAACCATTCAGCAACAGTCTTTTGTGCTGCAGGGAAGTGTCCCGACTCTCCAAAACCAAGTCCAAATCGAGTAAAAGCAAACAAACCCACACTCGTCATGGTAAATCCAAGCATGGTCACTTCGCCCACCACTAAGGCGTGCATCATACCAAATACACTCCATGTAGCAATCGCTACAGTGTATCCATTTTTGGTGCCCAATCGGTCAATAATCCCACCCATGGTCAACATACCAATAGCGTAAGCTATTTTGAAGGCAATCATAATAAAGGCATAGTCAGAGTTTGACCAGCCAAACATATCCTCAAGGATGGGTGCCATTACACCAATGATACTTCGGTCGAAGTAGTTGATTGTGGTTGCGTAGATCAGGAGGGCAAGTATGCGATACCTGTATTTTCCCACATTCGCTTTAGACTCACTCATAATTTAATCGTCTTAGTCAGTTTTACATTTGAAGACCTACCGGGGGCAGGTCTTCTTTATCTTACAAATCTCCGGATTATCAAAGGTTACTTTATCCTGCTCTTTCCTATGCAGGAAATGGGCTCAGGATATAACCTTACCGGATGTTAAAATTCAAAATAGTCTTTGGCATTTTGGTAACTCATGTCAGCGACAATCTTACCCAGCCAAGGAATGTCATTAGGAAGCTCTCCTTTTTCTACATCCTTTCCGATCATGTTGCAGAGCGTTCGTCGGAAGTACTCATGACGAGGATAGCTCAGGAAACTCCTTGAATCTGTCACCATTCCAATGAACAAGCTCATCAAACTCATGTTGGACAAAGCGTTGATCTGCTTCTCCATTCCGTCTTTTTGATCCAGAAACCACCATCCGGGGCCGAAGTTGATCTTGCCTTTTACGCTACCATCGTTGAAGTTACCAATCATCGTCGCAAAGATCTCGTTGTCCGCAGGGTTCAAGTTGAAGATGATCGTTCTTGTCAACTTATCCTCATTATCCAATCGATTGAAGAACCTTGACAAGTTCTGTGCATTTTTGAAATCACCAATGGAATCTACTCCACAGTCTTTACCCAATTCCCTCAAGAATCGGTGGTTGTTGTCTCTCAATGCACCCAAGTGGAACAATTGCGTCCAGCCAAACTCATGGTATAGCTTGCCTAGTTCGTAAAGAACCGCAGATCGGTACTGTAATCCGGTAGCTGCATCCACTCCTTCACCCTTTCGGAATTTAGCAATAGCGCCATCTACTGTGCTACCGTTAAAATCCGCTGAATAGAGCTCCTCGAGACCGTGATCGGACAACCTACATCCCAAATCATGGAAGTATTGCACCCGACTCTTCAATGCATCCATCAAAGAATCCAAATCCTTGATAGAAACGCCTGTAATACCTTCCAGCTTAGTCAGGTACTCATTCAAAGCCTTGGCATCATCAATGAACAACACAGCGTCCGGACGGAAAGTAGTTAAGGTTTTCACTCCGTATCCTTCATCTGCCAGTTGTTTATGGTATTTCAGGTCATCCAAAGGATCCTCTACCGTACAAACCAGCTCCACGTTCATTTTCTTCTGAATACCCTGAACGGAAAGCTCATCAGTAGCCAAAAGCTCGTTACACTGATCGTAAACCCTTTTTGCATTGGCAGGGCTCAACAGTTCGCTGATCCCAAAATATCTTTTTAGTTCGAGGTGCGTCCAGTGGTACAATGGGTTCCTCATTGTGTAAGGCACCGTATAAGCCCACTTCTCGAATTTCTCATAATCTGACTTAGGACCGGTAATGAAGTCCTCATTCACACCTAGTGTCCGCATGGCGCGCCACTTGTAGTGATCGCCTCCTAACCAGATTTTAGTTAGGTTCTCAAACTTTTTGTTTGCAGCTATTTCCTGGGGAGGAAGGTGACAGTGGTAGTCAAAAATAGGTTGGTTTTTCGCGTAAGTATGATAGAGCTCCTGTCCTACAGAATTCTCTAGTAAAAAATCGTCGTGGATAAAATCTTTCATGCAGCGAATCTAGCTTAATTAAGAAAATAATTGAGTTTTAAATACCGTTGAATAATTTTAGCAATACTACAGGCCGATTAACTGGGCATTTATTCAATTTTCACCAATTGATATTCATGATGTGCCGGTGGTCAATTATAGTAGAGAAATGTTATTTTTACTGCCCATAAGAGGCAACCACCTATCACTTCCAAAAATCCCCAGCCTATTTGACCTTGGATTTTAATAGCTAGAAAGAATAATATGACGGTGTTGAGAAGAATTATGCTATTCATGATTGCCTGGTGCATAGGGCTAAGTTTAAATGCCCAAAAGCGCTACCAGCCGGACATTGCTGACCCGATGTTGGAAATGTGGCGCCATGCCCATTTTCCTGAGTTGGAAAACCTCGGCGTCCGCTCCATCGCCTCCAACATCACCAATGACGAATACTGGTTTGCTCTGGATTCCGGGGTAATGATGTACAACGGTTATTCATGGAAGTTTTATTCGGAGGCACACGGCCTTACCGGCACTCCCATTCAGACAGTCTTTGTCGATAGAAATCAGCAGGTATATGCTTCGTCCTCCAAAGGTTTGTACCGGTTCGATGGTCAGGATCAATGGACAAACCTCATGCAGCTCGACCAGAGTGTCAACCTCACCTTTTACAAAATGGTGCAACTACAGAGTGGCACGATAGCCTGCGGTACGGACAAGGGGCTCCTGTTAATTCAAAACAACAAGCTCTCTTTACTTACCACAGTAGAAATCAGAGCCGAACTGGAGGATCAGGTACGAAACATCTCCTTCATTGACCTGCCCAAAAGCCTTCTTTATCAAAATTCTTTTGACCACTTTACCGATATTTTTGAGGTATCCGCAGGTCAACTATGGCTTGCCGTTACCTACCTTCAGCAGGACGAAGTGGGTGATATCATGATCCTTTCGGAAAATGAAATCCTGCAAAACAACGTAGAAAACTATAATCTGCTCAGCCACTATTACAACATTGACCTGGGCTATGAGCAAACGATCTACCGCACCAGCAAAGGCGACATCTGGATCATCAACAAGTCCAACAAGCTACCCGCCCTGAAATACTCCAACGGTCGCTGGAGAAAAGTGGAATACGGCAAGCCATTCGGCGATGATGAATATTCTGAAAGCATTCTTGAACTCAAAGACGGCAGCCTGTGGATCGGTGGAATCGGAAACCTCTACTGCCTCAGCCCAAAAGGCATATGGACAAAGTACAGTTCTGAATCCCTCAATATCCCCCAGGCGCATATCGAACTGCATTCCGGCAACCAGTCCGACCTTTGGATCTTTGGCTACCTCTCCAATGTCTACAAGGTGGACCTATCCCGCGACAAATGGCTAACCTACCAGGACATCATCTATCAGTGTGAGACAAAAAATGGAGCGCAATGGTATTTGGATTTTACGGGTAAGGCCGTCTACAAAAACGACAAAGGCTGGTACTCATTTTCACAATCGGATGGCCTGATCGAATCACCTGTGAGCCTGTATACTGACTCACAGGATATTGTATGGGCCATTGGTAGCCACGAGGGTGTCGCCGGGGCGGGATATTTACAAGATGGTCGCTGGACAAATTTCACTTTCGACTCGCTGTCCTGGGGCATTGACTACCGGGCCATTTATGAGGACGATAGAGGCAGCATATGGCTGGGCGGCTGTACGGATGTATTTCTGGAGCAGGGTCAGACAGGAGGCCTGGTACAGATCAACGACCCCTATGGAAAAAACCGTGAGATCATTTTTCATAAGGCCCGTACCCACGGACTAAATCAACTCAACTCCTATGGTATTGCACAGTCCGGCGATGGAAGGCTATGGATCGGTGGATCAAGACTCAACTATTTCGATGGAAAGCAATGGAATACCCCGGAACAGTCTCATTTCAACGAGTTCATCAATGAGGTTCACAATGACGGATCGGGTCGATTGTATGTCGGATCAAGAAAACACGGCCTATTCGTGTATGAAAATGACCACTGGACGAACTACGCCATCAATAACGGGTTGATTAGCGACAACATTATCTCTATTGCTACCAATTCGGAAAATGGGCAAATATGGCTGGCCACAGACAAAGACTTCAGCTTTTTCAACGGACAGGATTGGACCAACAACATCTTTCCCGACCAGCTTACTTTTTCCTATGAAGGAGGTAGTGTCTATCTGAATGACAACAATGAAATATGGATCAGCCGGTCGCTTAGGGAGTGGAAAAGAAGGGCCTATACAGGAAAGGCACCAACAGCCGACATTCGGAAGAAATTCACCACCCACCGCTTTGTCAAAGACAACATTCCTCCGGAGACTTCCATTGATGTTTACTCAGAAACTGTAGATGACTCAGGCAATACCACCATTTTTTGGTCGGGTAGACATTTCTTCAATAAAGTAAGCCAGGAAAAACTGCTCTACTCCTACCGGCTCAATGATAGCGACTGGTCTGAGTTTAGCCCAAATCTCAACCATACGTTTACAGGTCTGGACAACGGGGATTACCATTTCCAAGTTCGGGCCATGGATACGGAGGGCAACATCGACCCGTCCCCGGCACAGATTACATTTTTGGTCACTCCACCGGTATGGAAGCAGACCTGGTTCATATTGCTGATCCTGGCATTCGCCAGTGTCGTGGGATACTTCCAATACCTGATCATCAAAAAGAGGGAAATTCTCGAAAAACTGAACAAGTCCCTACAGTCCGCCAATGAAGAGCTTGAGGCCAGAAACGTCGAGGTGCAGCAACAAAAGGATTCCTTGGAGGAAGCCGTTCAAAAAATCGACGAACTCTCAAAAGCCAAGGTCAAGTTTTTCACCAATATCACCCACGAATTCAGAACCCCTCTAAGCCTGATCCTGGGGCCGATAGACAAGCTCAGCTCTGTTGAAACGCAAGACACGGGAGTTCAAAACTTTTACACTCTGATCAAAAAGAACGCACTCAGGCTCCAAAAACTGATTAATCAGCTCCTGGAGGTACGTAGAATAGAATCTGGAAACCTGGCCTTGCAGTTGAATAAAACAGATTTGGTTCAGTTTGCCACAGAAATCAAGAACCTATTCAACAACCAGGCACTCGATAGTGACATCAAGTTCAAATTTCAATCTGACTTTGACCGCCTCACGATATACTTTGACCAGGACAAAATCGAAAAGATCCTTTTCAACCTTCTGTCCAACGCCTTCAAACACACGGAAAAAAACGGCAGCATCACGGTAGAGCTCAGGCAAGCTGAAAAGTACCTAATGAAAGATAATGAGCTCGAATTTGTGCGACTGGTCGTAAAAGACACAGGCAACGGCATGGATGAAAAGATCCTGGAAAAGCTGTTTGAGCGCTTTGCCGTTGGAGACAATGAAATCGAAGGTCAGCAAAGCGAAAACAGTGGCATCGGTCTGTCTTACATCAAAGACCTGATCGAAGCGCACAAGGGAAACATCAAGGTGGAAAGCGAACCCAATGTAGGCACGGCGTTTACGGTGTACATCCCTGAAAACCTCACCGAAGAAGCGACAAGCACCTACGAAAACGACAATGGCGAGTATGACTATCACAACAGCATCGACTTTTCTTTGCTAGAAACGGAAGATAAGATCGTGCTACCAGACCTACGCAAAGACATTAAGAGTCGACCAACCCTTCTGATTGCAGAGGACAACCAGGACATGCGCTACTTTATAAGCAATGTCCTTAATGAGCACTACAACGTGATCCTGGCTGGTGATGGTCAGCAGGGCCTTGATATTCTCGAAACAGAATATGTCGACCTTATCATTAGCGACATCATGATGCCGCATGTCGATGGGATCAACTTCTGCCAAAGGATCAAAACCAATCCTGCGTGCAGCCATATACCCGTTATTTTGCTTACTGCCCTCAATGTGGACGAAAAAAGGATCGTAGGCTATGAGTCCGGCGCTGATTCCTTCATAGTCAAGCCTTTCAAACCGGAGCTACTGCTTGCCCGGATACACAATCTGCTCGAATCACGCGAACAGCTCAAAGGCAAGTACGCCGAAGACCTTCGTTTTAAACCCAAAGACATCAAGGTCACCTCCGCAGATGAGGAATTCTTAAACAAGCTCTCAGCCCTGATGGAGGAAAATGTTTCTGATTCACAGTTTGACGTGAGTAGAATGTGCGAAATGACGCACATGAGTCACATGCACTTTATCAGAAAGGTAAAACAACTTACAGGCAAAAAGCCGATCGAGCTCCTCAAGTCCTTTAGGTTGAGCCGCGCCAAGCAGCTGCTCGAGCAAAACAAGATCAACGTATCGGAGGTCGGCTACATGGTAGGGTACGATCTACCCAACTCCTTTACCCGTGCATTTAAGAATGAATTTGGGATCTCCCCTACGCAGTTTGCCTCCAAGAGTGCAAAGAGCGGGACATAAAAAAAGCCCCGCAATAGCGGGGCTCTTAGTGATTAACTAAGCTACAAACAACGGCTCATTGAAGAGCCACTTCTATTGGATTATTAAGTTCGTCAATTTTATTGTTAAGATAGGCCTTGAACTCCTCCATATTTTTAATACCGTCTTTCTCTTGTTCCCATGCTCCGAGCAAATAGTACTCTACCGTTTCGGCAGGTTTAAATACGATCAGGTGATCGTGCTCTGAGTCAGAGATTCTATCCACATCTTTAGTATTAAACAGGATCGCCAAGCCAAGGTTGTCATCGGCCAGACTCTGCTGACCATATGTAGCGACATAAGCCCATCCATTCGATGCTACAATAGATTCAATTTTTTGCGCTTTGTCGTTTTTCACAATTCCTGTGCAGAAGTTCTCAATCGGTTCGCTCAAATCCAGCGTATGTTTCACGGCCCTGTCTCCCACGTGAATCTCCAGACGAGAGGTTAAATCTATTTTATTTGCTGTAGTACTCCATCCAAAGTAATTGGTTTCTACGGCAGAGCACATATAACTCTTGTTTTCGACCTTGCACACTACCGAATCGGTATTTTGAAAATGTTCTACACTACCATTAATATATTGTCCAATGGAACCAATTCCAAGAGACTTGCCGGCTTTCATGATATCCATACCCCAATCGGCCGGCTCATGATAGCTGTCAAACCCATCCTGACCTACCGCTTGCAATACCAGTGTGTCCACTTTTTTACCAAAAATATCAATGGCATTTCGCCAATCGAGATAGAAACGGTAGCCCACCATTTCATTCTCCCATCCGGGTCCTTCATATCGTATATAGTACGAATGATCCGTATGCTCAGCAGGAACTTTTAGTTGGCTCACATTTTCAAAGGCTCCGCCTCCTTCATATTTGCGCTCTACCCATTGTCCACCCGTTTTGACTGATATTTCAGCCTGGGTCTTTTTTAGTCCATTTTTTATTTTGGCCCAGTTGCTGGCCACATCCAATTCCACGTTTTCTTTGGGTGATAGATTGGATTTTATGATGAGTTTGTCAGCCACTTCGTCCTCGTTGATATCCAGGCTCTCAATCTGTTGCCCGGCTATCTGACCACTGCCAATTTGAATGTCTCCTCGTAAATCATCTGATACTCCGGAAAGATCAAGCTCCACAACCTCATTTCTACTTTTGTCTAGAGAATTGGTCAGTTTCACCTTTAAGCCTTCCGGGGCCTTGTCAGAACTTTTTTGGCTACAAGAATAGAATCCCACCAGGGCAGTAACCAAAAGCACTCCAACACTCAGTTTTATCTTAATCATCTCCTTTAGTTTCAATCGTATTGCAACTACAATTCATCGTAAAAGTATCACTCCAATGGGCCTGTCGATATTCATAAATTAACAAAACCTTCTCATACCGATAAATTTCCCAGTCACCGGGTCAGCCTCAATGATTTTAGTTGAATTTCACGGTTTTCTTCGTCACATCTTCGCCCAGCTTCACCCATGATTTATCTATTTCAGAATTCGTGAAATTTACATTGCTGGTCTCATCACCATATATGTTGATCACGGGATCATCTCCTTTTATTAGATTTAGTTGATCCAGTTTTATGTCGTCCGAATGATGCACAACCAAAGCAGGACCTTTCTTCTGTGCGATCTTGACGTTTTTCAGAGACACCCCACTTGCATCAATGATGGTAACTCCCATATCTCCCTCCAAAAACATATTGGAAAGCTCTACATTTTGAATTTTCATCTCTGGAAGGCCCCTAAAGAACGCTCCGATTCCAGCACCTGTAGACACAACATCAGTGATGAAAATATTCTTGAACGTAGGGGTAATTCTAGATACCGGCTTGATCTCTCGTACCAGTTTATTTTCTTCGCTATTGTCTTCCAGAGGCGATTTTCCTCCGTAGTACAAGTTGAACCGAATGGCTTCAGCCGCGATGTTGACCATGTCTATCTCCGAGATATAAATATTCTCGATCACACCGCCTCTGCCTCTGGCGCTCTTGAATCGCAGCCCGCAATCCGTTCCGATAAATGTACACTTAGAAACGTGAATATTTTTGATGCCTCCGGAGGTCTCACTTCCCACTACAAATCCACCATGTCCATGGTACACTGTATTGTTTTTCACAATCACATTTTCAGTTGGGATGTTTCTTTTCAATCCGTCTTCGTTCTTGCCTGATTTGATGCATATGGCATCGTCACCTACATCAAACGTGTTGTTGTAGATCAATGCATTCTTGCAAGATTCCAGGTCCAGCCCATCTCCGTTTTGAGAAAACCATGGGTTCCGGATCGTCAGGTTTCGCAATATCACATCCTCACACATAAGTGGGTGAATATTCCATGCAGGTGAATTTTGGAATGTAGGACCATCAAAGAGTACCTTTTTACATTCCACAAAACTGACCATCACAGGACGCAAGAACTCCTGTATCGCTTCAAAATCCTCTTTACTTTCCAGGTCGGGCACATTGAAGTTTCCGGTATTGTCGGCATTACGCGCTACTTCTGTAGGATACCAGGTGGTTCCATTTTTACCCACGTACCCACCGGATTTCACAAGATTGTTCCAGTGTCTCTCAGTAAGCTTCTCTTTCTTTACAGGTCTCCATGACCCTCCTGATCCATCGATCACTCCCTTTCCGGTAATGGCGATGTTTTCCAGGCCCTTTCCATAAATGGGTGACAAACAACGGTAGGTATCCAACCCTTCGAAGCTGGTCTTAACCAATGGGTACTTCTCATAGTCGTCACTAAACATGATCAAGGCACCTTCTTGCACCTCAAGATTGATGTTACTTTTCATCAGGATCGGTCCGGTGATCCACATGCCTCTAGGGACAATTACTTTACCCCCTCCTTTTTCAGACACATGCACAATGGCCGCATTGAATGCATCGCTATTGTCGGTAAACCCATCAGCTACAGCACCGTAATCCACCACACTAACAGCATAGTCAGGAAATGTCGGCTCGACAACCCGATCCATTTCAAATTCCACTCCACTGTATATCTCATCCATAGGATTTGGCGATTCCACATTCGAATAGCCGAATATGAACATTACGGCTGCCGCCAATATCCCAATCCCTGTTATTTTACTTTTCATACTAATCTCTCTATCTAATCTTTTCTTCACTTATTCGTTTTCCCCATTGGGGTTCCACCCTTTAAATATTTTGTCGAGGCTGTAGTCTTCCAACTGCTCTTTGGTCAGGCTTTTTGCCCAGGACACCCTTGCATCACTGCTTCCTTTGCCCGTCGAGCCATATTCAGCGTAGTAGGCCGTGGCCTCTGCCTCCGGTTTACCCCAGTTGTGCCATCCTTCCTCTCTTATATGTCCTCCCATTTCACAATTAATGAATACCGTTTTGGCGAAGTTTCTCCAGGGTCTACCCAAGTAAACCGAACCTTTGGGCGCATCTCCAGTAAGCTTGCAATCCATAAATATCAATCCATACTCTTCAGACTCCTCTGTGCTGGCCGCAGTGATGTATTGTCCTCCCTTTTTTGAAAACACTTCGCATTTCTCGAAAACAGCGGTAGACCAACCGAAAATAAAATCTGTGGTACCCTCGATGTAGCAGTCATAGTAGTACTGCCTTGAACCCCGACCATGCGGATACAGAGTGTCCTGAAAACCTAAAAACCGACACCCTCTAAACTGAACACGATCACCATCGACCCGTACAGCCACTGCTTGCCCCACAGGCCCGGAGGAATTTTCAAATGTCAGGTTTACGGCCTTGAACCCATCACCATATACATAGAATGAAGTAGAACCCGTCGTGCCCATTTCTTCCCCAAAAGCATTCTGCTTACTGGCATAGTCGTCATGAGTGATTACACTTTTCATCAAATCCTCACCGACCAAGGTCACATTGGTCTTGGTCGCAGGCAGAATTAGCTTTTCCTTGTAGGTGCCTTTTTTTACTAAGATTTTGGTTTCGACTTTTCTAAAATCAGGAACAGCCATAAATGCTGCCTGTACCGTAATATGAGTACCTGATCCATCGGCTGCCACCACAAAATCATAGCTGTCCCCTGCATAGACGCTCAGAGAGATCAACAATGCGATAGAAAAAACGAAACCGATTTTCATCTTATTTGCTGCTTTGCGTTTCCTCGTACAGGAGTGATGCCATGATAAATGGCCCTACCCCTTTGGGATCATTGTCCCTTTTTTCTTCGTTGACATAATATTCGTAGGTACCGTCCCGATACGGATTGCCACCCAGGCCGGCTACAGCACATACATTGGTCAGGCTGATGCTGCCATCTTCATTTTTTTGGATAAAGTCTCTTATGATCCCTTCATAGGCCCGATCAGAAATCTCCTGATACTCTGTGGGCAGGTAGCCATATTTTAGAGACTTGAGTAAAAAGTATGAGAACATACTCGAGCATGAAGCCTCCAGGTAGTTACCTTCTTCAGCTCCCTTGTCAAGCACCTGCCACCAGAGGCCTGAATCTTTGTCCTGGTATTTTTCGATTCCTTTGGCCATGGTTAGGATAGCATCCAAAATAACCTGGCGCTGCGCATGATCCTCAGGCATGTAATCAAGGATATCTACGAGGGCCATGGCATACCATCCCATCGCGCGTCCCCAAAAGTTTGGTGAGACACCTGTATTAGGGTCAGCCCATTGTTGTTCACGGCTTTCGTCCCATCCATGGTAGTACAGTCCTGTCTTAGAGTCGAAGTTGTATTTTTCTATCAAGGACACCTGCTTGGCAACCTCATCGAATAGTTGGGGGTCGTTGTATTCTAACCCGTACTGGGCAAGAAAAGGTGAGCCCATGTACAAACCATCGAGCCACATTTGCCAGGGGTATCGTTTTTTGTGCCAAAAGCCTCCCTCGGAAGTCCTTGGATGCTCCCGCATTTGATCTCTTAATTGATCCAATACCAAAAGATACTCAGGCTTGGGATCAATTTTATAAAGCTCCATAAGAGCCTTTCCGGGATTTACCCGGTCAATATTATAATCGGTCTGTTTGTAAGTGAGAACAGATCCATTGTCGGTGATCATAGAGTCGTAGTAGTATTTGGTGTAGTCCAAAAACTTTTGATCACCTGTTTCTCCATACACTTTAAGTAGTGCAGAGCAGATCAGGCCGTTGGTATATTCCCATTTGGGTTTTTCTCTAAAATCCAGCAATCGGGGATCGGGGTTTCTCATCATGTCGGACTCAGCCATCCAAACAGAGTATCGTACCTCAGAGGATGAGTCATAGTTGATAAAAGAAGCCTTACTGACTTTCTGATCTGTCTTGGTCTCACACGAGTAAAACAAGACTGAAAAGGAAAGCATAAGTAAATAATACACACGAACCATTTGATTGCTATTTGATCGTAGATGAAAGCTTTTGGAAGATATTCATCCCTGATAATTGTCAATAAATATTAATTAATCTGTCTCGACTGCCATGTGATACAAACACATTGATCACTCCATGCACCTCACATGTCATCATCGCTGCTTAGAAAATTCTTCCTCCCCTTCTAAAGGGAGGAAGAATTCCAAAATATCTGTTTAGTATCCAGTGTTTTGAGGGAAGTCGTTTTGAACAGCATCCAACTGAGCCTGTGGAATAGGTCTCAAATAATGGTGCACATCCAGTAGATCGACATCCTCATTGTACTGCTTGATCCTGGCTACCCAATCGGTACGATTGTACGCCCTTCTCAAATCCATCCATCGAATCTGCTCACCTGGGAATTCTCTTGCTCGTTCGTCAAGGAAGAACTCAAGAGTCAGATCAGCGGCTGAGTTGATGCCGTATCCGGCCAACAACTGAGCTCCGGTAGTGGTTCCGAGCGTTCGGGTGTCTGCGAGAGTTTCCAGGTAAGAGTATCCTCCACCGTTGACTCTCCAGTCAGCCTCAGCAGCGATCAAGTACATTTCTGCTAGACGGAATACATAAGAATCTCTAATACCACGTTCAGAGCCATCGCCATTGGCGGCCAATCGCTCAGGATCGTCAAATTTGGACAATTCAAGGAACAACCTTCTTCCATCAGTACCTTCATCATTGATGGTACCATCGGCATTGTACAATAGATCGTAATCCAAGACGAAATAAGGGCCATCGACATAGAGGAACCTGTTAATATCACTAGAGGCCTTCACCACTCTATCATCAGGAAGATCTGCTTTAGTCACAACAATAGAAGTGTCTCCAAATCCGAATATAGGACCAGTTGCAGTGATATCACCAGGTACATTATACTCATCCCAGGTCGGGTAAGCAGTTGAGTCTGAATTGTTTCCTAACCATGTGTGACTGAATTGATTGACAAATCGGGCATCTACAGCCTCATCATACAAATCGGGCAGGTATTTATTTGGAATATATCTTCTGAATCGTCGACCGTAGAAAATATCCCTGACCATACCATCATATAGTTCATATCTCATTCCCCACATCAGGTGACCATGATGGCCTCCGTCACGAGAATCCCATGGTTTTACACCTGGCAAGAAATAATCCTCATACAGTTCGTTGAGTTCTGTTCCAAGGCTTAGATCTGCATGGTTGTTTCGAGAATAGTTGATAGCCCAAATACCTTCAAGGTTTTTGCTAGTACTGTTGTTGCTCAACAACCACATCTCGCTGTAATCATCATAGAAAGAGTAATTTGGAATCACTGCATCTGCATCTGCTTTAGCAGCAGTGAAATAATCGTTGGCTGACCCAGGGAAACTAAACTCATTTCCAGTGGAGATGAAACTACCAATGTTGAGGTTCAATCTAGCTCTGAAAGCCAGGGCAGCATCTCGTGTCACTCTACCAAAGTCAGCATCCGCCGCATTGTCACTAGCAGAAAGATTATCCACTGCAAAAGTTACATCTTCCATGATCTGAGCATATACATCAGCAACCGGCACTCGCTCCGCCTCCAATATAGGTGACTGAGTGTGTGTCAATGGCAATGGAATGTCTCCGAAAGTATACGCAAGGTGCCACAAGTAAAAACCTCTTAGGTATCTCACTTCCGCAATCCTCTTTGTAGTCAGCGTCTCACTCAATGGATTGGTCTCACCTGTCAGGTAAAACAAAGCTTCGTTACAAGAGTTGATCCCTTTGTAAAACTCAACCCACATTACAGTCAAACGACCGTTGGATGAATTGAACGCCGGATTAAACGTAAACTGCTCCGGATTTGGATGCTGCTGAGCGTAGGTGTACATATCGGTACCTACATCACCAAAATCAAACCCTTCTTCATGTCCGTACCATATTTTGTTGGACACATACGACGCCACTATCAAGGCCTCTAACCCATCAGCTGTAGAATAAAATACATCCGTAGGCGCACCACTCTTAAAATCCTCCTCTAAGTACTCTTCGCAACCAAAAGCGAAGACCAATAGGGATGCAAGTGCTATATATTTAAAATTTATAATCTTCATTGTCCTGCTAATTAAAAGGTTATGTTAAGTCCTCCTGCGTACAGTCTAGGCATCGGTATATCGATAGATCCTTTTAACTCGGGATCGTATCGGTTCCCTCCATCATAGTAATCACTAAATATGAAAGCATTTTTCACCGTGAGGTAAACCCTCAACTTAGACATACCCGCTCTGCTGGCCACGTTCTGAGGAACTGTGTATCCAAGGGTAATGTCTCTTACTTTCACAAAAGATCCATCTGTAAACTCAAGGTCTCTCAAGTCACCGTATCCACTCAAAGTCCTTCTTGGATCCAATCGTGGGTAGCTATTGGTAGGATTGAATGGAGTCCAGTAGTCGTGGTTCATACCATTATTAAGTCCATCCACCGAGAAGGAGCTCATCGCTCTGTCGCGAATCATTTGGCCCCATCGGGTAAACACGAGTACTGTGAAATCAAAGCCTTTATATTCAACAGAAGTATTGATACCCAGTGTCCAATCAGGACGTGGAGTACCCAGGATTACTCTATCTTCTGCAGAGTACAAAGTATCACCGTTGATATCTTCAAATTTCATGTCACCAGGAGTCAGGCCAAACAATGCAGCCTCATCTCTCTCGTCCTCTTGCCAAATGCCGGTAAATCTCTTGCCGTAGTGCACATCCAAAGGATAACCTACGAACCAACCGTTTTGTACGTCTTGATCAACTCCACCGGCAAGCTCTACGATTTCCTCTCGGCTGGTGAAGTAGTTTACACCAAAATTCCATGTGAAATCATCATTATCTATGATTACAGAGTTCAGTGACAATTCGAAACCTCGTCCTTCAGTAGTACCAATATTGGCTACCACGCTAGTAATACCTGCGTGTGGAGACAAGGTTACAGTTTGGTGTACACCTTCAGTTCTGTTTTGATAAACTTCTGCGTTACCTGTCAATCGACCGCTAAAGAATCCGAAATCAAGACCAATGTTGACTGCCGTAGTGTTTTCCCATGACAAGGCGTTGTTCTCATTGGTGTCCGTTCTAAAGCCATTGTACTGCTGCTCAGACACACCAAATTCATACAATAAAGGATAACCTGTTACAGAACCTTTAGAGTCATAGGCTTTCACCGCCTGGCTACCACTGATACCATAGCTTGCTCTCAATTTCATGTCTGTAATGGCCGGTACTCCCGCAAGGAAATTCTCATCTGCGATGTTCCATGCCAAACTCAATGACGGGAAGAAAGCCCATTTGTTTCCGGGGGCAAGCTGCGAAGCTCCGTCGTATCGACCGGTAAACTGCACCATGTACTTGCCTTTGTAGCTATAGTGAGCACGTCCGAGGAAGGACACCAATCGTGTATCTCTCAATGGAGGGTTGTCACTTTCGCTAGGAGAAATAAGTGATAAAACATTACCTGTACTAAGTGCATACCACTGTGAGTTAGGCAAACCTAAATCCTGAACTTCGGTATAATACACCTCGTTTCTTCTGGCTATGATTTCACTACCTCCCGTTACGTTGATCGAGTGATCTCCATATGTCTTGTCAAAAGTCAGGATGTTTTGGATTGTATAATCATATCCTAAAGTGTTCTTCACGGTTGCATTTGACAACCCATTGATTCCAGGGTAAGCAGCTTCGAAAGTACCTCTTCGCTTGCTTTCCAAATCGACGTTAATACTTGGCCTATAAGTCAAAGCATCATTGAACAATTTGAAAACTGCATAGAAAGTGGTAAAACTTCTCATGCTTTTGGTTTCCCTCAAATGATACTCCGTATCATCATTGATGAAGGGGTTTCTTACCTCTTCAGGGTATCTTGGGAAAGCAATCAGATTTCCAGCTGTATCATAGGGTACTGAAAGGGGAGACAGTTTCCTTCCATCTCCAAATGGATTTTCGCGATCCTGCTGATTGGTATAGCTCACCAACGATGAGGTACCGATAGAAACCCAATCAGAGAGTTTTCCTTCCAGGTTCAACCTAAAAGTTAATCTATTATAGGTGTCGTTTGTAATCAGACCATCTTCTGCATAGTAGCTGATCGATGAGCTATAGGACATGTTGTCTGCTCCTCCGGTAAACCCGAGGTTATAGTTTTGCTGCATACCGTTTTTCAGCAATCCATCGTACCAGTCATAGTCAGCATTTTCATCTTCGCCAATTCTCATCTCACCAAGATATCCGGTAGGATCCGGAAGAGCATTGGGGTCAGTCTGCCAGTCCTTCATCCAAGCCAGATCGTTGTACATTTGCTTGAACTCCTCGCCATTCATCAAAGGAACTTTTCCAATGGCCTCTGTCACTCCTACGTATGAATTGAACGAGAATTGACCTTTACCTTTTTTTCCTTTTTTGGTAGTGATGATCACTACGCCATTCGCACCTCTCGAACCGTAAATCGCCGTACTACTCGCATCCTTCAGGATTTCCATTGATTCGATATCATTGGGGTCGATATTTACATTGTCAGTACCAAACTGGATACCATCTACAATATAAAGAGGGTCGTTGTTACCACTAAACGATCGCTGACCCCTTACGAGGATGTCGTATCCGGCACCGGCACGGCCGCTGCTTCTTTGGATGTCTACACCCGCCACTCGGCCTTGAATACCCTCCAGGGCATTAGCAGATCGTACTTTGGCTAATTCTTCGTTATCTACCTGAGCGATCGCCCCGGTAACGTCTCGTTTCTTCATGGTACCGTATCCTACGACTACCACTTCTTCAAGCTGCTCAATGTCTAATTCCAATTGAATGGAGAATTCTGTTTGATTGCCTACGGGGACTTCCTGGGTATTGTACCCTACGAAAGTCACGACCAATACGTCCTCAGACGCTGCGTCAAGACTAAATTTCCCATCAATATCAGTTACCGTACCCTTCGTGGTACCTTTTACCAGCACTGTAGCTCCAGGCAGGCCGACTCCTGACTCATCCAACACTGTTCCGCTAATGCCACTTTGCGCCCATGCACTCAGAGACAAAAAGCACAAGAGAACCACTGCTAAGTCTCGTATCATTTTCTTCATACTCGTCTTTGTTAAAAAAAAATTATAAAAAAGTGATGTGCTCTGGTGAGCACATCACTAATACTATATTCTGCTCAATCAATTAGGGCTGAAAGTATACAACCAAGTACCAATCGTCCTGGCACCACCCGTTGTACAACCCCCTTCAGGACAAAGGTCAGTAGCCTGATCCTGTCGGAGTATCAACTCATCAGCAGTAAGAGACATAATTCTCATTACCACGCCATCAGCTCTAACCAATACCTGATAATTCGTACCCTCCTGGTAAGTCCAGGTAGCGTCCGCTGCATCAGGGAACGTCAAATTACCTCCTGTGACTGTGTAGGTCTTGCTACCACAATCTTCCAATGAAGCATTGACAACAAAGGTCATGTCAGACCAGTCCATGGCCGTTTCAGGCACAGCCTCGTCATTTTTGGTGACTGTATCCAGACTCCAGGTCCCTATTATTAGTTCCAGGGCAACCTTTTCATCCGGGTCAGTACACCCTCCTGTAGGATCATCACCACCATCGCTCTTACAAGCCACCAACGAAACGATGGCAGCAAGAAATCCAAATAGAATTATATTTTTAATATTCATCTTTTTCTTATTTATCGTTTATTTACCAATGAACACTTTAGCGACCTGAGAAATCCCTGCACCTTCTACTTTCACAAAGTACATTCCCTTATGCAGACCGTTTAGATCCAAATTGATCTTGTTCAATCCACTAGTTCTGAAAGAAGTCTCAACTGCCTTAACCAATTGTCCATTGACATTCATTACAGAAATGGCCAGCTGACCTTCCTTCTCAAGGTTCACCTCTACGTTTATGAAGTCCTGAGTAGGGTTAGGATAAACGCTCACTCCTGATGTCAAATCGAAAGAGTTGAATGGCTCTGATACACCGAAATCATCCAATACCCACAGCACTGTTCTCTCTAGCATCAACCAGTAGTCTTCTGTCGCATCCAGCGCAGAACCATCAAACATACCGAATACAGCAGTTCTTTCGTTCAACACACCGGCTGGTTCGATCAGTACCCAAGGAGTAATTCCAGGATATCCTTCAATCTCTGCCAACTCTATTGGATCCAACTCAGGCAGGATGTCAACACCCTGCTGCAAGTGTGGTGCAGTAGTCATTGTCACTACTTCATTTGGCTCCCAGAATCCATTGGTCACGAAATGACTGGTATTCGTCACTTTCAACTGAGTGGTAGGAGTACCATCTCCACCGTCAGGTCTTACCACCTCACCGATGGCCATTCTACCACTTGTGCTTACCACTGCAAATGGCTCCATGATCAACGCTGGAAGAGGATATCCTGCATCTACGAACGTAGCACTCGCCTGAGAACTCATAGACTCACTGAAGAAGATCATGTTGTGTCTGTTGAAATCAGGAGGGAATGCCGTGAAATCATCGTCATTCATGTATGTGATACCATATCCTAATGCTTCGATTTTCGCGATGATCGCATCATCAGGAAGTCCGGCAGTAGCCTCTGTATCATCACCGATGAACAGGATAGTCTGCTCGTCGCTGGTTTCAGAATAGTTGACAGTGTATGTCATCTCAGTCACGCCATCCTCTGCAGTCACTACTACTGTAGCAGTACCAGGAATTGCATCCGCCTGAGTGATCACAGGATCAGCAGCATTTGGATCGATTGTCTCAGCAGCGGTAACAGGTACTGAAGAACCTGCTGCCAACTCAACATTATACTCTGTCTTAGCAGGATCAAATTCGAATACCTCAATACCATCAGAAGTCAATGTAGCCAAGCCTGCGTTAGGAGAAGCAAAATCCAATGCTTCGTATTCCATTGTGATCAGGTTCGCTACCTCATTCAACCATACCTGCTCAGCATCAGAGCTAAGGTTATAGTAAGTAGTGTCGTCATTACCCAGACCAAAGTAGGTTCTAGGAGCAGCAGCACTATCACCAGCACCTGTGTAGAATTCAACTCCTACATCAAATCTTGCCATGATAAGGGCATCATCAGTAGCATTGGCGTTGTTGTTAGCAGAAGCCTCTATCACTACCAAGTGAGTAGCAGCACTGCTGTCGTACTGATCATCAGTCATAAACAACGTTCTGTATGGACCTACGAAGAAATCAATTTCTCCAGAGCTTACATCAATACCATCGAATGCGGCATCAGCACCGTCCAATACTTTTGCAACGGTCACAGAGTCACCAGCAATATCCGCAGCACCTAGACCTCCACTTGGAGCATCAGTACTTGGGAACCAGTTGATTCTGCTGCTTCTGGCACCGAAAGGTGACATCAACATCAAAGGAGCAGTCACTCTGTTCCATGCTTTTTTGTCGTTTCCTCCAAAAGCACCACTATTTACAGATCGACCAGCGATCACAAGATCAGCTTCATTATAAGCTGCCAACTCTTCGTCCGTCAAGAAACTCAAGTTATCATCAAGTTGCTCAACAACTGTGTATCCTTCGCTAACCAATTTATCAATGAAAGGCTTATCTCTTGGATCAGAACCTCCATTAGATTCATCGATGTTAGATGCGTCATGTACAAACAGAATAGTACCAGCAACTGCAGATGCTTCTCTCAACTTAGTAAGAGGAAGATCCAGCATTCGCTGAAGTTCGTTTACATATACTTGCTTCGCATTGTCAGTCAATGGGAAGTAGTGATCAACACCTGTGTTGTCGTTACCAAAACCAAAGTATGTTCTTGGTCCTGCTGGCATATCAACAGATCCTGTGTAGAACTCAACTCCTGCGTCGAATCTTGCGATTACCACGATTGAGTCATGGCTTGCTACGATTTCAGCATTAGTCTGAGTACCTGCAGAGATTGACAAGAAGTCATGTGGAGGTGTAAACAAATCCAAAGAATCCTCAGCTGTCAATGTTACATACTGGAAGATTTCATCAGTATTGTCTTCTACGAATGCGTTGAAAGGATTTGGTCCTTCATTGGCATGGAATGCAGAAGTACTGTTGAACCAGTTGATTCTGTTACTTCTTGATCCGTATTGATTGTTAGAAATCATTGGAGGTGTCAAAGCATTCCAAACTTCTTTATCAGGAGTCTCAAAGTTTGCACTTCCTGGTGATCGACCAATGATCAAAAGATCAGCGGCATTCAGCATATCAATTGTGTCCTGTGGCACAGTAGACATTGAGCTTCCTTCATTAAACCAGAACTTAGTTACGTTGAAGCCCTGACCAGTCAGGAATTCAATTTGCTCATCGTCTTTCTCATCGTCAGTAATGAAGATTACTTCTCGATCCTCAGCAGCAATTACCGCTGGTGCGATAGGCAGATCCAACATTCTAAGCAATTCTGCTACATATACGTGCTTCGCATTGTCAGTCAATGGGAAGTAGTTGTAGATTTTTTCACCTGCTCCGTCAGTCGCATTGTCATTACCAAAACCGAAGTAAGTTCTTGGTCCGGCAGGCATGTCAACTGATCCTGTGTAGAATTCTACTCCTGCATCAAATCGAACTATAGTAGCAACCGGAATCTTGTCACCGGCATTGTCTTTCAAAGCATCACCTGAAGCCACGATAGTTCCGTTCATCGCTGAAAGGATCGTGTCAGGAATAGCAAGGAAGTCATGTGCCGCATTGTACATATCCAAAGAATCCTCAGCTGTCAACGTCACATGCTGGAAGATTGGATCATCATTTATGCTTACATGAGTATTCCATGGTGAAGGTCCTTCATTCCAGTGGAAAGCAGTCTCACTGTTGAACCAGTTGATTCTGTTGCTTCTTGACCCATATTGGTTATTTGACAGAATTGGAGGTGTCAAAGCATTCCAAAAAGTCTTGTCAGGATCATCGAAAGTACCACTTCCAGGAGAACGTCCGATGATGATCAGATCAGCAGAGTTCAAATAGTCGATGGTATCTTGTCCGGCAGTAGATAGATCACCAGGCCAGAATGTTTCAATGTTGAAATGATTTCTCTCAAGAAAAGCAATCTGCTCAGCATCTCTATCATCATCAGAGATGAAAACAACTTTTTTACTCTTAGGAGTAATTACTGCCGGTACGATAGGCAGATCCAACATCCTTAGGATCTCAGCTACATATACGTGCTTCGCATTGTTAGTTAATGGGAAGTAGTTGTAAATTTTTTCACCTGCTCCGTCAGTCGCATTGTCATTACCAAAACCGAAGTAAGTTCTTGGTCCGGCAGGCATGTCAACTGATCCTGTGTAGAATTCTACTCCTGCATCAAATCGAACTATAGTAGCAACCGGAATCTTGTCACCGGCATTGTCTTTCAAAGCATCACCTGAAGCCACGATAGTTCCGTTCATCGCTGAAAGGATGGTGTCAGGAATAGCAATGAAGTCATGCGCCGGCATGTACATATCTAATGAATCCTCAGCAGTTAAATCAACATGCTGGAAAATTGGATCATCTGAAACATTTACAAAAGTATTCCAGGGATTAGGTCCTTCATTCCAGTGAAAAGCAGTCTCACTGTTGAACCAGTTGATTCTGTTGCTTCTTGACCCATATTGGTTATTTGACAGAATTGGAGCTGTCAGAGCATTCCAAAAAGTTTTGTCAGGATCATCGAAAGTACCACTTCCAGGAGAACGTCCAATGATGATCAAATCAGCAGAGTTCAAATAGTCGATGGTATCCTGTCCGGCAGTAGATAGATCGCCAGGCCAGAATGTCTCAATGCTCAACCCTTGTTCTTCAAGGAAAGCAACTTGCTCAGCATCGTACTCGTCATCAGTGATGAATACAACTTTCTTATCAGAAGCACTACCTCCTGCTACGCTTGCAGGAAGTGCCGCTTGAGCTGGAGTTACAGCATCATACTGCCATGCGATCCAGTCGATCACAGCACCATAAGTGTTTGATCCACTACCATCACCAATTCTCCAGTACTTACTGGTATTGGCTTCTGTAATAGCGTTAGTCAATACAGCAGTTTCATTTTCGTCGATATAGGTGGTAGCAGTTTGCGCTTCCATATCTACTACAAATCGGTAAATGTGGTATTCATTCACATCCCAGTTGACACCATTGGTACCAACGGCCGCTTTTACACCACCTCTTTGATGCTCAATTTCTCCTGAGTCATCAATCACCAATTTTTCTCTAAAACCTCCAAATCGAGTATCAACCTCCAAAACCTTACCGTAGGTAGCTGCGTCTGCGGCTTTTAGTCGCATCACAACAGTCAGCTTAGTTTCAGTGTCCAAATCAATTTGTCTGTAGGCAGTCCTGTCATCTGGATCAGATGTAACTCCAGGGCTTAGGAATGTCAACTCTCCATCAGCGACAGTCCAAGTAGGAGGAGCGGTCGCCCCTGTCTTGTCATTCACTGCGAAAGCGGGATCGTTGTCCTCAGGAAGTACATCTCCCTGATACACGTTCCACTGAGCGGTTGCTACAGTTGACACCAAAAGCATCAACATTAAGAAGCCACTCGTCAATAGTCTAAAGTGTTTCATAAATCTAATTTTTCGTTCACAAAAGTCTTTTCAATTAAACTCAGTGAAGCCCCATTGGGGTACTTCACGAAATCAAATATGAAAAAAGGATTAATCATACGATATTCAATTATTCACATATGCCAACCAATTTTTATTTCCTTTAAAAAGGGCTCATACGCTGCGTATAGCCACGTTTTTACGAAAAATAATGCATATTTTTTCTTGCAATATTTTTTCATCACACCCTAAAATGAGTTAAGAAATACCCTTATCCGTAAGGCTCGGACCTTATGTCCGATAAATAGATTGAACCAGTTTTATGAATTCTTCCTGATTTGAAATAAGAGGAAGGCAATGTATAGAAGGATCCCTGTTTCGGGTATTACTTACCTGATCAAAATCTTTCCTGATAAGACCTGCTGAATGGGCTCTGTAGACTCAATGAGTACCTTGTAAAAATACATGCCAGACGAGGCGGTCACACGGATCTGATCCTCCTGATACCAAAGGGTTCCCTCCACCACGCGACCAGGATAGTCGATGTGCTGTGTCGTAGAATTAACTACTTCTCCCCTCATATTGTACACATGAGTAGTAAGGGAAAGTTCAGAATACTCTCGATTCGTTCTGAAAGAAAAGAGAATGTCCTGCTGATACGACGGCACGGGGTACGTCTTGAAATTATGGATCAAAGTACGATCACCCTCTGAGACCGAAAACCTGATCGTTTTGCTCGCAGTATTGCCCGAAAAGTCCTGGGCATAGATCGTAAACTCATGTTGGCCTTTTGCCAAATCGAATAAAGGAAGCTCCACCCATCCTGCCGAGTAATCATCAATTTTCGCTGAATAGTATTCATTAAGGCTGATAGGAGTCCCGCCGTCCAAGACTCCATACAATGCAGGGGCACCATCCATTACACGCAGGTCGATACCTGTGTCATCATCCAATTCTACCAAAAGAATAGAATTGGTCAATACTGCTTCTCCCGGGTGGAAGCCTGTATCGTTGAGGTACATTCGAATGGAGGGAGCACGATCGTCTTGCAGGCCCAGGTTGCCAGGTTCCCCCTCAGGCAAGAACTGGCCTCCTGATGCATCTACTCCCATCTCGATATCAAATGCGTATGCCTGCACTTTGTATTCTGTCGATTCTCCAACGGCCTCTGGCAAAATCATTTCAATTTCGAAGTGCCCTGCTACTACGCTGGCCTTCCCCTTGAATAAAATAGACTCGTATGAATCGTACTCAAAAGGGTCGTTTTGCTGGCCAATCGTTCTTTGTGCACTGGGAGAATCATAAATCCATAGCGATACTTCTCCATAAAAACCTTCTGCAGTGCTCCCATCATTGGTCAGTACGCTACCATACAATCTGTTCAGCTCATTGGTCCTGAGACCCTGGGTCATTTCATCAGTACCCGATACGGTAGAATCTATTCTAATCTCCCATTCCGGGATTTTCAAAGTCATAGAGGGGTCGGCAAGCAAGGATTGATTACGATTCTTCCGCCCCAGGAGATTTTCGTTTTTGACTACTGCAAAAACTTCCCCCAAGGTACGATAGCCGTTTTCACCACGAATGAAAACTTCGTTGGCAAAGGTTCGGTTCATATCAAAGTTCACATTGGCTTGCACCTTCCGTGTAGCGGTTACCAATCCAATCGCACCATAGTCTGTTCCCAACAGATACTTTTCGCCACCGGAATATATGTTTGGGTCATCAAACACTCCAAAATCACAGGTCTGCGTGACAAAAAAAGGCAATTGTGCATTGGTCCAGTTGGCAACCTCAAAATCAACTAGCAACAGCTCCTCGGCTAATTGATATTCATTGCCATGGCCCAAGTAGCTATAGATTAGTTGTCCTTCATTGATTTTCTGATTCAATACCTTCTTCGCCACAAAATCATCCCCGAATCCCTGGGGATACTGATCAATAAATAGCCGGGAAGGCCGGTGCACCAGGGAATTGACCTCAATATCCGAAACCACAATATCGGCATCCTCCTGATGGGTATTATCATCTCCATCATCAGCACTGTATTGTCCACTCATCCTCCACAGCCCAAAGGTTTCATCCTGATCGTACCGTATGATTTTCTGAACGATCCGCTCAGCTTCAGCTTCATCCTTGACTGGCAATCGTCCCACTCCTATATCCATCGAATGATCAGTTGATACGTTTTCAAGCCAGTCCCCCTCCCCCGGCTCCATAAAACCGTAGTAGTCATCAGAGGCATGAGAAAACGTTTCTATCAGGGAGTTACGAGACTCATAGGTCGGGACAAAATTGGTATTAGGAGTGACTCGATCTTTATAGTCAAAGCTCGCATCTCCAAAAAGCAATACATGTTTTAGGGCTCCCTGGGTGTAGACTTGGTAAATGAAGTTTCTAATGGCTGTAATGTCAGGCATCCCGGATCCGTATTCATTGTAAATCTCTTCAACAGGAACCACAGCACAGGAGAAACCGGAATATGCGGACCTGTGCTCTGCCAGTGCTTCCGCCTGATCCACAAATCTACGGTCGGTAAGAATCAGTAGTTCTACATTCAGACCGGATCGCAAATGCGTATTGTTGGTAACCGAACTAACCGAGGGCATCAGAGCTTGCTGTACATCAAAAAGCACATAGTTCTTCATTTGGCTATGATCAAAGCCATATTGACCCGTCCCGGAAACTTGCACCTCCGCAGGACTCAAGTGGTTGGTTATGTCCCATAACTTCTGATTTGGTTGGAAATTTTGAATCTCAAAAACGGCTGGTCCTGCGTCTGTCTCTGCTGGTATGCAGAAATGCTCTTGATGGTTTCCCAATTCAACCATTTGAACTGCGCTGAGTACCCATTGGTCTATGAATCCAAACCCTGAGTTGTCTCCTGTAGAATAGCTGATGTTGATCTCACCTGAAAAAGAGTCATCCAAATCGAAATGAACGGTCTCCTTATAGGCCTTAGTATAGTCATCGACGATCCTGTCCCGAACCTCTATCTCCCCTATTCCCTCAAAAAGAAAAGTCGACGGACTCAAGGATGAAGCCATAACTGAAGCGCTTAGCGTTCCCTCCAGCATCCCTTCCCCAACATCAAACTGAATGGTGGATTGGGTATTGTTCAGTCTTTCACCGTACCAGGATCGGCCGGAGTTGAGCAGGTTGAATTGATCAATCTCATGAGTAACAGACTGGTAAGCGGTAGTCAGCAGTGCTCCTTCCTCCATCACTTGCGAAGATTCAATTCGAGCGGTAGCCGATTCGCCTATTCTGAGAAAGTAATAGGCTGTATCTGTGTAGATGTTTCTCTGAAAGCTGAAACGCAGATCGGTGGAATCAAATTCCAGAAAGTGCGGTGCTCTCCCATAAAATAGAAAGGAATCTCCCGGACCGAAGGAGTCATCACCACCATCAAACAGTTGAATCGCCGCCTCCTGAATCCTGCCCTCCTCTCCATTGGTCAGTAATTGAGGGATGGTGCCATTTCCGGAAAAACCAAAAAGCATTAAATCAGAAGAGGCCACCGATCCCAGATCAGCCGCCTCTTCCAATTGTTCATATGTTACTTTGTATACTCCTGACTCGGTAAGCGAAAGCTTTATCCATTCACCGGATTCAAAATATGATGTGACCTGCGCCCGGACATGTCCGAGACATAACAAAATCACTACGATACTTAAAACCCTCCTCACCGTCTTGCTGAATTAAGAAATTTGAGTCAATCCTAATTTAGTAAGAACGTCAAACCTCCGTTCAAAATTCAAACTAATTTCGAACGAGCTTCACTGTATGTTCTTGACCGTTTTTAGTGTAAGTAAGGAAGTAGATACCCTTAGGCCACGTATTTCCATCAATTTTCCACACTCCAGATTCCTTCACTGCCTGTACAGGCAATGATCGACCCAAAAGTGTCCTGATTGAGAAGTTACCTATTTCATAATCAGAAGATCTGATGCTGAAAACGCCTGTAGAGGGATTAGGATACGCAACGATGTTGGCATCAGTACTTCCCACTGAGGCCACAAATACCCTTAAATAATCGCGCTCCACACTGCTGTACAATGAAGACACGTCATCCGCTTCTACTTTTATTCTGTAGTATGCATATTTATTTTCGTCTACATTGACTACATCAGTATAGGCAAAGTCCTGAGTTCTGGTTATTTCCTCAAAACCGCTTGTTTCTTCAAAAGAACGCTCCAGGATGAATTCCACATCAGCCACCGGATAGTCATCAGCCCAGGCAATACTCACCCGATTGGTGATCTCAGGATCAGTTTCTACGGTCAAACCTTTGGGCTGAGGTATGTACTCTATCTGATCAGCCAGTGTATTCTCCACCAGACCGTTTAGGTACTCTTCCAAGTTGGTATAGCCATCACCGTCTGCATCCAGGATGCCATCTGCATCATCATCAGGATTGAATCCGTGTACATCTTCCCAATCGTCGGGCATTCCATCGCCATCAGTGTCAGCCGGAGCTGCTACATTATCAAATGTAGGATACCCTCCGACATCCTCCTGGCTGTCAATCATACCTCTTGTTCCAAAGTTGGTGATGCCTGTCGCCGCCTCATTCGCTATCCTTTCGTCCACTTCGTCTCGATAAGGTGCTACGCAGCCCGCATTTCTAACTACATATTCAAAAGCCTCCACCGCACTATGCTCAGTAAACATATGATAATCAAATGGTGTATCTGATTTTATTTCTGCTTTCTCTTCTTCTGTCACTCCCTGGACACCCTTAGCCCAGTTGTCGGCGGTCACGTCATCATGCCCATCGACGTAGTTGCCATCCACATGAAAATTACTGAACCCAAAGGTAGGGTCTGCATCTACATCGACAATCCGATCTGTTCTATCCGAGGCAGGTCCCGGTTTGTAATAGTTGTTGACGATATTGATATTAGCCTTATTTCCATCAATATCACTTGCTTCTCCTCCGTAGACGTTATTTCCACCCCAGTTGTAGATAAGGTTATTTCTAAAGTCCATATGCTCGTTCCAGTTGCCATACCATCGCGCTCCCTGGAGTCGGGGATTTCTGCTGGTGTGATGAGCGACCAGGTTGTGATGAAATGAAGCATAGCTTCCTCCCCATATACCACCATAGCCATGACGTCCCTTTTCATGAAAAGAGTTATCAAGACTTTCCGTCACCATATTCCACTGAAAAGTCGTATTGGTATTGGCATACATCGACATGGTCTCATCGATACTCCAGCTCATTGAGCAGTGGTCAATAATCACATTGGTGGCAAATCGGCATTCCAGCGCATCCCCCTGGTGTTGGTTTTGATCCCCCATTCGGAACCTAATAAACCTGATGATGATGTTGTCGTCACTGGAGCTACTCTCAGAACCAATCACCGTCGAATATCCTGCCACCGTGATACCGTTTGGTGAAGTCTGGCCTGCGATGGTCAGGTCTCCATTTTCGATTCTCAATGGTGACTGCAGCTGGATTACACCAGAGACATTGAATACGATAGTTCTCGCTCCGGTCTGTGCGATAGCATCACGCAAACTTCCAGCACCATTGTCGTTGAGATTCGTCACAGCAATCACTCGGCCGCCACGTCCTCCTGTGGCATTTCTACCGAAACCTTCTGCACCAGGAAAGGCAACCAAGTCTTCTGCTTTTTTCTGCGCCAGACTTGTCATTTTGTAGACCTTGGCATTGGCTTTAGAAAGTACAAATACCTCACCTTGTGAGTTGTATCCAAATTTCAAATCTACTCGAGAAGAACCCACCATTTGTACAAGAGTTCTTTCTTCCAGGTCGGCGTTATAGATGCGGGCTTCTTGTAGATCGCTCTGATTGCCCTGTTGTAGCGACGCTACGGGCACATAGAACAACCGTCCTGAAGGAATATCGCCCATAAAAAACTGTCCCTGGAAGGCCGGCACTTTGTCACTATTCCAGACATGGCCCAGATTGATCGCCAATCCTTCGTCATGGTCATACTGTGCCACAGGGTAAGTAAAGTTGAACGAAGCATCATCTTCCGGTAGGGAAAAAACCTGATCACGAGTTTGTTCTATATCGAATAGAAAAGTTCCTTCTCGTTTGTTCCAACCGTAGTTCTTACCTTTTTCTACAATATTTAGTTCCTCTATAGTCTTCTCTCCTATATCACCTGTATATAAGACATGATCACCCTCTACCTCCTGAAAATGCAATCTGTGAGGGTTTCTGAATCCGTAAGCCCATATTTCTCCATAGCCACTTTCTTCACTCACAAACGGGTTATCAGCAGGTATGCCATATTTCCCATTGGCACTATTCGACCCCATGGGATCTATTCTGAATATCGTTCCCAGATGGCTTTCGAGGTTTTGCATGTTGTCATACCACTTGTACAATCCTGATCCTCCTTCACCAACGCACAAGTACAGGTTTCCGTAATCATCATCGTTCTCATCTACATTTGGATTGAAAGCGATGTCCTGCATTCCATGAATATGATGTGGAAAATCCATTCTCATGATCTCAGAATGACTTCCGGAAAAGACATTGTCAGATGGGTTGTTATCCACCCACTTGGTAACTACCCACTGAAGCGAGATACCATTGTGCTGAACAGGCACAAAATCTGCTGTACCGCTTCCGGCGCTTTCTGCATGAGCAGTAAAAAGGATGCCATTTTCAGAAAATTCAGGATGGAAAGCGAAGGCTCCAAAACCTGTGCCCTTTCCTGGGGATGGTATGAAGTTAGCAAACTCCTCACTTAAGTCAATGTATTCTGTGGCTGTCCCAGCCTCGTCTACGAGGTAGAATGGTCCATTCAGGTCATTGATGGCCATTTTCCCTGCATAATCGGGAACCTCCCTCAGCATGTTAATCCGAGCATAAGGTTTGTCTGAGGATGTCGATGGTACAGTAAACCACTCCTCAAGCACCACATCCAGGTCTCCAAATTGAATGGTCTGAGGAATCGGGTCGCTCAGCTGAGCCTGTGTGGCAAATGGGTTAATTATTGTAACTGCCAATAGAAGGCAGGACATAATTCTTGTAATTGTTGTTTTCATATAGTCTTATAAAAGGGCGTTCTATAAAATAATTCCTAAGCAAGGATAAAAACGATAGAATTGCAGGAATATTCAATTGTCATCAAATCTTATTCATTTTGGTGATAGCGGTGTACTGTGGTGTCATTCTCCTCAATAAAAAAGGAAAAGCCGATCCCGGATATCCGGAACCAGCTTTTACCAACCTAAACCTATCACCTATGAAACATTCACCCCTTTCGGGGAAATTTCTTTTTGGCTTTGATGCCGGGGTTAAACTTTCCTTGTCAGCATTGCCATCCATTGCCCACCTCATTGCAAGTACTTTGCCATAATGCGGGAATTCTAATAAAATAGGTGAAACACCTAGAAAGGCCAGTCCTTCCCGATCGCATGGGAAAGGACTGGCCTTTCTAAAATCAAAATAACAATGATTTATCGGGTGACCAGGTCACTGTGAGACATGGTGCCAATCAGATCCTCTGAGTAGTCTCCGATCAATTCATTGGTATCCACAAGAATTTGATTTTTCCCTCCAAGCTTTTTGCTCTCATAGGGCAGGTCTTTGCCGCTGCCTCTGTAGCTAAACTCAGAATAGGTCTCTCGATACATTCCGTTTCGGATCTCGATCATAAACTTGAAATCGATCTTACCGGGCACCCCTTTGTTGGCGTGCTCCCACGAACCTTCCACTACGATCTTTCCTCTTTCGAGGCTCTTGTATTTGATCGTTCCGCATTTGTTTTCCTCAAAGTGATCATGCACCCAGCTCAATGCCTTGGCATAAATCTCCTCTTTGGTGCCCTCTTGCCTGATGGTCTTATGATATGTATAAAATCCACTTTCCTTGGCAAGCTGCGCCTGAGCTAATGTACAGGTGGATAGTACTAATACTATCGCAATTATTCTCATAGCTGAATCATTTTTGGTAGACGCAAAACTAGTTCAGGACTAATACCGTAACTTCCTGATAAATACGTATTTATAATTTTAAGAGAAACCCCTAAAGTGTATAAAGGCGACACCTACAAGGTGTGTGGAAATTGAGACCAAAACAGATCCAAATACACTGATTTGCAACTACTTACTCCGCTTATCCCGGAATGCTAAAGATTTTCAGTGAGCAGATTTTCCCATTCTTCTTCCAAACTGGCATCTGGATATTTCGCGCCAGCCTGGCCGTACCAATAGCGGGCATTGAACTGATCTCCTTCTTTTCTATGCAGGTAGGCGTGTATTTTAGAACCCATAGGGCTGGGAATGTATTGGGCCAATTCGTGGGCTTTGTCCCAGTCGCCAACAGCGTCGTACCACAAAGCCTCCAGCTCAATACTCAGAGCGTCAGGTTTTGCCCCAGTTGAGACAGACTCCACAAACTGGTCTCTTGTTATCATAATTTAATCCTGAAAGGCTGCTTCTTTAAATAGGTCAGGCTCCTCCATGCCCACTCTGCCGGCCCATAATGAAAGTACCGCAGCCATATAGGACTATAGATCAACTGAACGATCCAAATAGAGAAAACCACATAGTACAGTTCGAATCGCTCCAGCCTTCCGAACATTCCAAACCCAAAACCCATAAAAAACACAGCGCATATCACAGAATGCATTAGGTAATTGGTCAAGGCCATTCGCCCTACGGCACTTAGGGATCGCTGCAGGAAGCCAATTATTCCTGATTTGACGAAAATCATAATCAATCCAATATGGCCGAGGGTGGTAAATATCCTACCTAGTTGATAGGTCATATCCGCCTGGCTCATGAGCAGCAGGTCGAATCCACCATTCATTACAAGGGTGGTCTCGTAATAATTGACTGATAGTCCTATGGCATATCCTATCAGCATGATCGTTACATAAAACTTAAAACTTCGCTCTGCCTGAAAAACCTTCCACTTAAAGAACGCCATGCCGATCAACATAAGAGGCAATATATCCCAAGACCAAAAGAAATATAAAAGTGAGCTCTGCATGAATTCGTTGCGATCAAGACGAGACATTACAATCGATCCATAGCCCGCCCTATTCTTCTCATTTTCCTCTTCTACCTGCTCAGGAGTCTTTTTCTGCTTCTGGAATCCTTCCCATTCTTTGAGCGCGTCGGACTGCTCGGCACTGAGACTGTCCCCTGCTTCCTTCACTTTTTCAGCCAACAATCCCTTTTCTACCTTCTCCTTGTCTTCATGATAATGCTTTACAGAAATCCAGCTACCCCATGCCAATAGGACCAACCCGGCAATGAGTAGATATTTTGGTTTTACATTCCTTAGCGGAAAAAGCATCAATCCAAACACCGCATAGGGATAAAGGATATCGCCGTACCAAAGAATCAGGTAGACATGAATTATCCCAAAAAACAAAAGCCAAAGTACCCTTCTATAATAAACATCAGCAACTTCCAGTCCCCCTCCTCTTGCTTCACCACGGCTGGTTTGCAAAATGAAGCCTGCCCCAAATAGCATGGTAAAGAGGCCTCTCATAGTACCCTCGAACAGCATGTTATTCATCGCCCAGGCTTTCAGGTTCCAGCCGGTGGCCCCTCCGGAATTTGTCGGGTCCGAGTAGGCAAAAGCCAGACCGAAGCCCACAATATTCATAAGCAGTATACCCAGCAGGGCTATACCTCTTACTACGTCGATGGAATTGATGCGGTCTGATGAACTGACAGGGCGTAGATCAGCCCCCGGAGATGAAGTGGTCATAGGTTAATCCGTTTAGGTTAAACCGATAAGATAGTAAAATCGACGATTTGAACCTAATTCACTTCAAGCCTAGTTTCTTTTGCATTTCCTCCAAAGTGATGCCCTTGGTCTCCGGCATCATGTACAAAACCCAAATGAGCTGTCCGATCATACAGACTGCATAAAAAGCAAAGGTATGCCCTCCGGAAGCCTCTGCTATGACCGGGAATGTCCAGGAAATAATGGCTGCCATGATCCAATGGGTGAAGCTTCCCAGGGATTGTCCCCTTGCACGAACCTTATTAGGGAATATCTCACTGATAAATACCCAGATGACCGACCCCTGGCCGAAAGAATGCGCTGCGATAAACACAATCAAGCCTATCAACACCACCTGGCTGCCCAGTTCATCAAAATCTGTCCCATAGGTATAAAAGGCCCAGGCGGTTGCGCTGAGACTGACTATGTATCCGATCGATCCTACAATCATGATCTTCTTGCGTCCCAAATGATCCATGACAGTAAGGGCCGCCATGGTAAACAGAATAAAGGTCATCCCAATGATCACAGATTGAAGCAGGGAAGATTCTGTACTGGCGCCTGCCATTTTGAAAATGTGCGGAGCATAATATAGGACAGCATTGATACCAGAAAGCTGGTTGAACACAGCGATGGCTACTGCCAAAAAAATAGGCTTGGCGTATTTGCGCTGAAATAGCCGCTCTGTCTCTCCGTCATCCTCTTCGTGCAGTGATTTGTATATCTCAGACACCTCATCATCAACACTGCCCCCATCCGTACCAAACACCTCTAGGGCCTCACGTGCTTCCTGCACCAACCCCCGGGCCATCAACCAACGTGGACTTCTCGGATTGAAAAATAGCAGGAAAAAATACAGAGCCGCAGGTATCGCCTCCACCCCAAACATCCATCGCCATTCATCAGCTCCAAGACTGAGCCCACCGATGAAGTAATTGGACAGGTAGGCGATCATCATACCGGTGACGATGTTGAACTGCGTCACGGCCACCATCCTACCACGGAGTATCGCTGGGGAAATCTCTGAAATATAAAGAGGGGCTACTACAGACGAAGCCCCCACGGCCAAGCCACCGATAAACCTGAAAAATAAAAATGAGTACCAATCCCAGGCCAGGGCCGAACCGACCGCCGAGATAAAATAGATCAACGCCAGTACAAACAAAACCGAACGACGGCCAAAGCGATCTGACGGCCCTCCGGCTGCCAACGCCCCGATCACCGTACCGATCAGCGCACTGGCTACTGTAAATCCTAACCAAAAAGAAGACAGGTCAAATTCACTGGACAGCCAATCCGTCGTGCCGGAAATCACCGCCGTGTCAAACCCAAACAAAAGTCCGCCCAGGGCAGCTATGACGGTAGATCGTAGGAGTCCCGGCTTCATATCAATAGTATCTACCCATCGAGGGATGCTCTACGATTACTTTGCGCAATTCGAAGGGATCAATACTGCCCATGATCTTGTGCACCACTTTACCGTCTGGTTCGATGAGTACAGTATAAGGAAGGGCTCCGTCCCATTCTGGATCTATCGCTTCGATCAATGCATATTTGTCCTCTTCTGAAAAGATATAGTTACGCACCGCTGAGTTTTGCTTTTTCAGAAACTTCAGAGCTTTTTCCTTGCTCTCTATGTTGTCTGCACTCAGGGAAACAAACTCCAGATCCCGCCCCTCATACATCCGATGGATATCCACAAACTCCGGATACTCAATCACACATGGCCCGCACCAGGTTGCCCAAATATTGAGAAGCATCAGACCGTCGTTTTCATTTTTACGCAACTGAGCGATTCCTTTCGGATCGATTTCCTCCAACGTCACTTCCTTTTCATTCCATTCTTTGTTCACTTTCTTGGCATATTCATCTTTCCAGGCCCATTTCACAGAGCAGCCAAATGTCTTGGTAGTCGCATTTTCTACTGCTTTACCCTCCAGAGTTGCATCGATTGCTGCACGAAGGTCTTCGGCATTGGCCGTGCCCGGCTTTTCAGATTTGTCTATTCGACCCACATATGTCAGCAGCCTTTCTTTATCAAAGACATAAGCATGAGGGGTGGCAACCGGTCCGTACTGAATGGAAACCTTATGATCATCCCCATCATACAGGTAAGGAAAATTGTACCCCTTATCTTGTGCCCGTACCATCATATCCTCAAAGGAATCCCCAAGATCACTATAGCCGAGCTCGTTGAGCAGCAAGCCACGGATGGAATTGGGCGAGATCGCCACGACCTGTACTCCTTTGTCCTTATATTCATTGGTAATCTGGATGATGCGGTCTTCATAAGCCTGGGCTGTTGGGCAGTGATTGCAGGTAAACACGACCAGCAACACTTCGGCTTCACTGAAATCCTCCAGTTTCCAAAAGCGACCATCCACACCCGGCAGGTTAAAATCCGGTGCCTTTTCACCGATTTTCAGCGTTTCGATAGACTGCTCGAGGACGCTCTGCGGTCTGGCAGTAAAGAAAGTGTTTTCAGAGGCTGCCACCTCTGCCCCCGTTTCAAGGTTGTTTTCTGTTTCAGTTTTCTTGTTGGTCTCACAGGCAGTCATGGCCAGCAGGCCGATGAGCAGGAAATACAAATGGTTGTTCATAGCAATAGTCTTTACCAACAATAAACATAAACAAAAGGGCTCAAACCCATGACACAGAGCTGGCTTTCCTATTCGCCAAAGCGAAATAAACTTTAGGAAATGGTGAAGCAGGAAGGCAATTCATTTGGCAGATCATTTTTTCCTTTATTATCTTAGATTAAACAATCAATTCAGTCAACTATGAAAACACTTGCAATACTTAGCCTGATATTATCCCCGCTCTTTGTGATGGCCCAGGGCGACAATGAAGCCGTCATCAAGCCTTATCTGGCAAGCATTGAATTTGGAGAATACGAATTTCAAAAGAGCTCAACGGTAAGGATGTCCAAAGGGGAGTTTGACTTTAGGGCCAATTTCAGAGGAGCTTTTTTGGCCTTTATCAATGAATATGGCAACAGCCAGGAAATGGAGGCGGACTTTGACCGGGAGGATATGACGGACACCATGATCGAATCGATCTACACGGAGATGTTTCCCGAACTGGCCGAAATGAGCCATGTGGATATCGACAAACATGCGGTCGATAGCGGTATGGATGCTGAGAATTTCAAGAAAATTGTCGCAGATACCGAGCGATTCAACAAGGGAGTAGTCGAGGACGCCTCGGGACCTTGCCAACTCACGAAATGGAAGATTAAGTATGAAAAAGAACAAGTCACCCTTTTCTTTTATATCAACGAGGGAGGTCAGATCACTGAATACGAAGAAATCTGGCCGGATTTTTAATTGAAAACTCTTTATATCAAGTAAGGCGGTCCTAAAAAGATCGCCTTTTTTGTTCTTGTTTCTTCCGTCCTTTGAGACTAACTTATGGGGAAAGATGACCCAAAAAAACGATGACCTTAGTACTCAACACAAAGGCGGATCCAAAATCCCAAAAATACCTGGACAACAAAAAGTCCTACGGACAAACCCTGACGGAATTCCGAAAGAGAATCAAAGCAGTAGTATACCGCGAACAGGAGAAGTCCGTTCAGAAACACAAGTCGCAAAATAAACTGATCGCCCGGGATCGTATTGATAAGCTCGTAGATAAGGGCTCATTCATTGAGTTTTCTACCCTGGCAGCTTTTGGCATTAAAAGCAATGACTTTCCTTCAGCGGGGATTATTACCGGACTGGGTAAAATCCAGGGTATAGATACGGTGATCATAGCCAATGACGCTACCGTAAAGGGTGGTACCTACATCGCCGAAACTATCAAGAAACATCTCAGAGCGCTGGAAATCGCCTTGCAGAACGAGCTTCCCTGCGTGTACCTTGTAGACTCAGGTGGTGTATTCCTTCCAGACCAGGCTGAGGTTTTTGCGGATCGATTTCACTTCGGTAGGTTCTTTTACTATCAGTCTCGTATATCGGCCCTGTCCATACCGCAGATCGCTGTGGTGATGGGCAGCTGCACCGCCGGAGGTGCCTATGTGCCTGCCATGAGCGATGAAGTGATCATTGTGAAAAAGCAGGGTACGATATTCATCGGTGGGCCACCATTGGTGAAGGCGGCTACCGGAGAAGAGGTCTCCGCTGAGGAACTGGGCGGAGCAGAAATGCACACTATGGTCTCCGGGGTGGCCGACCACCTCGCCAATGACGATGAACATGCCCTGGAAATTTGCCGAAAGGCATTCGAGCACCTTACCCAAAAAGCTCCCAACAAGAAAGAAAAATACGCTGAGCCCAAGCTTAGTATAGAGGATATCCCCGGCATCATCCCTACCGACCTCAGAAACGCCTTTGACATGAGAGAGGTCATCGGACGATTGGTAGATGGCAGTGAATTTAAGGAATTTAAGGCAAGATACGGTCCTACATTGGTCACCGGATTTGCCAGAATCAAAGGAATTGACGTGGGCATAATCGGAAACAACGGCATTCTGTTTTCCGAGTCTGCACTCAAAGGAACGCACTTCATCGAGCTCTGCTCCTCCAGGAAAATCCCTCTGTTGTTTTTGCACAACATCACCGGCTTTATGGTGGGCAAGCGATACGAGCACGGCGGCTTGGCCAAAGACGGAGCCAAAATGATCCATGCAGTGGCCAACACGAAAGTGCCAAAAATTAGCCTCATCGTCGGAGGTTCGTTTGGTGCGGGCAACTATGCCATGGCAGGGCGCGGGTACGACCCTAACTTCCTCTTCACATGGCCCAACTCCAAAATATCCGTCATGGGTGGCGAACAGGCAGCCAGCGTACTGGTCACGATAAAAAAGGATCAGATGAAGAGCAACGGAGCACAAGCCAAGGGTGATCTCGACCAACTCAAAAAGGACATCCTGCATAAGTATGAAGAAGAAGGCAGCGCCTACTATGCCACTGCCCGACTCTGGGATGATGGCATCATAGAACCGAAAGACACTCGAGACATTCTTGCCCGAGCTTTTGAAGCTTGCCTGCACAAGCCCATTGAGGAAACAAAATTTGGGGTTTTTAGAATGTAGCATGGGATATCAATACATCATACTGGAAAAGGAGGAAAGCATCACGACCCTTTGGCTCAACCGCCCTGAGGTGAGAAATGCCTTTCACGAAGAAATGATCCTGGAGATAATCCAGGGGCTGGATGAAGTGGCCAGTGACCCAGGCAACCGGATATTGATACTTCGAGGCAAGGGGCCTGCTTTTTGCGCAGGGGCAGATCTCAATTGGATGAAAAAGGCCAAAGACTACTCCTACGAGGAAAACCTGGCAGAAAGCCTCAAGCTCAGCGAATGTTTGAGAAAGCTCTATGAGTTTCCACGCCCAACGATCGCCATCATCCACGGAGCAGCCTATGGTGGTGCCAATGGCCTGCTGGCTGCCTGTGATTATGTGCTGGCGATCAAGCGTACCTATTTCGCCCTGAGCGAGGTAAATCTGGGCCTGATCCCGGCCTGCATCGCTCCCTACATCGTCAAACGGATGGGAGAGACACGAGCCAAGTCCATCATGCTGCGAGGTAATCGCATCGAATCAAAACGGGCTGTCGAGTACGGCTTGATCGACTATAGAGGTCCTGAGGAGGAATGCAACAAAACCCTGGATTCACTTATGGAGGAGCTGCTTTCATCAGGCCCGAAAGCTGTGCTGCAAACCAAAAAACTGATTCACCGGATCGCAAACGAATGGTCACTCGATGAAGCCCAACGAAAAACAGCCGAGTGGATCTCAAAGGTGCGGATGTCCGAAGAAGGACAAGAAGGAATGACGGCCTTTTTTGAAAAAAGAAAACCCAACTGGATCGGCGATGAATAAGTCAGTCCGTATCGGCAACTTCAGCGGTTTTTGGGGTGATGAACCCGCTGCACTGAAACGACAGCTACAACATGCCAAGGTAGACTACCTGGTCGGGGACTATCTGGCCGAGGTGTCCATGAGCATTTTGCATAAGCAATTGATCAAAAAACCCGAATTGGGCTACGTGCCCGATTTTATTGATCATTTGAAATTGGCGAAAGACTTTCTCACCAACGACATGCCTAAAATCATCACCAATGCAGGAGGCAAAAACCCGGTGGCATGCGCCCTGAAAGTTCAACAATTTCTTTCCGAGCTGGGGCTTCAAAAAAAAGTAATGGCCGTTTCAGGCGATGATATCTTGGATCGTCTGGACGAACTATCCGTCACCCACTCTTTCGAAAACATGGAGACGCATGAGCCTTTTGATCAGATCAAAGGATCTGTGGCTGTAGCCAATGCCTACACCAACTCTGAAGGCATCATCAAGGCACTGGAGGCCGGAGCGGACATCGTAATTACCGGAAGAGCCTCAGACAGTGCCCTGACCATTGGGCCTTTAGTGTTCGAATTGGGATGGCCTACCGATGACTGGGACAAGATGGCCGCTGCCATGGTCGCGGGACATGTGCTGGAATGTGGTGCTCAGGCCTGTGGGGGCAACTTCACCGATTGGCAGGAAATTAAAAATTGGGATAATTTCGGTTTTCCCATTATTGAAATGGACGAAACCGGTACATTCAAGGTAACTAAAGCTCCCGGCACCGGTGGCCTGGTTAATCAATGGTCTGTCAAAGAACAGCTCGTATACGAAATCAATGACCCACAGGCCTATATGGGGCCGGATGTAGTGGCCGACCTAACCACTATGGTAGTAGAAGATATTGGCGCTGATGAGGTGAAGGTCTCAAGCGTCACAGGTAAACCCACACCGGATACGTGGAAGGTATCGATGGCCTATCAAAACGGGTACAAAGCCACTGGAACTGTGGTCGTGGGTGGAAGAAATGCTGACGAAAAGGCCGTGATACTTGAAAAGGTCTTTTGGGATCGGATTCCTTTTGAGTTTGAAAAAACCGCCACCAACAGAATCGGATACGATGCCTTAGGCACCCGTAAAAAAGATTCTGAAGAAATACTGCTTCAGTTCACGGTATTCGACCATGATCGAAAGAAGCTGGAAACCTTTTCTAAAGAAATTGCCGGACTCATACTGTCAGGCCCACAAGGACTGGCGGCCTCAGGAGGCAGACCCAGGGTACAGGAAGTGGTATCCTATTGGCCCACGCTGGTCAATAAAACCGACCTCAAGTTAGAGGTACACGAAATCAAATCTGATGGAACTTCAGAACTGATTGCAAGCCTTTCTCCAAAAGGTTACAACGAGAAATACGCATACAAAAGAAGTCCTTTACCCTCCACCGAAGCACAGGACATTAGTCAACCGATCGATGGTTATATGGAGACAGATATGGTCGACCTATGCCTTGCCCGATCGGGTGACAAGGGTGACAATGCCAACATAGGAGTATTAGCTCGTTCGCATGAAGCGTATGATTTTTTGGACAAACACCTTACGGATGAGCTGCTAATAAAATGGTTTCAGGAATTCTGCAAAGGAGAAGTAGTTAGATACGAACTACCCAACATCCAGGGGTTCAATTTCTTTTTGACGAAAGTCCTCGATGGGGGTGGCACCTACTCAGGCAGAATCGATCCCCAGGGGAAAATGCTTGCCTCCCACCTGCTAAAACAAAAGGTATGGGTACCCTCGTCTTTATTAAAACATGTAAACCCGAAGTGATATGGATATTTTTTGCAATGAACAGCACGACCTCCTACGCCAATCGGTTCGGGATTTTGCCGAGCAGGTGATCAAACCCAAAGCCCGGGAGCTGGACGACACGGAGACTTTTTCAGAAGAAATAACCCGCCAGATGGGAGAAATGGGACTGTTTGGGATCACGGTGCCTACCCGATACGGCGGCAATGCCATGGACAGCCTCTCCTACATCATAGCGGTCGAGGAAATCGCACGAGTAGACGGCTCGCATGCAGCGACGCTCGCTGCGCACAACTCCCTGGGTGTCGGCCCCATCCGAAAATTTGGCTCCAAAGAACAAAAGGAAAAGTATCTGCCCCAACTATGTACCGGAGAGGCGCTATGGGCCTTTGGCTTGACTGAAGCTGAGGCCGGATCGGACTCGCGAGGTAGCCAGACCACAGCTCGGATAGAAAAGAATGAATGGGTCATCGATGGCTCCAAGACTTTCATCACCAACGGAGACACCCGGCTCACCAAAGGGGTGACCGTACAGCTGATCAGCGATATTCACAAAGACGGGCGTAAGGAAATCTCGACCATCATTGTAGAAAAAGACACTCCCGGCTTTACTTCCAAAACCATGCATGGCAAGCTCATGTGGCGTGCTTCTAACACCGCACAGTTATTTTTTGACGAATGTCGGGTACCCAAGAAAAACATCCTGGGTCGCAGAGGCCAGGGCTCGAAAATTATGCTATCCACCCTGGATAGCGGCAGACTATCGATCGCTGCCATGGGGCTCGGGTGCGCACAAGGGGCGTACGAACTAGCTTTGGCCTATGCTCAGGAGCGCAGGCAGTTTGGGCGTGCGATTGCCAAGTTTCAGGCGATCGCCTTCAAGCTGGCTGACATGGCCACCAAAATCGAGCTGGCCCGAAACCTCCTCTACAAAGCCTGCTGGCTCAAACAAAAGCGCAAGCCCTTTGGCAAAGAGGCCGCTATGGCTAAACTTTACTGCTCGGAGATCGCCAAGGAAGTAGCCGATGAAGCCGTGCAGATCCATGGAGGTTATGGCCTGATGAAAGAGTATGATGTGGAGCGGTTTTACCGCGACCAGAGATTACTTCAGATCGGTGAGGGAACTTCCGAGATACAAAGGTTGGTTATATCCCGACATATTTTGAAGTAACTCATTTCAATGAATAGACAAAGTACGGTTCTTACCGTCATTGTGCTTGCCCAGTTTTGCTGTACCTCTCTTTGGTTTGCGGGCAATGGCATCATGTCGGAGCTTATCGCAGCATTCCATCTGGGTAATCAGGCCCTGGGACACCTCACTTCGGCAGTGCAACTGGGATTCATTCTGGGTACTTTGACATTCGCCATCTTCACAGTGGCAGACAAATTCTCACCTTCAAAAGTATTCCTGTTCAGCGCCCTGATCGCCTCGGGCATCAATCTCCTGATGTTGTTGGGTCAGCATAGCATTTACACTTTGGTTGGTGTTCGGTTTGGCACCGGTTTCTTCCTGGCGGGTATCTATCCTGTCGGAATGAAAATCGCTGCGGATTACTTCAAGGAGGGCCTGGGATTGTCACTGGGTTATCTGGTTGGGGCATTGGTGCTGGGTACGGCCTTTCCGCATTTCATCAAAGCAGCATCACTCGGATATGATTGGACATGGGTGATAATTGCTACTTCTACCCTTGCTGCTTTGGGCGGAATTGTGATTTATCTGTGGGTTCCTGATGGTCCTTATCGACGGTCAGCAACCGCTTTTAATCCATCGATATTTTACCGGGTGTTTGAGAACAAAGAATTTCGGTCAGCTGCCTTTGGGTATTTTGGTCATATGTGGGAGTTGTATGCCTTCTGGGCGTTTGTGCCTTTCGCCTTAGCGGAATTTGTAAAAAGTGATGCATCCGGCTCCTGGTTGTCGTTCGCGATCATCGGTATTGGAGGAGTGGCGTGTGTAATAGGTGGCTATATTAGCGTAAAACACGGCGCAGCCAGGGTTGCTATGTGGGCTCTGGTAATTTCAGGAGTCTGCTGCCTGATATCACCATGGGTATTTCAATTTCTTCCGAATGGCGGGATCACCGCTTTTCTACTATTATGGGGAATGGCTGTGATTGCCGACTCTCCGCAGTTTTCCACCCTGGTGGCCCATAATGCAGATGCCGAAAACAAAGGCACAGCGCTCACCATCGTCAATTGCCTGGGGTTTGCAATCACCATCGTGAGTATCCAGTTGCTCTCCTGGGCACAGGAAGCATTCCCTTCGGTATACCTATTTCTTATCCTTGCACCCGGGCCAACTTTCGGACTACTCGCACTCCGCACGAGTAAATGACCATTTTTATTGGTATCTTCTTAGTCAAAACCTCTTTAAATGCCCAAAACCCAAACATTGATCATTGGTGCCAGTGCGGCAGGTCTGGCCTGTGCCGCCCGGTTGAAAAGGATCAGGCATGAATTCATACTTCTGGAGAGGAGCGACATGGTGGGGCAGTCATGGCGAAACCACTACGATCGACTTCATTTGCATACCCATAAAGGCGCCTCCACCCTGCCGTATGTTCCATACCCAAAAGACACGCCCAAGTACCCCTCGCGGAATCAGGTAGTCTCATACCTGGAGGACTATGCTTCCATGCTGGGACTTAATCCCATTTTCAATACTGAAGTGATCTCGGTCAAAAGAGAAAATGATCGCTGGATCACGGTGACAAACGATGAGACCTATGAATCTGAACATGTGATCTTTTGCACCGGCAAGGCCCACACACCCAGGGCTTTTAATAAACCGGGACTAGAGTCCTTTCCCGGACAGGTGATCCATAGTTCTGCCTATAGAAATGGTCGCGAGTTTGAAAACCAAAATGTGCTGGTAGTTGGATTTGGCAACTCGGCCTGTGAAATCGCGATTGATCTTCATGAGCATGGAGCCAGGACTTTTATGTCTGTCCGGTCACCGGTCAACATCATCCCCAAGGAAATCCTGGGCATTCCTGTTTTAACCATTGGGATCTTCCAGTCCAATTTCCCGCCAAGGGTGACCGATCGTCTCAACAAACCCTTACTGAAATTTTTGATCGGTGACTTTACAAAATATGGCCTGCGCAAGCTCCCCTACGGCCCCAGGGAGCAGATCGTAATGCATCACCAAATCCCTCTGCTCGACCTGGGCACATTGGATCTGATCAGGAAAGGCCATATCGTGGTCCAGGATGATATTGAACTTATCGATGAGAAAAACATACGATTCAAAAATGGCTCTGAGGTGGAATTTGATGCGATTGTCTACGGCACCGGCTATGAGCACGGACTGGAGGGCATCATTGACTTGCCCAAGGAAAGGTGGCAAGAGCTCGAAATGCCCATCACCAAAAGAAAGAATCTGGGTACAGATGGACTCTACTTCTGCGGGCTGTTTGTTGCGCCCACTGGCATGCTGCGTGAGATTAAATTGGAATCAAAAATCATAGTCAATCATATCGAGGCTATAGGCAAATAGTTGCTAGGTTTATGCCACCGCGGCTAAAAACTGCACCAGGTTGTCTTCAGTATTGAGTCCCAGTTTCTTTCTCAATCGGTGACGGGCTGTTTTGACACTGTCAGGGGAAATGCCCAGAATATTTGAGGATTCCTTGAGGTTTAGGTTCAACCGGAGCAAAGCACAAAGCTTGATCTCTGCTCCGCTCAGGTCGGGAAACTGACGTGTAAGTGTGGGAAAGAAATCCTGATGCACTTCTTCAAACCGGAGCTTGAAGTTCTCCCACTCTTTGTCGGCACGGTAGTTTTCATCGATCACTCGTTGGATGGATTTGATCTCGCCACCCGCATCAGCATGTTTTTGATGCAGAGAAGTGAGTCGCTCTTTGAGTTCGCTGAAAAGGGTGTTTTTCTGCACAAAGTTGATCGCATAGGAGGCCAGTTCGCGCTTTTTGTGTTCTATCTCCAGCATTAGGCCCTTTTCCCTTATCAGAGCGTTTCTTCGGGTGATCACATAGGCCAGTATTCCAAGGATGAACACGATCAGCGCAACCAGAATGGCCGCCGTGTAGCGAAATTGCGTCTCGGCTTTTTCTTTTTCCAGGACAGCGATTTGTCTTAGGCCCTTCTCGTTTTCGTAGTTGAGCTCAAGCACCTCAAACTTCTTCTGCACCTCTACTCCTCTCAGCTCCTTTTCCATGGCGTACTCTTTGAGCAAATGGTCATAGGCCTTGTCCATCACTCCAAATTCTCCATAAATCTCCTGTGCCATTCGATGGACTGCCTGCAGCGTGTAATCATTTTCAACCGTATCACAGGCCCAAACGGCCGAGTCGATGTAAGCATAGCATGATTTCAGATCGTGCTTTTGGTAGTTTAGGTAGATCATATTAGCAACCACATCCGAAACCATTATTCCATCTGTACCAGCCATTTCCTTTGCTTCCATGAGATACGCCTCGCTCTCTCCAAGCAAAGAGTCATAGTCGGCCATGATGATTCCCATATTCAGGAGCATTAGGTTCACTCCTCGCTTTTGGCCCAGAGCCCTTTTGTAGTTTAGCGCAATCTTAGCGTTGTACAGGGCCGAATCGATGTTTTTGAAATGATAGTGAACCGATGACTTGTTGGTATAAATCCGGGACACCAAAGTAGAATCTCCACTCGTCTCTGCGTACAGCGCTGACCTGTTGATGGCATTTAAGGCATTGTCCTTCTCGTTCATGCTTTGGTACACCAGCGCCAACCCGGCATAGGAACTTGAGAGCCAATACTGATCTTCGAGTTTCTCAAAGACGTCTACAGCCTTGAGAAGATACTCTACCGCCTTGCTAAAATCAGTGTAGATGTTAGAAGATCCCATCAACTCGTATCCCCGGCCCAATATCCATTGATCATTTAGTTCGTACCCCATACTGACCAGGTACTCCCCGATGTACTCCATTTTCTCTGGTTGTGAATGATGATATTCAGAAGCCATAGACCTCATTTGGTCTACAAAAACCCGGGGATCAGAAATTGAGTCTCTGACCGAATGTATTCTCTTCAATAAATCGTCGTGTTGAGCTAACGCACCAATAGCGCATAGGCAGAAAAGGTACGTGATCAGTATTTTATGCGTCATGGGATTGGCGAATTGGTCAATGCAATTTAAAAAAATTGAAAACACCTGTTGACGTTTTGCGCTTTAGTCAATTAATGAGAAAGGTTATTAGTTGAAGCCTAATCCCTAAACTAACCTACCGGGGAGATGCTCCAATTATCTGGGGCAGCATTGTTGATATTTGGAATACATAAATCAGCCGGCAAATTTTGTCGGCTGATTTAATCCGGATAATCACATTTCCTTCAAAATTTTGCCACAGCTTCGCATCAAAAAACAGAAAGATGCAAATGCGAATACTACACCGTTACCTGGGTTTTTTCCTGTCAGGAATAATGTTAGTCTATGCCCTGAGTGGAATTGTTTTGATTTTCAGGGATTCGGACACCTTCAAAGTGGAAAAACAAATGACAAAATCCGTCGAGCCTAACATGGGTGAAGACGAGCTTGGCAAGGCACTGAGGATTAGAAATCTCAAATTCACAAAACAGGAAGGTGATCTCGCGTACTTTGATGCCGGTGTCTACAACAAGCAAACAGGAGAGGCAAACTATGTCACTAAGCAGCTCCCATATCTACTGGACAAGCTCACACATTTACATAAAGCCCGGTCACAGGATCCGTTGTTCTTTTTAAATATCTTCTTTGGCCTGGGTCTGCTGTTTTTCGTTGTGTCATCTTTTTGGATGTTTATGCCAGGCTCAAGTGTTTTCAAAAAAGGGATGATCTATACCGCTGCTGGCGTTGTACTGACGCTTGTGCTCCTGTTCGTCTAACTTTTAGAAGAAGTCGTCGAAATCAATATACCAGGATGAGTGGTGTGCCGTTTATTGGCGGAACAAAAACAAAAAACATGAAGTATCTAATCCCACTCACCCTCCTCCTGGTATCCCTATTTGCGTGCAACGAGTCTGATGATCCCGTGATCGAAGATCCAAATGACGATCTACCCAACAATCCATCGGACAGTACAGGAGCTGGAGAACCTACTACCACAAACCTCCGAACTTTCGTTTTCGGCCACAGCCTGATCGTACATACGCCCCCTCTCTACCCTACCCCAAGTGATGAAACGACAGTGCCGCATTGGATGCACTTCCTGTCACAAGAAGCAGGGTACCAGTATGCCGTGAGTGGTCAGTATGGATTCCTTCCCCAGCATGATGATCTGCCTCCCTTTGCGCAGTGGGGCTTTCAGAATGCACAGCCAGCCTGGGACTCTGACTTGGAAACTTTTGCAGAAGCCGAGTTCAACTCTGTCCTATTAACCGCCGGAAACTTCGTACAATGGCAGCCCGCTACGGAAAACTACTACGGTGTGGAACCAGAAACATCCCCGGTGCAGGCCACCGTGGATATTTTTAGCTGGGTGCTAGAGCAAGACGAAAACATTACGCTTTATATCTATGAAAACTGGCCTGACATGGCACCGTACACGGATAACTTCCCTCCTACCTCGCAAGAGTTTACCGAATACCATGAATATACATTGGGGGAATTTCACGACTGGTGGATCGACTATCACGATGCGGTCATCGATGAGATGCCCAACGCAGACATCAAGATGATACCCGTCGGACCTATCATCAGCAAGATGCTGACCGACCCTGAGCTTGGTCTTTCTACCCTGACCGCCGATGAACTCTACGAAGATGCAGACCCGCACGGGAGGCCCTCCATCTACTTCCTCGCTAGTTTGATCACATACTCGGCTATGTATGGGGTTGAGCCACCGGCGGATTTTGCGATCCCCGACTTAGTCCATGAGACGATCATTGCTAACTATGACGACATCAATGCTTTCATTTGGAATGAACTGGAAAGCTTCAATTTTGATACTGATGAAAGCAGGGTGTTTTAGCTATTCCTTTTTTTTAAATCTTTATATAAGTCAATTTAATAGTCTAAAATTCATACAAATATTTAATTGTTAAGTTCACCGGAAAAATTCTTAAGCTCACCGATTTTACATTTCTAGAGTAAATGTCCGATTCTATGTTTGCATTGTAATACAACTGAAACACACAAAATAATACCGAAATGAATACGACAATTAAAACCGCACTGCTATCCCTATTTGTACTTGTATCGACTCTTTCTTTTGCAGGAAGCAAAAACAAAAAAGTCGTAAGTTCTGAGCTGAACGTGGTAATCGCTACTATAGACGATGCCAAAGTAATGGTGAGGTTCCAGAAACTGGAAGGTGAAGTCGTAAGAGTACGAATCTTTGATGCTGAAGGCAATTTGATCTACGCTGATCGCGATGTGGACAGCAGAATGTACGCTAAAAGCTTTGACTTGTCTGCTTTCCCAGCAGGCCAGTATAGATACAAGGTAGAGAACGATCTCTATACTGTAACCAAAGTTGTGGAAAAGAACTAAGAAAACTCCAAACCAATCAGAAGCCCTGGTTCTCTAGTAGGATCAGGGCTTTTTTATTACCCCGCAAAATCATCAAAGGTCTTATCCGTCACTCGGATAATATAATCACTGATGTGTCGGGCGCCTTCTGCAGCCCCGTCCTCAGGGTGCTTCATGCAGCACTCCCACTCAAGTACAGCCCAGCCATCAAAATCGAATTGCGTCAGCTTACTGAAAATGGATTTGAAATCGACCTGTCCATCTCCAATAGACCGGAATCGTCCCGGTCGGTCAATCCAGTCCTGAAAACCGCCGTAGACTCCTGATCGACCTGTTGGGTTGAACTCTGCATCCTTGACATGAAACATCTTTATGTACTCTTGATAGAGGTCGATGTATTGCAGATAATCCAATTGCTGAAGTACAAAGTGACTGGGATCGTAGAGCAGATTGGCCCTGGGATGATTGTTAGTGGCCTCTAAAAACATTTCGAAGGTGATGCCGTCATGGAGGTCTTCTCCCGGGTGAATTTCATAGCAGACGTCCACACCGACCTCATCGAACGCATTCAAAATTGGCGTCCACCTTTTGGCTAGTTCCTTAAAACCCTCTTTGACCATTCCTGGTTTGCGTTGCGGCCAGGGATAGACCGTATGCCAGAGCAACGCCCCTGAGAATGTGCCATGGGCATTTAGACCGAGGTTTTGGCTGGCTCTGGCGCATGCCTTGAGTTGATTGACTGCCCACTCAGTTCTTTCTTTATCTTTTCCCTGTACCTCCTTTGGAGCAAATGCGTCAAACATATCCCCATAGGCAGGGTGCACAGCTACCAATTGACCTTGCAGGTGACTACTCAGCTCAGTGATTTCAAGACCCGCCTCATTGACGATCCCTTTGATCTCATCCGCGTACGTTTTGCTTTCAGCGGCCTTAAGGATGTCGATGCAGCGAGGCTCCCATGCGGGAATCTGCACGCCCTTATATCCAAGGGAAGCTGCCCATTCACAGATGCTCTTGAGGTTATTGAAAGGTTCCTTGTCGTCCATAAACTGGGCAAGGAAGATGGCCGGGCCTTTGATGGTTTTCATTTCGGTGAGTTTAAAGTTGAAAGTACGAAAGTTAAAAGTTTAGAGGTAGATCCATTGCTGATCCTGTTGGCTTGATTCTACCACAGACTCAATGAATTGCATTCCGCGTACCCCGTCAAGGATCGTTGGATAGGCTCCATCCCGGGGAGATTCGCCACGGATTGCCTGGGCGGCTCCAGCATAGATGAAGCTCATGGCATCAAAAATACCTTCAGGGTGCCCGGGTGCCATCCGTGTGCTGGCCTGTGCAAAATCTGTATTGTACGCATTGCCCGGTTTGATGATCCGTGCCGGCTCTCCCTCTACAAAATGCTTTAAGAAGGTTGGCTCCTCCTGTTTCCACAGGAATCCACCTTTCGAACCATAGATCATGATTTGGAGGTTGTTTTCCTCCCCAGTGGCTATCTGGCTCGCTCTGACCAAACCTCTTACGTTGGTGTCTTTGAACCTAAGTAACACCGATCCATCCACATCCAAAGGGTTATCGTCATGAAAAGTAGACAAATCAGAAAGTACCTTCTCCACCTGCAGGCCAGTGGTATATTCGATCATGTTGAAAGCATGTACGCCTATATCGCCCATGCAGCTACTGATCCCTGTACGTTTGGGGTCGAGTCGCCAAATGCTTTTCCTTATTTCGTCATCCTGCATCGCCGGGTTAATCCAGCCCTGGTAGTATTGGGCATCTACTTTTTGGATATCACCGATCACCCCCTGCTCGATCATTGCCTTCATCTCCCTGACCATCGGGTAGCCGGTATAGGTATGGGTTACTGCAAACACCAAATTCTGCTTTTCAGATAAGGTTTTCAACTCGATGGCTTCTTTCGATGTGATCGTAATGGGCTTGTCGCAAATGATGTGAAAGCCCCCTTCCATCAGCTCTTTGGCTTGTGCGAAATGAAGGTTGTTGGGTGTGACGATCACCACTGCTTTGATGCGGTCTGCCCCAGACAAGGCATTCTCCTTTTCCACGAAAATGGTCACGTCGGGATAGACACGTGAAGTATCCATGTCTTTTTGCTCAGCGAACCGAATGGACTCTTCGTATCGCGAACCAAAAACACCGCCGACAAATTCATAGTCCTCAGACATAGCGGCTGCCAACCGATGCAGCACCCCGATAAAGGAGTTGGAGCCACCGCCGATCATTCCCATTTTTATTTTTCGGGCCATAGTGTCATTTTTTACTGTAAACTATTCGATTCTCCATCAAAAGCCAACGAAGGATCATTATACGATATTAGTGCAGCCTCGATCCATCCATGGGGATGTAGTGATTCCGATTACCGGATGATTTGAATATCAGGGCCTCAGCACCCATGGGTAGCCCCTGGATATCCTTGCGAAAGGACGAAAATCTCCTTATCATACAAGACTTTTTATCTCTAAAACTTAAACACCTATTGATTATGTCAACCAACAGCAATAACAACAAGCTCTTCATTGCTTGCTGTCTTTCCCTAGTGGTCACAGCCATGACCTTCGCCATACGTGCCGGCATTCTAAACCAACTTGGAATTGAGTTCGACCTCACCGACACACAACTGGGTTGGGTGAACAGCATGGCTTTTTGGGGATTTCCGGTCGCTACCATGGTCGGTGGCCTCATTTACAATCTTATCGGGGCCAAGAGACTAGTCATCCTGGCATTTGTTTGTCACCTACTTGGGCTTGGATTGACCATCACGGCAGGAGGATTTTGGGGTCTGCTCATCTCTACCTTCTTGATTGGTTTTGCCAATGGATTGGTAGAGGCAGGTTGCAACCCATTGATCGCAGACATTTACCACGACAATCAAACCACCATGCTTAATAAATTTCATGTTTGGTTTCCAGGCGGCCTGGCGATTGGGAGCTTGATTTCCTTGGGCATGACAAATATGGAGCTCGGTTGGCAATTGCAAATAGCAGTTATATTGATCCCAACATTAGCCTATGCATTCCTCATTTTCACATCCGACTTCCCAGAAACGGAAAATGTAGAAACCTCTACGGCAACTAATATCAAAAGCCTCCTGTCACCCCTTTACCTCTTCATGGTTGTCTGCATGACGCTTACTGCAACTTCGGAGCTAGGTACACAACAGTGGATCGAAAAAATTCTGGCAGGAGCCTCCGGTGTTCATCCCATGTTGATTTTGGCGATGATCACTACACTCATGGCTTTAGGACGATACTTTGCAGGCCCGATTGTTCATCGATTGAATCCTACGGGCGTACTATGGATGTCGTCCATTATAGCCACGATCGGAATCTATAGCATGAGTGTCGCCAGCGGCGGCATGGTCTATTTGGCTGCTATTCTGTTCGCAATTGGTGTTTGTTATTTTTGGCCAACCATGATCGGATTCATCAGTGAATATTGTCCCAAAACAGGTCCGTTGGGAATGTCCCTTATTGGTGGAGCGGGCATGTTCGCCACAGGAATATGGCAACCAGTCATTGGATCATGGTTGGATGGTGAACGAGCCAATGCGATTGCCAGTGGATTAGACAGTGCTGCCGCAGACCTGGCAGCCGGTAAAGCAACGCTAGACAATCTTGCTCTTTTTCCTGCCGTGTTGATCATAGCATTTGGCATTTTGCATTTCAACAGAAAAAAACTCATTGGAGATAAGGCATGATACAGGATCGAAGAATATTCATCAAAAAGGCCAGCCTAGCTACCGGAGCCCTGGCCTTTGGCAGTACTATATTCGAAGCATGCAGTGGCCCTGCGAAGCAAGAGATTGTGTTTGATTTCGACATTTCACTGGCGCAATGGTGCTTCAACAAAGCCATCTTTTCAGGGGCAATGGATCATCTGGATTTTGCCAGGAGAGCAAAAGAAGAATTCGACATTTCGGCCGTAGAGTACGTCAATCAGTTTTTTCCTGACAAGGCTAAAGACAAAGCCTATCTGGATGAAATGAAGAAACGCGCAGATGATCTGGGTGTAACCAGCGTGCTCATCATGGTCGACAATGAGGGAGACCTGGCTGCTACCGACCCGGAGCGGTTGACCGAATCTGTCGAAAAGCACTACAAATGGGTAGAGGCTGCAAAACATTTAGGATGCCATTCGATAAGGGTAAACGCCCGAGGAGATGGCTCTTTTGAAGAATCAAAAGCAGCAGCAGTAGATGGGTTGGGTCGGTTGTCTTCCTTTGCCAAAGACTTTGATATCAACGTGATCGTAGAGCCGCACGGGAATTTTTCGTCTCGAGGTGATTGGCTGGCTGAGGTGATAAAACAGGTCGATTTACCCAACTGCGGTACACTTCCCGATTTTGGAAATTTCTGTCCAAAGCGCGATGAAAACTACGAATGCCTAGAGCGATACGATCTGTACAAAGGCACGGCCGAATTGATGCCTTATGCCAAAGGAGTGAGCGCCAAGACCTTTGAATTTGATAATAATGGCTCAGAAATCAACTTCGATTACAAAAAATTGTTTACTATTATAAAAGATTCCGGGTTCAGGGGATATGTGGGGATCGAGTATGAAGGGAAAAAGCACTCGCCCGAAGAAGGAATCCGGCTCACAAAAGCCTTGCTGGAAAAGACAAAGAAAGAATTACAAAAATAATTCCTACTTATATTCGCAGAGCCCTCAGCCAATTGGTTGAGGGTTTTTTTGTTTTCTAGGCACCTCACAAGGTTATAGGTATTCTCGAATCACCAAACATTATTTTTTCTCAATCGACATAAAAATTTAAAATACGACAATCCCATTTTTACAAATAATGCACTTTATTTGGTGGCATAACGCAACAATACTCATATGCCAGCAACCAACAACAAACCAAGGGTCATCAAGGATTATGACGCCCTGGACGCCAACATACAAGAGCGCATTAAGCTGTTTTATCCTGAGGGGTTTGAAGATAACCTGATCCGCTTCACCAACAAGGACGGGAAGTATGTAAGTGCCCTGCCCTTTGAGACGGATGATCGATACTACCTCGTCAGGATGTCAGTGGCCGAGGCGCAAGAGATCATCGAAGAGGACGATGACTATGATGAGGATGGCAATCTCAAAGACGACATCAGGGACGAGTACGAAGAAAAGCATGAGTCGGACGATGAGGACGATGATTAGTAATATCGCCTGAGCCCCTTCATATTAATTACATTTAACCCTTAAAAACCCGAGACCAATCACAACCTAATCATGAAAAAAGAATTTTCGATCGTTGTATTACTCACTCTAGCCACAATATCTTATGCTCAGGTGTCGGATTCGCTAAAGATAAATATTGGAGGAATTGAAAACCAAGAGCTTCAAGACCTGAGTGCTTTACTTGACATAGGTTATTTAACGGTTGACCTCTTTGGCTCAGAGGTAATTGGGAACCATTTTTTGTTAATTTCTAAGGAATATAAAGGCAACGAGTTGGTTAAAATTGACACAATTGTCAACACAAAAGCATTTAATCTGAAAAATGACTCTGATACCGTGCGTATAAGATTTGCCACACAAAAACCTAGCACCGATTCGGTAAAAGTTCAATTCGGACTACCTCGCTTTTCAACTTCCAAAAAATACGGAACAACCGCTAGCGATAAATATGCACTGATACCTGTTTCTCAGGAGAAGGGAACATGTTTTTCACCATACCAATCCATAAACCTACTTGCCTATAGTACACCCTATCCAATACCCAACTACCCTGGGGCATTCTCGTATTGTGAACTAAATAGCAATGGAACGGACTCTGAAAATTGGGGGCAGAAATACGGCATAGACCACTACATAGTCTTCAGCATCCAGCAATTGAAGGGATCGAACAAAGACAATCCCTGATACTGGAAGTGACTTGAGTTGTTAGACATTAATGATTCAATAACCTGACTTATTATCGCAACTTTCGTATCGCTGTACCAGCTTGACAATATCCCGGGCCTTGAGTCTGCCCTGCTTCAACGGGGTCTGCAATGCCGGACAATCTTCAAAATATTCTAGCAGCAAATCCTGCTCCGCTATGTCGTCTACATCAGTCAGGTAGGCCTCATATTTTTTTCTCACCAGGTATCTCTTTCTCACATTAGGATTGACCAGGATCGCATGCTTCGGCGCCCTGATCACGAACTCTTCCCTTTCGAACAATTTGATGCTTTCACCATTTATCTTAATCGTAACGATCTGTCCGTCGACAGAGTAGAACTGAACCTTTTTCTTGTTTCGCAGAGTCAGCTCGTAAGCGATAAACTCCTCAGCTTTGAGTGTTTGCCTTCCTTCGGTGGACAGCACCAGGTCTATTTTACCTTTCTTGTCACCATAGCGCTTGTACGGCTCCCGATGGTTTTCCATCAACGCAGGGATGCTGTCCCGATCATGAGTCACCAAAATGCACTTAATGTATTGCGGGCTCTTTTTGAGGGCGGTGTAGTCTTCGTGTTCCTGAGATTGGGCTTGAATGGAAAGAATGAGTGCAAACAAAAGTGGAAAAAGGAATATCTGTCGTTTCATATTTTAAAAATAAGCCCGCCGCATCAATTTATCCAGTAGAACCATTCAAGATCGACAGAATTGATAGACCCATAACCACGATTCATTAAATTGCCCCTTTTTCCGAAAGCATTCTTCGTTTGACTAATTAACCAAACGACAAAAATTATGATCACACTTATCAGCAGCACCAACCGGGAAGATTCCGTTTCCAAACAAATCACCGCCATCTATCAAGACCTCCTCAAGGAACGAGGTATTGAAGCCGAGGTGATCAATCTCGAAGATTTACCCCAGGACTTTATCGGCACGGCTCTGTATAGAAACTCAGGCAAAAACGAAGAATTCAACCCCTATCGAGACATTATGCACCAGTCTGAAAAAATGGTGTTTATCGTACCAGAGTACAACGGATCATTCCCGGGAGTTTTGAAGGCCTTTATTGACGGGTTGAAGTTTCCCACCACCTTCAGAGATAAGAAAGCGGCATTGGTCGGGCTGTCATCAGGTATCCAGGGTGGTGGATTGGCCATCAGCCATCTGACCGATATTCTCAACTACTGCGGCACCCATGTATTGGCCCAAAAGCCCAAGCTGTATCACATCGAAAAGAATTTTCAGGATGGGGAGCTTTCTGAGTTGTACCGTTCACTATTGGAAGAGCAGATCGATAAATTTTTGGAGTTCTAACAAGTAAGAGGCTGTCTCAATAGTGAAAATATTTGTCATTCCGAAGAAATGAGGAATCTTATTGTGTTGATTACCGGAATTGTTCAAAATAAGATTTCTCCCTCACGGTCGAAATGACAAGCTTTTGAGAAAGCCTCTTACATGAGACAAGAATAAATTAACCGGAACCCGAGAGCAATTTTCTATTATCGAATTCAATCTTTTTATATTTACCTGAAACCTAAAACAAATACGAAATGGCAACTGTAACACTAAAAGGAAACGAAATACATACATCTGGCGAACTGCCGGCAGTAGGCTCAAACGCCCCGGAGTTTGAACTGGTCAAAGAAGACCTCTCACGAGTCAAACTATCTGACTATTCTGGACGATTGGTTCTTAACATTTTCCATAGCATCGACACAGGCACATGTGCTGCATCGGTGAGGCAATTCAACAAACTTACTGCCTCCATGGACAACACCACGGTACTGTGTATTTCCAAAGACCTCCCCTTTGCCATGTCCCGCTTCTGCGGTGCTGAAGGCATCGAAGGGCTGGAAATGCTGTCTGACTATGTGGATGGGTCGTTTGGCAAGGCGTATGGCCTCACCTATATCGATGGTCCCATCGCCGGACTGGATGCCCGGGCGCTCATCGTGCTGGACGAAAACAAAAAAGTCCTTCATGCCGAGCAGGTGCAGGAGGTCGTCGAAGAGCCGGACTATGATGCGGCTTTGGCGGTGTTGAAATAAAAAATAAGCAGAGGTTCCCTTGACGAATCTCTGCTATTGTTCTCCCTTCATGTCAAACTACAAATCCTTGGCCTTATTTCTTTCCATTTTCATTGGTCATCAGACTTTGGGTCAAGGTGATTATCGAACCGGTTTTGCCATCACAGCGGCAATGGATACTCTCTATGGAACTATCAATTACCTGGGTAGTACATCTCATTCGAAAAAGTGTGTTTTTAAGGACGATCAGGGTAATAAAAATGAGTACCACCCCGGTGAAATATTTGGCTACAGATTTATTGAAGGCAAATATTATGTAAGCAGGGACATTAGCTCTGACGGAGCAAAGGAGATCGTTTTCCTTGAATTTCTAATCGACGGCACAGTAGATGTTTTCTACTTAAAGAACCAAAACGGTGAATCTTATTATTTGGATGATGGTAGCGGTCTCACGCTTCTGAAAAATGAAGTAAAACATCTCTATATTGACGGAAAAAAATATTCACGGGAATCCAAGGAGTATATAGGCATGCTCAAAATGGCATTTGATGACAATCAGGAGATCATCAATAAAACGAACAACGTCAGTTTAAGTCATAATTCTCTGATCAAAATTGCGCACGACTATCATATGGCGCAATGCCCTGATCAACAATGCCTTATATATGAAAAGAAACCTGCCAGAACCAGATTTAAATGGGGCCTACTTGCTTTGGGCACGGCCTCCTCTTTAAGACATCAGACAGGAAAATACTCAACAGAAGAGTATTACCTGAGCCATGCAGATTTCAACACAAACATTTCATTTTCGGGTGGTTTGTTTATGAATATAAACGCCCCGTTGATAAGTGAACGAATCAGTGTACAATGCGAGACATCTTTCGACTATAAGAATTATGAGTCCTCATATACATACAATGATCTGGGTGAAACCCGGCAATCCTATGAGGAACAAATTGAATATTCTTACAAGTCCATCAACAGCACCATATTTCTGGAATATCGAGTTCCAAAAAAGTACTTCTTTCCCAGGTTTTATCTCGGAATGTTTTTCAACAAGCATTTCAATGAAAAGTACTTTAGAAATCAGGATGTCTATCACTCGTCTGGTGCTCACTACTTTAGTCAAAGCACTGAATACAATCCTTTCACAAACTTTGATTATGGAGTTGCATCGGGCATAGGTGTACCCATGAAAATCAGCCCCAAACATGAGTTCATCTGGAATCTCAGATACTACAAGGGCTTTGCGTATACGACCTTTATGACAAGCAACACCCTGCAGCTGGCTATTAGTTTGCAGCTATAGGCGCTGTGATTTGTAACAATAATTAACATCCCACCTTCAATTCATTTCAACGAGGCCATGCTCTTATTATAAATGAGTAACATTGAACATGAACAAGTTGAAAAGAGAGAGGATCTCGAGGCTGTCAGCAGCAGTTTTAGGTCTATTGGTATGTGTTTCATCCGCCAATGCAGCCCAAACCCTGCAGGCAGAAAATGCCAAGATCATCCATCATGGAATCATAGAAACGGAGCACGGTGGCACAGGCAGCGGCTATGTAAACCTGGACAATGAAATCGGTAGCTATGCTGAGTTCGCCTTTAGCATCGCTGAGGCCGGACAGCAGACCTTGACCTTTCACTACGCATATGCCTCTGCTCCTACCCGATCGATGAACCTCATCCTGAATGGCACACAGGTTTCTACACTTGACTTCCCGGCAACGGGCGCCTGGACTACCTGGCTTACGCATGATGCAACGGTAGACTTTGTGCAGGGCATCAACGTCATCCGTCTGGAGTCCGCCACAGTGCAAGGAGGCCCCAACCTGGACAAAATAGACTTCTCCGGTTCGTTTGAGAATGTGCACTTGCTGAAGTACACCATAGTAGGTGAAGGCAGCGTGAGCGGTGCGGATTCCATCTCCTACCAGCAAAGCGGGAGCAGCGTTACATTGACTGCCTCTGCCGACGCTGAGTCAACCTTCGGGGGATGGCGCGGAGCAATCACCTCATCAGAGCCAGAAATTAACCTAACAATCAATGACGATACCCAAGTCAATGCGATCTTCCTGGCACAAGGCATCTATGCCAACCTGGACGAAAGCATCGGCTGGTGCAATGAAGGCAACCCCGTCACAGGAGGCGGCGATGCTACACCGATCACCGTCACGACACAAGCAGAACTTGCTTCTGCCATCAGTGGATCTACTCCTGCCGTAGTGATTGTACAGGGAACTATTGAGATTACTCCTTTCGGACATGAGATTCCGGTCGGGTCGAATAAAACAATCCTGGGGCATGAAGACGGTGCGGTACTTTCCGGAGGGGGCTTCCTGGTCAGGGATGTAGAAAACGTGACCATCCGATACCTGACCTTCAAGGATGCCTATGTCGACTGGGAGGGAAAAACCACTGACAATGACGCTATTGAAATCAACAACTCTACAAATGTATGGGTTGATCACTGCGACCTATCCCACTTCGATGACGGCTTGATTGACATCAAAAACGGAGCGGATTTTGTCACTGTATCCTGGTGTCATTTCCACAACCACAACAAGGTCATGCTCATAGGATCAGGGGATGATTCTCCTCAGGACGTAGGACATCTAAACTCGACCATTCACCATTGCTGGTTTGACGGATCGAATGGTGCGGGCATCGGCGAGCGCCTACCCAGAGTCCGGTTTGGTAAGGTCCACGTGTACAATAACTACTACAACGATGTCCTTGGCAGTGGTGTAATGGCCGGAATAGACGGAGATGTATATGTAGAAAATAATTACTTTCTAAACGTACCCGATCCACATCCGGTGGTCGGCGGTGCCGGAGGGGGCGACAATGTGATGAACGCTGATGGAAATATCTTCGTGAGCAGTGGTTCGCGAAGGGACGAAAGAGGGACTTCGTTTCGGCCTTCTGATTATTATACCTATGAGGCTCATGATGCTGAGGACATTCCTATACTTGTCCAACTAGGTGCGGGAATCGTATTTGACTCGGAAATAGGCAGCGAAGTGATCGAACCTCCACTATTTGTGGCGGATCTAGCCAGCAACCAGGTCGGGGTTGGCAGCCCCTATCCAAACCCAACCTTCGGCAAGGCTTTGTTGCCAGTCAATGTGAGTGAACCTTCTCAAGTAAGCATTACATTTTATGACATTGAGGGTAAGAAAGCCGGACAAGTAGAAACTGAGCTGTCTACACCGGGCATTCACGAGCTACAGGTATTGGAAGGCGTAGAACTGATTCCCGGCATTTACGCAATGGTCGTATTCATCACCGGAAATTCTGAGCGAATCCTTGAAAGCCGGAAGTTGGTGATAAGGTAAAAGGGGTTCGAGAGGACTCGAAACTTGGTGAAGCATAGGATAATAGATCGTAGTTGCAAACTACGATCAGAGTGGGCGTATATTGAACATTAAATATTTGGTAAATCCCAAAAACTAATTCTAATCCGTTATGAAGAGCTTTTTAACTATCCTATTCACGGCCTCCGTCTTAAGCCTTGCTTTTTCTCAAGAACCTCAACAATCAACGGAGCAATACAGAAGGACGGAATCAATTGGCGGGAAACTTGATTTCAATAAAATTCTTGATGAAGAAGGTAAAACAGACACCCTAATTCTGTTTGACGGTATTGCTTATAGTAGCAAGGAATATGCCTTGGTACTTTGGGGGCAAGCGGTTAAAAAGCTCGGAATACCCACATTTAAGGAAGCAGTCGATCTTTGGAAATCCATTCATCAAACCGAATTATCTAAATCCTCGCTTAAGGCATTAAAGAAAGGTTATAAAATGTAGATTCTCGGTTCGAGAGGACTCGAACCTTGGCGCAGGGATTAATCTATCTCTTGTTGGTTCGAGCTTGTAGCTTGGATCAGCACTCCCTTCGCTGCTATCGACTGCTTTATCGCCATTGTTGGTCTCCGCCAGGATGACCATGTCGGACTGATTGTGACCAACACTTTCAAATCATACTTACCATTGACGGCACCAGCAAGAGCGAAGCGATCTAACTAGCTACCCTCCGGCACCCTCAGCACCGCATCAAGTGCCGGCTTTCCCTGTTTGGCTCTGTCGAACAACAATGGATAGTTTGTGCGATTGGGGATGGGATAGCCGTTTTTCCATGACATGTCGTCACCTACACCCCACAGCGTCACACGATCGATCTTGTCACGCTTCGCATAGAATATCCCAAAAAGCTCTGCATAGCGATCGTTGAGTTGTCGCTCTACATCAGCGGGCAAACCGTCCTTGTACGGATCCAGGAATTCTTCAAACTCCTCCAGCTGAAATTGAGGGTGCATCATACCCGTACCGATGATCTGTCCTTCTTTCGTCAAAGGCAATACGTCCACATCCAATTCCGTGATCATCACCTTCACGCCCAGCGCTGCAAACGTATCAATCGCTGCTTCGACGTATTCATTCTTGGGGAAGTTGAGGCCCCAGTGCGCCTGTATGCCTACACCATCTACCTTGATGCCTTCCATCCTCACCATTCTGGCAATCCCGTCTCGCTTGGCGGGTCGCCAGGCATTAAAGTCGTTGTAGTACAGCTCTGCATCTGGTGCATATTGACTGGCAAAGCGAAAGGCATTTTTCACCATCTCGTCACCGCCTCCACAGCCGTTGACCCAGGTAGTAGGTCGGTAGGAGCCGTCATTGTCGATCACCTCGTTCACCACATCCCAGGCATGGACTCGACCGGCATATCTCCCGGCTACCGTCTCTATATGTTGACGCATCCGCTCAATTTGCTGCTCAGGGGTGTTGGGATTGCCCTGCTCATCCTTGAAGAACCAACCAGGGGTCTGATTGTGCCAGACCAGGGTATGCCCTACAATGAACAGATCGTTTTTCTCTCCAAACTCCACCAGGGCATCCGCCGGTTCAAAATTGAACACCCCGGGCTCGGGATTGATGTGGCCGGCTTTCATCACATTCTCCGGTGTAATAGTATTAAAGTGCTTCAAAACGATCGCCTGAGAGGCAGCATCTTCACCCGAAACGATGGGTTCGTTTAGAGCCGTTCCCAGCTTGAATGCCTCTTGATAGGCTTCTTTCAGCGTAGAGGCGGCTGGTGTTTTTGGTACTTCCTGTTTCGGTTGACAATGGGATAGAATAAGCACAGCGGCCAGGCAGAGCAACGGGTTTTTCATGGGTTTTGATTTAAGAGGTTCGATTTGGGAAATGTCGAAGGACTAATTTAATCAAATGTCGAGACAGATAGGATACCGGGTCGTAGTTGCGAGCTGTGGCAAGTGTTGGAGTTGCGCCTCAAAGTCAAGAGATCTAAATATTATATATTGCATAGAGGTCACCTAAAATCAGCGAATTAACATCTCAAAACAAATCATGAAAACAGCTTTTCTGTCACTATTAGCAATACTTGCTATTGACACCAATGCTCAAAACTACCTAAGTCCCAGCGGATATGGTGCATGGGCAGAATTGGAGGTAGCAACTACTGAAAGGGAGAAATTTGATTTGTTTAAACAATTTGACGAGCAATTTGAAGGAACTTCTACCGAGATGATTGGCTATCACATAATCGATATTAATATAGACGGCTTATTGGATCTAGTATACAGCGGCCCCCTTGGGGAAGATTTTGGAGCCATAATTTATCTTAACAATGGTTCTGAGTTTGAACGATCGGATGTAATTGCAGGTGAAGTCGTTAGAGTTGAAAGAACAAGATTATTGAATTGCTTAGAAATCAAGACGCATATGAGGCCCTGCTGTTTAGGTCAAGTGCATACTCTTTCCTCTTATTTAGCCTACGCATATTTAGGAATTAAAGTGATAGATGTATCTAATATCAGTTATATGGAAGGAACTGCCGAACCTATGAGGTTCATTGATGAAATACGATTTATCACTACGAATGCTGAGTACAAACTTAGAGCAACTCCAGAAATACTAACAGAATTCAACGCTTGGCCTGAAACATTCGATGGAAACACTTGTGCTATCTATCCAAGTGGATCCAGAGGTTCGGCGATAGCAGAATCAACTGATGATACTGGAAGGGTATGGTGGTTTGTAATTATGGAAAACAATCTGGATCCCATCAAATCTTTATTGCCATATCACAGTAGATCAGGAGGATATAAATCCATGGGTTGGATGAGTAGCCGTTTTGTCAAGAAACTAAACTAAATGGTGTGAGGGGTACTCTACGATCAATTATGCCGTTGGCCTTGTGACCAACAATCTTCGATGCCAATCAGACTTGCCGGTGACAACACCGGCAAGGGCTAAACTAACCTACTGCAACTTCTTATACCTAATCCTTTTCGGTTCGATATTGCCGAGGCGTTTGAGCTTGTCTTCTTCATATTCTGAGAAGCTGCCCTCGTAGTAGAATACCTGGCTGTCCCCCTCAAAGGCCAGCGTATGCGTACACACCCGATCCAAAAACCAGCGGTCGTGACTAATGATCACGGCACATCCGGCAAAGTTTTCCAACCCTTCTTCCAGGGCACGAAGGGTATTGACATCCAGGTCGTTGGTAGGCTCATCGAGCAGCAGCAGGTTGGCGCCCTGCTTAAGCGTGATGGCCAGATGCACACGGTTTCTTTCCCCACCGGAGAGGTCTCCCACTTTTTTCTGCTGATCCGAGCCACCGAAGTTAAACTTGCTCACATAGGCCCGTGAGTTCATCTGCTTGCCTCCCAGCTCGATCAGTTCATTTCCATCCGTAATGGCCTCCCACACCGTCTTGTTGGGATCCAGGTCGTCATGCTCCTGATCCACATAGCCGATCTGCACGGTCGAGCCGATCTCAAACGTACCCGTGTCGGGCGTTTCCTTACCGGTGATCATGTTGAACAAAGTGGTCTTACCGGCACCATTCGGCCCGATGATCCCCACGATCCCTCCTTGCGGCAGGGAGAAATTCAAGTTTTCGTACAGGAGCTTATCCCCAAAAGCCTTGGACACATTGTTTGCCTCGATCACCTTCGATCCAAGCCGTTCCCCGGCCGGGATGTAGAGCTCCAGCTTTGCTTCGCGCTCTATGGCGTCTTGTCCGGCCAGCTTATCGTAGGCATTCAAACGAGCCTTGGCTTTGGCCTGTCGACCTTTGGGGGCCATGCGTACCCACTCAAGCTCCCGCTCCAGGGTCTTCTGCCTTTTCGATTCTGTTTTTTCTTCCTGGGCCAGACGCTTTTGCTTTTGATCCAGCCATGAAGAATAGTTCCCTTTCCAGGGAATGCCCTCTCCACGGTCCAACTCCAATATCCACCCGGCCACATTGTCGAGGAAGTACCGGTCGTGCGTCACGGCGATCACCGTACCCTTGTATTGATTGAGGTGCTGCTCCAGCCATAGCACCGACTCAGCGTCAAGGTGGTTGGTAGGTTCGTCGAGCAAAAGGACATCCGGCTCCTGCAGCAGCAATCGACACAGGGCCACCCTTCGTTTCTCCCCTCCAGAAAGGTTTTCTATTTTGGCATCGGCCGGTGGGGTGCGCAAGGCATCCATTGCCCGTTCAAGTCTGCTATCGAGTTCCCAGGCATTGGCTGCATCCAGCCTTTCCTGTACCACCGCTTGTTTATCTATCAGCTTTTGCATTTTGTCCGGATCGTCGAGCACTTCCGGCTCGGCAAAACCTGCGTTAATTTCTTCAAATTCGTTGAGTAAATCCACAATCTCCTGCACGCCTTCTTCTACCACCTGCTTTACGGTTTTGGAGGCATCCAACTGTGGCTCTTGCTCGAGCATACCCACACTGTACCCTTCAGAGAATACTACCTCACCCCTATAGTCTTTGTCTACCCCAGCGATGATCCTGAGCAGGGAAGATTTTCCCGATCCGTTGAGCCCCAGCACGCCGATCTTGGCGCCGTAGAAAAATGAGAGGTAGATATTTTTTAAAACTTGCTTTTGAGGTGGATAGATTTTGGTCACCCCGGCCATAGAAAAGA